>JAEXQJ010000153.1 GCA_023438785.1 Pseudomonadota bacterium
GCCACCCGCCCCGGCGCCGGGCATGCCAGCACTGCCGCCGGAGCCGCCGGTCTGACTGTTCGCGGGTTTGGTGGGGCCACAGCCAACCGCAACCATCAAACACGTCAGTCCCACGAACCCAAGGGTCCAACGGTGTGTACGGCTCTGCATTTTTCTTACGGCCTCCTGCCTGTGGGGTAAACGCCCGGGCTCGGACAAGTGAGAACCAAAGCGCCCGCGCACGCCAGGCGAGCGAGTCATCGAAAGCGCACGCCTGGTCACGAACGCGGCACTATAGGGGCGCGATCGGCAGATAACCAGTCGCGCCTCTCTGCGCATGCGAAATGTATCCGCCCGAGTGAGACACGCGCCCCTTCCTGAGCGCATGTATGGGCGGGTGTCCTCTTGCAGTTTGAACGCGAGCGCACGCATGGAGCAGCCGCCCGCCCAGGCTCTCGAGTCAGGCCTGCCGTAGACCGAGCGGCCTGACCGGTGGGGTCCGCCACGATCCTTGTCCCACATCATCGACTGTCACGGTCAAGCCTATCGGAGTACTTGGAATGAGGATCGCGTGGGTGTAATTCAGTTGGGCGGACGCGATTGCACGGACTGCTCTGGAGGGCTCTGCCTATGGACGTATCGCTCGTTAGCCGATTGGTTGTGTGTACCTTGCTGGGCACGAGCCTGGCCGCGTGCACCGGGGAGAGAGGACCGCGTGGCCTGCCGGGAGAAGCGGGTCCCCCTGGCCCAGCCGGGGGAGCCGGACCCGCTGGCCCCAGAGGACCAGCCGGAGAAGCAGGGGTTGGCGAGGTCGATGCGGGCACGGGTGACGCCCCCGTGGGCACGCCGCCGGTCGTGGCCATCACGGGCGCCACCCTGTCGGCCGGATTCGGCGCCCCCGTGGCTCTCAAGGCGGTGGCCAGCGATGCGGATACCGCCGATGCCTCCGAGTTGACCTTCACGTGGACCCAGAAGGGCGGCGCCAAGGCCACCCTCACCGGCGCCACGACCGACACCCTGAGCTTCACGACCCTGACGCTGGAGCAGGCCAAGCCCACGGCAGACAGCCTGCCCTTCGGCGTGTTGTCCATCAGCCCGGACGAGGCCGGCAACTACAGCTTCGAGGTCGCGGTGACCGATCCCGATGGCAACGTCACCAAAGCCACGGCCAGTGTGCGCACCACGGCGGTGACCACCGGTCTGCGCAACGTCCCCGTGGGCATCAAGCAGTTCCTGGTCGGCTTGCCCAAGACCGCCCAGACCACCTGGAGTTGGACGCTGGACGTGACGGGCGCCACGGGCTCCAAGGCTGTCCTGGCCGACGCCACGACCCGCTTCCCCAGCTTCACACCCGACGTGAAGGGCACCTTCAAGCTGACCGAGGCGGTGTCGGGCAATTCCCTCGTCATGGCCGCGGGCCTCTGGGCGGGGGAGAGCGTGAACAATGCCGAGTGCAAGCTCTGCCACAACGGCACGCTGGCCAGCGATTCGTTCACGTCCTACGAGAAGACCGCCCACGCGCGCGCTGTGCAGGCCAAGCTGAACGGGAAGACCACCTCGGGCGAAGTCGAGGCCTCCTTCCCGCGCTCGTGCATGGAGTGCCACACGCTGGGTGACACCCCCTTGGCCGACAACGGCGGCTTCGACGACCTCGAGAAGACGACGGCTTGGAAGATGCCCACCAAGCTCCAGGCCGGCAACTGGGAGAGCATGGTCAAGGACTACCCGACCCTGGCCAACATGGCCGGCATCCAGTGTGAGAACTGCCACGGCCCCAACACCTCCGAGGGCCACAAGAACGCCGACCAGAGCATGCGCGTGTCTTTCGCCCAGGGCGTGTGTGCCTCCTGCCACCAGGCGGGCCGCCACTACAGGGGATCCCAGTGGAACGTCTCGGCCCACGGGGATCGCACCATGGCCGTGGACGAGTCTGCCGTGGAGACCATGGGCGCCAACGCGGGCCACTGCGGCCGCTGCCACAACGCCCAGGGATTCGCGGCCTATGCGGCGCAGTTGAACGCGGGTTCGGCCAAGAAGCTCCAGATGCCCGATCCCAAGGACCCGACCAAGACCGTGGACGCCGACGTGGCCTATCTGACCAAGCTCGGCTTGACCAAGGCCAACGTGGAGCCCATCACCTGCGCGGCCTGCCACGACCCGCACGACGATACCCACAAGGCGCAATTGCGCATCACCGACGGGATCAAGGCCTTGCCCAATGGTCTGACCGACATCACGGGCGTGGGCACGGGCGCCACCTGCATGGCCTGCCACAACACGCGCAACGCCGAGCACGACGACTTCGTGGGCGCCCCGACCTCGTTCTCGGGACCGCACGCGCCGTCGCAGACCGACCTGCTGTTCGGCTTCAACGCGTACTTCATGCCGCGGCTGAATCCGTCCAGCCACCTCTCGGTGGCGGACACGTGTGCGGGCTGCCACGTGGCGATTCCCACGGCCGAGCAGAAGGCAGCGGGACAGCTGGACAACCACTCGTTCAAGACCGACACCAGCATCTGCGCCCAGTGCCACTCCTCGGCCACCGACGGCGAGGCCTTCATGGCCGCCAACGCCAGGCAGCTACAGGATCTCGGCAAGGCGGTCAGTCAGAAGGCCAAGGCGCTCGTGGATGCGCTCTACGCGGGGAGCAGCACGATCACCGTGAGTGCCTGGGACGAGAAGACCGACCTGTACTCGACGCCGCAGGCCCTCAGCGTGGCGCCCACGGCCATCTCCATCCGGCCGGCCATCCACGGCCAGACCGCCTTCACCATCACGCTGCCCGCCCCGATCACGGTCACCTGGGTCAAGGCGGGTGCCCCGGCCGGCTCGGCCGAGCTGTCCACCCTGGAGTGCCGCATCGGCGACATGACCGTCACCGGCGAGACGCTGCCGCCCGTGCCGCCCGCCACGACGGGAGCCGCCAAGTTGGTCATGGCCGTTGACTCGGTGGTGGCCAAGGCGGGCTGGAACTACCAGCTTCTGCTCAACGATGGCAGCCGCGGCATCCACAATCCCTCGTTCTTCCACGAGGTCATCGTGGCCACGACCGAGGCCCTGTCGCGGTAAGAGGACCCGACAGGTCCCGTTTCGCAAGCTCCCCGGACCAGGATACGCGCGGTTCGGGCCCGGGGGGCTGAGCGCGACCGAATAGGCTAAGCTGTCGCCCCACAATGGAGGGAGCGACGGCTTGAGATACCTCGGCATGGTTGGCACCACCGCCCGACGGGGTGGCCAGGAATCACTCGCGGCCTACACATTTGCTCCGGCCGACGCCGAGCTCGCGGCACGAGATCTGCACCAGGCCTGCGGTTTTCTGGAGAGCGTGTACCTGGCCACGTGTAACCGCGTGGAGGTCATCTTCCTGTGCAGGAAGGGCCACGGTGTGGCGGAATACCGTCGACGCCTCTACGACTTCTTCGCGACGCGCGGCAAGGTCACGCCTGCCGCGCACGGACGCGCGGCCGCGCAAGCCCTGCATGCCTACGAGAAGGATGGCGCCGCGGAGCACCTGTTCTGCGTGGCCGCGGGCCTGGACTCACTCAGTCTGGGCGACGCGCAGATCCTGGGTCAGGTGAAGACCGCCTTGCAGCAGGCCCAGAAGCTGGGGCTGGCGGGCCCCCATCTGTCCATGGTCTTCGACGAAGCGTTTCAAGCCGCCAAGCGGGTGCGCAGCCAGACCGCCCTGGGTGCCAAACCCGTGTCCATGCTCTCGCTGGCCTTTGGCATCATGGACGCCCGCCTGGCCAAAGGGCCATCCACGCTCGCGGTGGTCGGCGCGGGAGAGATGTCCAGCCAATGCGGCGAGCACCTGCGCGGCCGCGCGGGGTTGGATCTGCTGTTCGTCAACCGCACACCCTCCAAGGCTGCCGACCTGGCGGGCCAGTTCGGCGGGCGCTGGATGGCGCTGCACGAATTCCTGGCCCAGCCCGGGCACCTGGACGTCATCGTGACCGCGACCTCGTCCCGCGAGCCGCTGCTGGGCCGCAGCTTCTTCGCCGCCCTGACCGGCACACCCCCCGTGGTGGTCGATCTGGCGATCCCGCGAGACACCGATCCGGTCGCCGCGGCCGCCCACGGCGTGGAGCTGCACGACATCGATCGACTCAGACGGCGGGCCGACGAGAATCGCCAAGCCCGCGAGGCTGAGATGGCAGAGGCGCGCGTCCTGGTAGACCAGGCCCTGGATGCCTTGCGCCGCCGCGTCTTCGAGCGGGACCTTGGCCCCGTGCTGCGCGATCTGCGGGTGCACGGCCAGGGCGCCACCGAGGAGCTGTTGCAGCACTTGTTCGGCAACGGCTTGGCCCATCTGCCGGACAGCGATCGCGAACACATTCGGCGCTTCGGCCAGCAACTGGTCAACCGCCTGCTCCACGTCCCCACGGTGGGGCTTAAACAGCTCGCGCACCAGCACGGCATCGAGGCCGTGGAGGCTTTCCTCACCGGACTGCGCGACGAGCCCGGCGAGCGTCGCTGACATGCCCGCGCCCTCACCCGCGCTCCACCGTAGCGCGCCGAATTCGCGTCGCATCCTGTGGGGCGTCTTGGCCATTGCACTCTTCACCGTGACCCAACTGGGGTGGTGGATCGCCTTCCACCTGCGCTCGGCCAGCCAAGACATTCGCGCCACGGCCGCGCAACTGGAGGATGATCGCCAAGCCGCCGAGGCGACGCTGGCCGAGTTGGCCTCGCGCCAAGCCCTGGGCCCGAGCGGGCCGGCAGAGTTCTTGGCCCGCAGCTACCCGCGCATGCGATGGACGGCCCAGGTGCACCCCGGCCAAGAGCTGGTCTCGGGCTATCCCGGCTACGGCGTCACCATCGACCCCGCGCCCATCGCCCACATGGTCAAGCGACGACAGGCCAGCATCCGCATGTTCACCGGCGAGGGGTCGGCCTTCCTCATCATCCTGGTCGCGGGCGTGGCGGTCATCCTGCGTTCGATCCGGCGCGAGATGGCGCTCATGCGACAGCAGGCCAACTTCCTTTCGGCCGTGACCCACGAGCTCAAATCGCCGCTGGCCTCCATTCGCCTGTTCGTGGAGACGTTGCAGATGCGCCAGGTGACGCCGGAGAAGCGGGACCGCTATCTGGCCAACATGCGCGCGGACGTGGATCGGCTGGAGGGGTTGGTGGACAACGTGCTCTCGGTGGCGCGCCTGGACAGCGGGCGCTTCGTGGTGCATCCCGACCGGGGTGACTTGCGGCGCGACGTGGCCGAGGTGACCCGAGCCCTGCGCCAGGAACTGGCCCACCGCAAGCTGGAGGTGCAGCTCGTCCTGCCTGACCGGAGCGTCGAAGCACGCTATGACCAGGGCGTGCTGCGAACCGTGATGCGCAACCTGTTGGAGAATGCCGCCAAGTACGGCGGCCCACATCTGCCGGTGCGCCTGAGCCTGAGCGCACAGGCCCCGTGGGCCGTCCTGGAGGTCGCGGACCAGGGCATCGGCCTGGCCGCCGAGGAGCAGGAGAAGATCTTCCAGAAGTTCTACCGAGTGGGCGACGAGATGGTTCGCCAATCCGAGGGCACCGGTCTGGGCCTGTACCTGGCCCGCGAGCTGCTGCGCCACTCGGGCGGCGACATCACGGCCCACAGCGAGGGGCTGGGCCGTGGCACCACCTTCCGCGTCCGCTTCCCCTTGCACGGAGCCGAGGCGTGAGCGCGCGCATTCTCGTCGTGGAGGACGAGGCGCGCCTGGCCGAGGGCATCCGCGAAAACCTGGAGGACGAGGGCCATGCCGTCGAGGTGGTGGGCGACGGCGAGGCGGCCGTGGAGCGCTGGCGAGCGGGCGGCATCGATCTGCTGGTTCTGGATGTCATGCTGCCCCGGCGCGACGGGTTCGCGGTGTGCAAAGCCATCCGCGACGAGGGCGGCCGCGTACCCATCCTGTTCCTCACCGCGCGCACATCGGATGACGATCGCATCTACGGGCTTGAGGTGGGCGGCGACGATTATCTGGGCAAGCCCTTCAACCTGCGTGAGCTGCTGGCCCGGGTGCGCGGCATGCTTCGTCGCCAGGCCTGGGACGGCGCCGCGGCCCCCAAGGGCGCGCCCTTGCGCATCGGCGACTGCACGGTGGACCTGCACACGGGCGAGGTCACCGACGCGGAAGGCGAGCGCCACAGGCTGGCCGAGAAGGAGACCCTCATCCTGCGCTTGCTGGTCGAACGTTCGGGACAGACGGTGGGACGTGACGAGATCCTGGAACGCGTGTGGGGTTACGAGGTCTCGCCCTCCACGCGAACCCTGGATGGGTTGGTCATCCGCCTGCGCAAGGTCCTGGAGGCCGATCCGGAGAGGCCGCGCTACCTGCACACGGTGCGCGGGCTCGGCTATCGCTTCCTGCCGGAGGGCCAGGATGACTGACTCGCCGGTGTCGCCCGAGGTGCTGGCCCGCTACGATAGCGCCGGCCCTCGCTACACGTCATATCCCACGGCGGTCGAATTCCACGAGGGGTTCACCGAGGCGCACTACCGCGAGTCCCTGGCCAAGGCGGACGCGCTGGGCGAGGCGCCGCTGTCGGTCTACACCCACCTGCCCTTCTGCGAGCACCGCTGTGCCTTCTGCGGCTGCCATGCCTTCGGCACCACGAAGCGCGAGGTGACGGCCCCCTACCTCGATCACCTGGAGCGTGAGATGGAGCGCGTGGCGGCCCTCCTGCCCCATCGCCGTCAGGTGGCCCAGTACCACCTGGGCGGCGGAACGCCGACCTACCTGGAGCCGGGCCAGCTCGAGCGCCTGCTGAATCGCTTCACACGGCACTTTCGCTTCCTGCCAGGGGCCGAGTTGGCCGTGGAGGTCGATCCCCGCGTGACCACCCAGGCCCATCTGGAGACGCTGGCGCGCTTGGGGTTCAACCGCATTTCGGTGGGCGTGCAGGACTTCTCGCCTGAGGTACAGGCGGCCATCGGTCGCGGCCAAACGCGCGAGCAAACCATCCGGCTGGTGCAGGGCGCGCGTCAGTGCGGCCTCGTGGGCGTCAACATCGACCTGGTCTACGGCCTGCCCGGGCAAACCTTGGAGTCGTTCCGCCGCAACCTCAGCGAGACGGTGGCGCTGCGCCCCCACCGGGTGGCCGTCTACTCCTTCGCCTACTTGCCCAGCATTCGCGGCAACCAGAAGGCCATCGACGCGACGGCGATTCCAGACCGCCACACCAGATTCGGCCTGCTTTCCCTGACCCGCGAGGCCTTCCTGACGGCGGGCTACCAGGCCATCGGCATGGACCACTTCGCGCTCCCCTCGGACGAGCTGGCGGTGGCCCAGCGCCAGGGCCGACTCTCGCGCAACTTCATGGGCTACGCCGTGACCCCCGGCGACGATGCCATCGGCTTCGGCGTGTCGGCCATCGGCGATGTGCGCGGCGCCCTGGTCCAGAACGAGAAGATGCTGGCGCCCTACTACCGCGCTTTGGATGCGGGACGCCTCCCCGTCCAGCGCGGCTATCAGCGCTCCATCGACGACGAAATCCGCCGCGAGGCCATCCTGTCGCTCATGTGTAATTTCGTGATCGATCGCGCGGCCCTGGAGGCCAAGCACGGCATCCGCTTCGCCGAATACTTCCGCGAATCGTTGGGGAAGCTGCAGCCCTTCGTGACCGACGGCATGTGCCGCATCGACGAGTCGGGGGTGCACGCCATCGGGCTGGGCCGGCTCTTCGTGCGCAATCTGGCCATGTGCTTCGATACCTACCTGGGCCCTCGCCAACAGAGGGGCCGGCCCGTCTTTTCGCGCACGGTCTGATCGGCTGACCGTCGCGCAAGCCGGGCCGGATCACGCGCTTGGACTACTTCTTCTCGAAGTCGCGGCAGACCTTCACCAGGGCCTTGGCCTCCTCGGGGGTGATGCCCTTGGTGGGCGGCATGACCATCTTCCCGTTCTCTTTGACGCCGTCGAGGATGGCTTTCTCCCACTCGGCGTCCGTGGCCGCCGCCTGAACCTTCGGATCCGACAGGTCCTTCATGGTCGCCTTCTTGGGCTTGCCCTGGGCGCCGTGGCAGCCGGCGCACTTCTTGGCGTAGATGTCCTTGGCATCAGCGGCGCTCGCCAGGCCGGCGAACGAGAGGGTCATGAAGGCCGCAGCCAGAAGAGAGAGAGTGGTTTTCATGATCGGCGTGTCTCCTTGGTTGTTGACCTGAGGCTGGAAGCCGCCCGCCTGTCTCCTGAACGCGGGCGCACAACATCATAACCGTTTAGCGTTGTTTCTCTAGCGTTTTAGTGGTGATTGCTGGCTACCCATCCCACATAGCGTGCTTGTCCGCGGAGGGGGCTGCAAGCCGTGGGCGCAAAGCCTGGGCAGAGCGCCCCTGTGGCACAATCGACGCGGGCATGCTCCTCGCCATCGCGCACTCTCCTGGAACACCTGAGGCTCTCGCCGGCGCGGCCCGTGTCACCAGCCTGGCCGCCGCCGATCTGACACGCCGCCTAACCGGGATCCTGCCTCGCGTGCTTCTCCCCGCCTTGCCTTCCGAGCAGGCCGAACAGATGGGCGAGGCCCTGGAGGGCTTGGGCTTCGTGGCTCTCACCTGCGACGCCGGCGCCGCGCCCACGGACCAAGACCGCGTGGTCGCGCGCGGGCTGGAGCTCCGCGATCAGACCGCGGTCTTCACCGACGGACAGGGTCGCGCCCACCCCTGTCCGGCCCAGGCCCTGGCGCTCATCCAGCGCGGCACGCGCGTCAGCGTGGTTGCCGAGACGGTGCGGACGGCCGAGCGTCGCTTCGATTTGGGCAAGGCGGTGCTGACCGGCGGCTTGGCCATGACCTCCACGAAGCGCAACGCCGAACAGCGCCACCGCGAACAGCGGGAGGCCATGCTCCTTCTGCAGCGCAACGACGGCGAGCCCGACATCGCCCTTTACGAACGCCGGTTCGACTACCGCTTCCTGGGCGATGCCAAGGGCCCGGCCAGCTTCGGCAACCTGGAAAGCACCCTGAACCGGCTGCGCGCGCTGGCCCCCGGAGCGACGCTGGATGACCGCGCCCTGCGCCCAGGTTTCGTCACCGGCCTGCCCCTCACTTCCGTGGATCCCCTGGACTTGGCCTACTTTCTTGTGTCCCTGGCTCGCACGCGCGGCTGCTGAGATCTTTTCCCCGCCTCCCGCGTTCAAGCAGGCAGGAGGTCACGATGAAGACGATGAGCAAGAGCTTGCGTGGATCGCTACGACTGGGCCGAGTGGCGTGGATGGTGGGGTTGCTGGCCTGCGCCGCCCCCCAACGACAGGCCGAAAGCCGCCCGCTTCGCGCCCAGAACGGTGACTACGAGGTGCAAGTCCTGGTCGACGGCGTGCCCGCGCGGACCTTCTGGCACCAGGGCGAGGACTTTGTGCTCGGACACCTGGGAGACCGCTACACCTTGCGCGTGACCAACCACACCGGCCAGCGCGTGGAGGCCGTGCTCTCGGTGGACGGACGCGACGTGATCGACGGCAGGCCGGGTGACTTCCGCCACAAGCGCGGCTATCTGGTAGCCGCCTGGGGCTCGGTGGACATCGACGGCTGGCGCCTGTCCCAGTGGCAGGCCGCCGCGTTCCGCTTCTCGTCGGTGGCCGACTCGTACGCGGGGCGCCTGGGCAACGCCCGCAACGTGGGCGTGATCGGCGTGGCTATCTTCCCCGAGCGCGTCTACCGTCCCCGGCCCGTGGTGCCGCGACCCATGTGGCGAGACGAGGCACCGTCCAAGAGCAAGCGTTCCGACGAATCCGCCAGCTCAGCCCCGGCCGCGCCCTCGCAAGAGAAAGCCTCGGGCGCCCTGGCCGACAACGCCAGCCGATCGGCACCGCTCAATCGCCCGGGCCTGGGCACCGAGTTCGGCGAATCCGTCGCCTCGCACATTCAAGAGGTCGAGTTCGTACGCGCCAACCCCGCCGAGCCTTCCGCCCTGCTCGGACTGCGCTACAACGATCGCGATGGTTTGCTGGCCATGGGCATCGACGTGGACGGCTGCTACGGCCCCGACGATGCGGACCTGCGCCGCACCGCCGAGCCGTTCCCCGTCTCGCACCGCTTCGCCCGCCCGCCCGCGGGTTGGAGTCGCAACTGAAGCCGTGGTGTACACTGCCAGCCCCGGATGACGGATGAGGCGCTCATGGCCGCGTACCAGAAAGGCGATGTGCAAGCTTTCGCCGACCTGGTCGCGCGCCATGAGAAGCGGCTGTGGAACTTCGTGCGCCGCTTCGTGTGCGACTCGACCACCGCCGAGGATCTGCTGCAAGAGGTCTTCCTGCGCGTGGTTCGCGGCGCCGCTGACTGGCACCCCACGGCCAAGGTCTCCACCTGGCTGTACACCATCGCCCGCAACCTGTGCACGGACCAGGCCCGCCGCGCCGAACACCGCCGCGCCGAATCGCTCGACGACCCGGCCCTGAGCGAAAGCGGGGAACGGATGGCCCCGCGCGTGGAGCGGCTCCCCTCGCCCGCCGCGAGCTCGGAGGCCCAGGTGATCGATCGCGAGACAGCCAGCCAGGTCGACCGCGCGCTCGCCGAGCTGCCCGTGGAACAGCGAGAAGTCTTTCTCATGCGCGAGACCATGGAGATGTCCTTCGCCGAGATCGCTCAAGCGGTGGGCGCCAGCGAACCCACGGTCAAGAGCCGTATGCGCTACGCCTTGCAGAGGCTGCGCTCGGCGCTCATGGACTTGCGCGAGGGCGGCGCCGCCCTGTCCCGGTCGGTGGGAGAGACACCATGAAGTGCAGCCAGGCCTCCGAGCAACTCGTCGATCTCCTCTACGGGGAGCTGTCGGACGAAACGCGCCGTGAGCTGGAGGCTCATCTTGAGGGCTGTCCCGCCTGCGCGGCCGAAGCGGCCTCGCTGGGGCACACGGCGCAGGTGGCGCGGGCCGCCCTGGCCGGACCGCTCTGCCAGGAGCCGCCCGCACGTGTGCGCGGGGCGGTGTTGCACGCGGCCCAGAAATCGGTTCGGTCCCCTCGCCTGCGGACTGGCGAACGTGAGGGCGGACTCGCCCGCTGGCTGCGCTTGCCCTGGCTCTTCCCGGCGGTGGGGGCGTTGGGTGTGGCGGCCCTCGTCCTGCTGGTCAAGGTCGTCAAAGACCCGGCGCTGCCCCCGCCCGGCAGCGCGAATGAGTCGACCGAGTCTATGCCGCAGGCCGCGCCCGCGCCGGCCATGAAGGCGGTACCACCTGCCCACCAAGCGGAGGTCGCCAAAGCCCGCCCCCAAGCCGCGGCAGCGCTGCCACGGTTCGGAGACGTCGAAGGAGACGGCGAAGCACACAGCGACGCCGGGAAGGCAAAGCTCGCGAAGGCCAGGTCCAGCGTGCGGGAGCGCGTGCAGCCTGCCAGGCCGGTCATGGCCAAGCCGTCGCACAATTTGGAGCCGGCCAACGCCGAGAAGCGCGTCGCCCGGAACCAACTCCTCGACGACAGCAGCGGTGCGGGACGCTGGGCTTCGGCGCCCCCGGCTCCTGAACCAGAGGCCAAGGCAGCCCGTGGCGCAGGGTCAGTGGAACCGCGGTTCATGGCCAACTCGCCCAGCCCGGCCATCGCCCCCGCCCCGGCGGCCCAGGGC
>JAEXQJ010000161.1 GCA_023438785.1 Pseudomonadota bacterium
GCCCTGGGCCCCGTGCAGAATGGGAACCGCGCCGCGTACACCGGCCGAGACCAAGGCCGCGCCCAGGGGCGCACAGACCGTACACGGATTGACGGAGCCCCCGCACGCCGTCGGTGCTTCTGGCTCCGCTGCGGCGGTGCTCTTCATGGGCTCCTCCTGTTTCGGCGGGGCATGAGTGACCAGACCGGGCTGGTGGCGGTGGCGCGGACCTCGCGGGCGAAGGCCACCGCACCCTCGAATCCGGCCAGCGCGATCTTGCGCTCGTGGTTATGGTCGCAAAAGCCGATGCCCAACTTGTAGGCGATGGGCCGCTCCTTCACCCCGCCGATGAAGACATCCACGTCCTCGGCAACCATGAATTCCGCCAACTCGAGAGGATTGGTGTCGTCGACGACGATGGTGTCCTCGTCGCACACCTCCTGCAGCTCGCGGTATTCCTCGGCGCTGCCCGTCTGGGTTCCGGCCAGCACCACGCGCACGCCCAGTTGGCGTAGGGCACGCACCAGGGAGAAGGCCTTGAAGGCGCCGCCCACGTACAGGCCGGCCCGCTTGCCCTCCAGGTCCTCCTTGCACGCGCGCAGCTCGGGGATGACCTTGCCGATCTCGCGCTCGACCAGGGTGCGCGTGCGTTCCATGACCGACTCGTCGCCGAGCTTCTCGGCGGTTCGATACAGGGCGTCGGCCGTGTCCTCGATGCCGAAGAACGACACGCGGATGAAGGGCGTCCCGTACTTCTCTTCCATCGCGCGCGCCAGGGGCGTCATGGAACCGGCGCATTGAACGACATTCAAGCGCGCGCCGTGGGCTCGGCGAATCTCGTCCACGCGGCCGTCGCCGGTCAGCACCGAGACGACGTCCACGCCCATCTCGGCGAAGTACTCTTTGATGATCCAGCTCTCGCCCGCCACGTTGAAGTCGCCCAAGAGATTGATCGACAAGGGGCCCACGTCGCTGACGTCGGCCGTGCCGATGAGGGAGAGCAGGGCCCGGCAGGCGGCGCTATAGCCGTCTCGCTTGGTACCGCGGAAGCCCTCGGCCATCACGGGGATCACCGGCAAACCCAGGTCGGCGCTCACGCGCTTGCAGACCGCGGGCACGTCATCGCCGATGACACCCGTGATACAGGTGGCATAGACAAAGGCCGCCCGCGGCTGATAGCGGGGGATCAGTCGGCGCAGGGCGGCCTCCAGGCGCGCCTCGCCGCCGAACACCACGTCCCGCTCGCGCAGATCCGTGCTGCAACTCGTGCGATGCAGCTCGGGCCCCGACGAAAGGGCGCCGCGTATGTCCCAGGTATAGGCAGCGCAGCCTATGGGGCCGTGTACGAGGTGCAAGGCGTCGGCGATGGGGTAGAGCACGACGCGCGAGCCGCAGAAGGTGCAGGCGCGTTGGCTGACCGAGCCCGCCGCGCTGGCCATACCGCAGGCCACGTCGGCGACTTCATCGCGCCGACTGCGGACCACCTGATGGCGTCGATCATCGAGTACGTGGAATGGCATGGGACACCTCGGGACCACGAGCTGGGGTGCGAATCTGTACCAGAGGCTCGGGCCGGGGCTGGGGCGGCTCGGCCTTACCCCCGCGGGCGAAGTGGTCGTGGGCCTCGGCCAGGCCGGCCGCCATGAAGCGGCGGCGTTCCTCGGGGTCCACGGGTAATTCGGTCACCTGGGCAACGCGAACCCCGAACCGCCGCAAGAGGGGCAGGCGGAAGACCGCAAGAACCTGCGGGTCGAAGGCGACCCCGTAAGCGTGAAACAGGTCTTCGGCGCATTCCATCTCTGCCCTCTCTTCCGGCGGCATGTCCGGCCTCACGCCACCAGCGGTTCGAAGCTGAAGGCCTTCTTCGTGCACGTACGGCCGCAGGCCTCACAGCCGATGCAGCTGTCGGGGTTCCGGATGCTGGCGAACATCTTGGCCGACTCCTCCTCGTCGACCTCCTTGGGGGCCAGCACCTGATGCGCGCAGATCTTCATGCAGCGGCCGCAGCCGATGCACTTCTCTTCATCTATGGCCTTCACGAAGCGAGGGGTCCATTCGGTGCGACCGCGGGTCAATCCTGTCACGTACGCCATGGGGATCTCCTGATAGGACAAAAGGGACTGGGGCTGATTTCGAGGGAGCTTCAGGGCCTGCCCCTGCCAACACTGGGTCTGGCGCGGGAAAGGCAGATTTCCGCGCGTGCGACAGAGGCAGGCCTGAATCAAGGCGCGGCAACCGCCGCGGCGCCGGCTTGCAGACTCTTGCGCAGCCAGGGCGGCGGCGTCCCGCGCAGGACGGCTTGCAGTCGGTCGATGACCTGGGCGATGGGCGTGGCTTCTGGAGTCTTCAGCGGGTGAATGTGTCGCGCCGCCAGCTTGGCCGCCGCGGGCCCGCCGATCTGGACGGTGCACACGACGGCGCAGCCGGCCAGGGCGTTGGCGCGGGCGAGGATGCGATCCTCCTGGCCCTCGGACGACCCCACGGTCACGCGGCCCAGGGCGCGCGCCTCCTGCTTGCCGATGTCCCACAGGTAGAAGGATTCGGCGTTGCCGAAGTGGCTGTCGACTGTGGTGCCGTCCGTGCTGGTGAATGCGATCTTCATGGTTCTCCTCAGCGCATCATTTCGAAGTGCCGGTCGTCGGAGGTGTCGTCGCAGATGTCGAGGAACTTGTTGCAGATCTCGGTCAACATGTTGATCACGCCTTGGTATCCGATGATGGGGCGGCGGTGCAGGTTGACCCGATCGAAGATGGGAAAGCCGAAACGGAAGAGCGGGATCTTCGCGTCGCGGGCGGCGAACTTGCCGTGTGTGTCGCCGATCATGGCGTCCACCGGATCCGTCATGAGCAGCGACCGAAGGTGCCACAAGTCGCGGTTCATGTACGTCTTGCCGCCCTTGCCATAGGGCGAGGATTCGAGCAGGGCCTGCAACTCGCGGTCCAGCTTCTTCGAGCCCTTGGAGCACAGGACGTGATAGGGCGTGGCACCCATCTCCAAGAGGAACGACACGTAGCCCAGCAGCATGTCCGGATCCCCGTACACGGCGAACTTCTTGCCGTGGATGTATTGGTGGGCATCGGTCATGGCGTCCACGGCGCGGCCCCGATCGGCCTTCAGAGACTCGGGCACGGGCCGCTCGAACAACTCCGACAACTTCATCAGCAGGGCGTCGGTCTTGGCGATGCCCATCGGCAGGGGCATCACGGTATGCACGCCCGCGTACTGCTCCTTGATCCAAGGGAAGGTCTTGGAGGTCGCGAACGGCGCTACGCTGATGGTGGCCTTGCCGTTGATGGAATCGGCGGCCTCGGCCAGCGGCGTTCCCCCGGCATAGAGCCGATACTTGCCATCGCACGGCGAGTCGAAGGTGTCCGAGATGTCGGCCAGGAAGGTGAAGGGAATGCCGAACTCGCGGAAGATGCGCTTGTACTCGCGGTAGTTGCCCGTATTCGCGTCAAATCCGGCGATGAAGTTGAGCTTGCCCGTACAGCGGCCCTCAACGGCCTTGCCCTCCGTCAGCAGCTGCAGGATGGACAAAAGCATGGCGTCGTAGCCGTGAACGTGGCAGCCACTGAACGAGGGCGTGTTGGCGTGGGCAACGGGCAGGTCCTTGGGCAGGCTACCCTTCTGCCGGGCATTCTTCAGGAAGGCAGTCAGGTCGTCGCCGATGACCTCGGGCATGCACGAGGTGAAGAGCGCGATCATCTCGGGCTTGTAGAGGGCAACGCAATTCTCCAGACCCTCGTGGAGATTGTTCTGCCCGCCGAACACGGCCCCGTCCTCGGTCATGGCGTCGGACACGGCTGGCGCGGGTTCACGGAAGTGGCGGTTGAGGGTGGAGCGGTAGTACGAGGCGCAGCCTTGCGAGCCGTGCACGAAGGGCAGCGTGTTGGCGAAACCGTGCGCGCACAACTCGGCGCCCAGCGGCTGACAAGCGTGGACCGGGTTCACCACCAGCGCTTGGCGGGCGAAGTTCTTTTCCTTGTATTCGCAGGTGTTGATCCATTGTGCAACGCGCGCCTCATCCTCGGGCGTGATGGGCGTAACGGGCTTGATCTTCAATCCCAATTCGTTGGACATCTCTATCTCCTGAACAGGGCCCAATCCGGCCCCAGTTGTAGGCGTGGCGGGGGAGCGGCCCTGC
>JAEXQJ010000198.1 GCA_023438785.1 Pseudomonadota bacterium
GTGCGAGCTGTGCCCGAAGAAATGCGTGGTGGAGGATCGGGAGCGGGGCTTCTGCGGTGTGCGTGAGAACCGGGGCGGCCAGTACGTGACCCTGGTGTGGGGCCAGCCCTGCGCCGTGCACGTCGACCCCATC
This sequence comes from Pseudomonadota bacterium, assembly GCA_023438785.1. Classification (GTDB taxonomy): domain Bacteria; phylum Myxococcota_A; class Polyangia; order Fen-1088; family Fen-1088; genus Fen-1137. The sequence continues at coordinate 134 of JAEXQJ010000198.1, forward strand.
GAGAAAAAGCCCTTCTTCCATTTCCTGCCCGGTAGCCGCGCCTTCTCGCTGGCCACCGCGGGCTGCAACCTGGAATGCAAGTGCTGCCAGAACTGGGAGATCTCTCAGTCGCGCCCCGAGGAGGTGAGCTGGCAGTGGCTGCCGCCCGAGGCCGTGGTGCGCGAGGCGCGAGCGGCCCAAGCCTGCATCACGTTCACCTACTCGGAGCCCATCGTCTTTCTCGAATACTGCATCGACACGGCCCGGGCGGCGCGCCGGGCGGGCCTGCGCACCACCATGGTCAGCGGCGGCTCAGGTGAGCCCGAGCCCCTGCGGGAGGCCTGCAGGGTCCTGGATGCGGTCAAGATCGACCTCAAGGGCTTCACCGAGGACTACTACCGTCGCCTGTGCAAGGGGAAGCTGGCGCCGGTCCTCAAGGCCATCGAGACGGTGCGGGCCAGCGGCGTGTGGCTGGAGCTCGTGCACCTTTGCATCCCCGGCGCCAACGACAGCGACGCGGAGGTGCGGGACATGTGCCGTTGGGTCAAGCGACACCTGGGGCCCGATGTGCCGCTGCACTTCACGCGTTTCTCGCCGCTGTACCAGATGAAGAACGTTCCCCCCACGCCGCCTGCCACGTTGGTGCGCTGTCGTCAGATCGGTATGGCAGAGGGGCTGCGCTACGTGTACACGGGCAACGTGCCCGGCCTGCAGGGCGAGACCACCTTCTGCCCTCGCTGTGGCGCGGCTGCCATCGTCCGTCGCGGCTACCAGGTCTTGGAAATGCGGCTCAAGGCGGGGCGATGTGCGGGGTGCGGGGCGGCTCTCGCGGGCGTCTGGACCTGAGCTCAAATCGGCGAGCTTCACGACGCGTGCGAGGCGCGTGAGCGCGACGGGCTCCGGGGCGCCTCCTCGGGCACGTGGGGATTGCGGGGGTATAGTTTCTTCTAGGTGGTGCGATGGCCAGGCAACCGAAGCGCGCTAGGCCGGTTGAGCCGTCCGTAGGGCGGGGGGCGGAGAAGCGGGCTCGGGCCGGCCGGTCGGACGACGCGGACGCTTTCATCCGTGACCCGGGAGAGGGGCCGGTCAATCTCGACGACGATCTGGCCGAGGTTCTGGCCCAGGACTTTGTCGCCGCCGCGACGAGCGGCGAGGACGTGGCCGACGAGGACTTCGAGCAGAGCGTGGCCGAGGATATCGGGGGACCGTTCCTGGAGAGTGACGCCAACGAGGAGTTCGCCCGCCGACCCGACAAGTCGAACCCACGCACCGGCACGCGCGAGCCGCTGCCCACGGCGGTGGGCAGGGGGCCGCTAACGCCCGAGGATCTGGAGAACGAGGAGGCCGAGGCGGCCGGTGCACCAGAGGCCGAGGCGGCCGGCGCATCAGAGGCCGAGGCGTCGCAAGAGTCTCCGAAGCGGAAGTAGCTCAGCGGCGCCAGGCGGACTCGTGCTCGGCCATCCACGAAAGCAGCTGCTCGGCTTGTGTGTTGCCCGTGGGGCTGGACAGCAGATCGGCGGCGACCTGGGCTTCGGCCGCGAAGCTGAGGCCCTTGCGGGTGCGCGCGCGCGCGAAGACCAAGATGTCCTCGGGGCGCAGCAGGACCACGTTGGCGGAGGTGTTGGGCTGCAAGGGCTGGAGGTGGAACTGCTCGACGGCGCCGGGCACGTCGTGCACGTACAGGAAGACCGAATCGGGTGCCGGCCCTGGCACGCTCTGGCAGGCCGCCATGGGGCCGGTAATGGCGTGCAGGAACCCACTGGGCGCCAAGCGGTCGAGGAAGTGGGGCACGCCGTGGGGATCGGAGAGGCGGACCAGTTCGGCGCGCGAGGGCAGGGGGGCTTCCCTGGCCCAGCGGCGCACGAGGCCCGGCCAATCCACGCGAGCCAATCGGCCGCGTTTTCCCCGATCCACCAAAGCGGCCTCTTCCAGCGTGGCGATTAGGCGCGCGGCGTAGCCCGCGTCCACGCCCGCCCGTTCAGCCGCCTCCCGCGCTGTGCCCGGGTCCTGAAAGTCCACCAGCACGCGCACCAGACAGCCGGCCTTGGCTCCCCGCAGGGTGGGGGCCGCGCGTTCGCCCGGTGACGGGGGTTGCTGGGCACCCTTCTTGTTCAGCGTGAAGGCGGGATGCACGAGGCGCACGTTGCCTGTCAGGTCGAGGAAGGCCGCCGCGGCCTGCTGCAGACGCTCGCGTGTCTCGCTGCTGAGATAGGGCGCGATCACCATGACCGTCTCGGACCGGCCGCCCAACCTGTCCATGAGCGGGCCCACGTCGCGTGGTTCGAAGCGACTGTGCGAATCCAGCGCCAGGGTTGCCACCGTGCCGTCGGGAGCGACCAGCCGCACGTAAGCCTGGGCGCGCGGTTCCGGCCGCGGCGCATGGGAAAAGGCCATCCGCCATCCATGCGGCAGATAGCTGGCGAGTTGCTCCAGCCCCTGGCGCATCAACGGGCCTACCCGCGCTTTCATGGGCCGAGTCTGCATCACTCGCCGGGGTCAACGCCATGCTTGCCGCGGGCCTTGCCAAATGCGAACGGCCGGCCCATGGTGGCCCGTATGGCGGGGTGCGAGCGGGTCAGGGTGAGGGCTGAATCGCCACAGGACGAAGGCGCGATCAGGCGCGTGAACGAGCTGGCTTTCGGCGGTCGTGGCGAAGCAGCCTTGGTGGATGCGCTCCGAAAGGCGGGCGCGGTCACCTTGTCGCTGGTGGCCGAAGTGGGGGGCCAGGTGGCGGGGCATGTCCTCTTTACGCCCGTGGCCATCGAGTGGAGCTCGGGACCACTGCTGGCCGTGGGGTTGGGGCCCATGGCCGTGCTGCCCGCGCAGCAGGGTCAGGGCATCGGCACGCGCCTCGTGCGTGCGGCAACGCGCGAGCTGGCCGAGGACGGCCATTGCGCCGTGGTGGTGTTGGGCCATCCGCCGTACTACCCGCGTTTCGGCTTTCAGCCTGCCAGCCGTTTTGGCCTGCGCTGGGAACACCCCTGCCCCGAGGCGGCCTTCATGGCCCTGGAGCTGCGCCCCGGCGCCCTGGCCGGGCACGCGGGCGTGGTCCGCTACCGCCCCGAATTCAGCGCTCGTTAGCAAAGTACCCTGGGAGTCCCGAGGGGACGACGGCCGACGATCCGGGCCGGGGGCGGCGTCGGGCCTGCGCTTCCGCTCCTCACATACGGCAGTATGCCCCGTTGCGGTTCTCGACCCTCCTTGCCCCCGGAGCTGAGCAACTGCCCTCGGAGTTGCGCTCAGGCTCAGTGCGCGAGGAGGTCGCCGCTTTCGAGCACGTTCATGCCCGCCTGCTGCAAGCGGGTGATCGCTGCATCGGGGTTGTCGAAGCGGAAGATGAGGGCTGCCTTGCCGCCGCGACCGAAGGGGAAGGCATACATGTACTCGATGTTGATGGGCGAGCCCTCCAGGGCGGCCAGGATGCGCGTCAGACCGCCGGGACGATCCTCGACCTCCACGGCCAGCACCTCCGTGCTCTTGACCACCATGCCCGCGTCCTCGAGCAGGCGCGTGGCGCGCGCCGGATCCGAAACGATGAGGCGCAGGATGCCGAAGTGCTGGGTATCGGCCACCGACAGGGCTCGAATGTCCACGCCGCTGTCTGCCAGAAGGCGGCAGGGCGTGAGCAAGTGGCCGGGCTTGTTCTCCGCGAAGACGGACAGTTGCTGAATTTTCATGTGCTGGCTCGCTTGTCGATGACTCGCTTGGCTTTGCCTTCGCTGCGCTGGAGCGTCTGCGGCTCCACCAGCGTGAGCTGAACCCGAATGCCGATGACCCGCTCGATGGTGTCGCCCAGTTTCTGGGCCAGCGCCTCCAGGGCGCCCACCTTGTCGCTGAACACCTGCGGGGTCACCTCGACCTGGACTTCGATCTGGTCCAGTCCGCGGTGGCGCGTGAGGATGATCTGGTAGTGGGGCAGCGTGCCTTCCACCTCCAGGAGCACGGCCTCGATCTGGGACGGGAACACGTTCACGCCGCGGATGATCAGCATGTCGTCGCTGCGCCGGCCGATGCGGCGCATGCGTCGAAGGGTTCGACCGCAGCCGCACGTGCCGGGCAGCAGCGCCGTGATGTCGCGCGTGCGGTAGCGGATCATGGGCATGGCCCACTTGGACAGGGTGGTGAGGACCAGCTCGCCCTCCTCTCCGTCGGGCAGGACGCGTCCGCTCTCGGGATCGATGATCTCGGGGTAGAAGTGATCCTCGAAGACGTGCAGGCCGTCGTGGCACTGGCACTCGATGGCCACGCCGGGGCCGATGATCTCCGACAGCCCATAGATGTCGTAGGCCTTGATGTTGGTGGTGCTTTCGATGTGGCGGCGCATGGAGTCGGTCCACGGCTCGGCGCCGAACACGCCCGCGCGCAGGGGCAGCGACTTGAGATCGAGGCCCATCTGGCTGGCCCGGTCCACGAGGTGCAGGAAGTAGGTCGGCGTGCAGCAGATGGCCGTGACGCCGAAGTCTTTCATGACCATGAGCTGGCGATCCGTGTTGCCGCCCGAGATGGGGATGACCGTGGCGCCCAAGCCCTCGGCGCCGTAGTGCGCACCCAGGCCGCCGGTGAAGAGGCCGTAGCCGTAGGCGTTCTGGATGATGTCGCCCTCGTGCAGACCGCAGGCCGCGAAGCTGCGCACCATGACCGAGGTCCAGACCTGCAGGTCGTCGCGCGTGTAAGCCACCACGATGGGCTTGCCCGTGGTGCCGCTGGAGGCGTGCAGGCGCACCACATCGCGCAGGGACTTGGCGAACAGGCCGAAGGGATAGGTGTCGCGCAGGTCCGTCTTGGTCGTGAACGGCAGGCGCGCCACATCCTCCAGGCTGCGCAGGGAATCGGGCGTCAGGTCTCGCTCCCGCATGCGCTGGCGGAACACGTCCACGTTTTCGTAGGTGTGGGCCACGATGGCGCGTACGCGATCCAGCTGCAGCTTGCGCAGCAGCGGCGCGGGCACGAAATCCGGCGCCGAGACGGGATGGTAGGTCGGCTTGCAGTCTGACGAGGTCATGCGTTTTTCCCCAGGGAAAAGGCCTGAAGGTTGGCCGCGTGGAGCTTCTCGGGCAGGGCCTCCTGAATGGCCGCGTGCCACAGAGACTCGGCTATATCCAGGTGGCGCGCAAGCACGCCCAGCAGCGCCACGTTGAGGCTCTTCTTGTTGGCGAGCTTGGTCTCGTCGATCTGGCCGGGCTGGATGAGGACCCCGTCGGGGCGAAGCACGGGGCGCGCCACCTCCACCTGGCCGGCGGTCAGGACCACCAGGAAGTGGGCCTCACCGGTTGGCACCATGGGCGAGTACACGCGCGCGCCGAAGCGCACGTCGCTGGACACCGAGCCGCCGCGCTGGCTCATCCCGTGGATCTCGCTCTTCTTCACGTCCAGGCCGGCTTTGAACACGGCCGCGGCCAGGATGTCCGAGGCCTTGAGCACGCCCTGGCCACCCAGGCCGGCGAGCACAACATTGATGACGTCACTTCGCATGGGTCTTCTCTCGGCTCTTGATCGCACCGGCCGCGAGCAGACACGGGCGGCGGGTGATGATGAGGGTGAGTTCGTCGCGGGCCATGGCCTCACTGATGAGGCGCCTGACCTCGTCGGGTTGGCTGATGGGATCGGCGATGTAGACGTGCTGAAGGCCCAGGCTGCGCGCCAGGTCCTCGAAGACCACGCGCCCGGTGTTTGAGTGGTCGAGGCGGCGGCCGGTGCCCGGGTGTTCCTGCAGCCCGGTCATGGCGGTGGTGCCGTTGTCCAGGATGATGAGCACGTGGCCCGTGGGCGGCGGGTTGTAGACCATCTCGACTAGGCCCGTGAGGCCGCTGTGTACGAAGGTCGAGTCGCCGATCACGCTGACCACCTTGCGCGCCTCCGCGGGCGGCAGCGTGTGGCGCAGGCCCAGACCCACGCCCAGCGACGCGCCCATGCACACGCAGGTATCCATGGCCGAGAACGGCGGCAGCACACCCAGCGTGTAGCAGCCGATGTCGCCGCTCACGATGCAGCCCAGGTCACGCAGCGCTTCGAAGACGTTGCGGTGCGGGCAGCCGGGGCACAGCTCGGGGGGCTTGCCGGGGGGCGGCGCGGCCTCGGGCGTGGTGTCGCCAGCCAGAATGCGGCGCACGCGCGGCACGTTCAGTTCGCCGAAGCGAAACATCTCGGGGCGCCCCTCGACGGCGAGGCCGGCGACGCGCGCGGCCTCGTAGAGGAAGGGATCGCCCTCTTCGATCACCACACAACGCTTCACGCTGGCCGCGAAGCTGCGCATGGCTTCCACGGGCAGGGGATAGGTCATGCCCAGCTTGAGCACCGACGCCTCGGGCGCGGCCTCGCGCACGTGCTGGAAGGAAATGCCCGAGGTGATGATGCCCAACTCGGCGCTGCCCGCCACCTGCTGGTTGGGGCCCTCGGCCTCGTTCCATGCGGCCATCTCGGCCAGCCTAGCGCGCAAGCGGCGGTGGGCCGGTCGCGCGTAGGCGGGGATCATGACCCGCGTCGCCACATCCCGTTCAAAGTGCAAGGTCTTGGGCGTCTGCGGCGTGCCCGACGGACACATGATCGTGTTGGAGTGACACACGCGCGTGGTCATGCGCAGCAGCACCGGCGTGTGCCAGCGCTCGGACAATTCGATGGCGCGCAGGGTGAAGTCGTAGGCCTCCTGCGAATCGGACGGCTCCAGCATGGGCAGACCCGCGGCCACCGCGAAGCGCCGGTTGTCCTGCTCGTTCTGGCTGGAGGCCATGCCCGGATCGTCGGCCGAGACGATGACCAGCGCGCCGGTCGTGCCCGTGTAGGCCACGGTGAAGAGCGGATCGGCCGCCACGTTCAGGCCCACGTGCTTCATGGTTACCAGGGCGCGTCCCCCGGCGAAGGCCGCGCCGATGCCGACCTCCAGGGCGACTTTCTCGTTGGGCGCCCACTGGGCGCGACCGCCCAGGGCATCGAAGTTCTCGAGGATCTCGGTGGACGGCGTGCCTGGATAGCCGGTACCCAGGTGAACGCCCGCGTGCAGGGCAGCCAGTGCGACTGCCTCGTTGCCGCTGGAAAGCTTCTTGTTCATTGACGCCTACCTGCTTGGGAAAGCGGCAGGTTGGCCCAGCTGGCGGTCGACGGCAAGCCCAACCGGCGATGCCCGTGGCTGATTGTTTCGCAGACGTATATTCCCAGGGGCGCCAGAGTTTCGGTCGCATCTCCGCGTGGCAAATTCTTGATTCCCAGTGCTGCAAGGACTTTTCGCGGAATTTCCAGGTTGGCAACGTGGGCGACATGAACACTGGCGATACGGCGTGGCTCCTCGTCTCGACGGCCCTCGTCCTGCTCATGGTCCCAGGGCTGGCCCTCTTCTACGGCGGCCTGGTGCGCAGCAAGAACGTGCTGTCGACGTACATGCACTCCTTCGTGGCCCTGGGCCTCATCACCCTGCAGTGGGTGATCTTCGGCTACTCGCTGGCCTTCGGGCCCGACCACGGCGGGGTGATCGGCGATCTGTCGTTCGCCTTCCTGCGCGGGGTCGGGCTGGAACCGCGCGCCGGCATGACCATTCCGCACATGCTGTTCATGGCCTACCAGATGATGTTCGCCATCATCACGCCGGCGCTCATCTCGGGCGCCTACGCCGAGCGCTTCAAGTTCTCCGCCTACGTCCTGTTCACGCTGCTGTGGAGCACTCTCATCTACGACCCGCTGGCGCACTGGGTGTGGGCCGAAGGCGGCTGGCTGGGCAAGCTAGGCGCGCTCGACTTCGCGGGCGGCATCGTGGTGCACGTCAGCTCGGGGTTCTCGGCGCTGGTCGTGGCGCTGGTGGTCGGCAGGCGCCTCGGCTTCCCACGCGAACGCTTCATCCCGCACAACCTGACCATGGTGCTGCTGGGCGCGGGCCTCCTGTGGTTCGGCTGGTTCGGCTTCAACGGCGGCAGTGCCCTGGGCTCGTCGGGAATCGCAACGCTGGCCCTGGTCAACTCGCAGCTCGCGGCGGCCATTGGCGGGATCGTGTGGCTGCTCATCGAGGTCATTCGCTTCGGCAAGGGCTCGGCCCTGGGTTTTGCATCGGGCTTCGTGGCTGGCCTGGCCACCGTGACCCCGGCGGCTGGTTTCGTGGGCCCCATGGGCGCGCTGGCCATCGGCTTGGCCGCCGGGCTGGCCTGCTACGGCGGCGTTCTGCTCAAGGGCAAGCTGGGCTACGACGACTCGCTGGACGCCTTCGGCGTGCACGGCGTGGGGGGCGCCGTGGGATCTCTTCTGTTGGGCGTGTTCGCCCTCAAGAGCTGGAACGCGGGTGGTGCGGATGGCCTCATCTCTGGCAGCGCGACCTTCTTCGGCAAGCAGCTACTGGCCGTGGGCGTGGCCGTGGCCTACGCCGGCCTGGGCACGCTGATCTTGCTCAAGCTGGTCAACGCCATCTGCGGCCTGCGCGTATCGCAGGATGAAGAGCACGAGGGCCTGGACCTGAACCTGCACGGCGAGGAGGGCTACAACATGGGCGTGTCGACGCAAGGCCGTGCCATCGGCGAGGCCGCCGCGACCGTCGGCCCCGCGGCCGCCTTCGCCGAGGAATCGGCGTCGACCTGAGGCGTTCGGTGTCGTGACAAGGGCTCCCGACGGCGAGCCCCGTTCACGTGTCCTTGTGAGTCTCGGCGGGCTTGACCAGCAGGGCGGTGTGGCTGGCGCGAATGTACGGGTGCGAGCCGGCCAGCAGACCCGCCTGCGCGGCGTGGGCCAGGGCCTTGACGAACTCCTGTTCGGACACGTGGCCAATGGGCTCGGCCAGCAGCATCTCGCCACCGGGCTTGAGGGCGCGGGCCGCCTCGGCGAAGAACGCGGCTTGATCGGGCATCTCGTGCGCCACCGCGAAGGCGAGCACGAAGTCCACCGCGCCTTGCAGATCATCCGTACCCATGCGATCCGGCTGGGCCTGGCGGATGTGCACGCGCTCCGCTATCTGCGCGCGCGTCACACGGCGGCCCAGGGTCTTCAGCATGCGCGGCTCCACATCGATGGCCACCACCCGGCCGCTCGGTCCCACCAGCCGTGCCAGCTCGACGGTGAAGAAGCCCATACCCGGTCCCGGCTCGAGCACGGTCATGCCATCGGTGACCAGCGGGCGCAGGATGGTGCGCGGGTCTTGCCACAGCCGCCGCACGGGTGAGGCGAGGACGTAACCCAGCCACCACGGACAATGTCGATGTCCCATGTGTGCTCATTCGGCGGGCCTTGCCGCCGGGCACGAAGGATAGCAGGTGGGGCGCGCCAGGCGACCGCGTCGACCGAGGGCTGATGCAATCGCCGCGATGGCGCCTGACGGGCAGCTGGCGGCCTTGCGTCGGCACTGGCGTTCGGGGCTTGCGCTGTTTGCGTCGTCGGTCACTCTGCGCCTGTGGGGGGGGGCTCCTCGCCACCCTGGGACAGGGCGCGCATGGGGAACGCGGCGTGCCTGGGCATGCGGGGGCGCATGCGCGACGCCATGGGCGCTCTTTCAATCCGCGCCGTCCCGACCGGGCGTGGCCCATTGACCGGCGTGCGCGCGGCCATCTACCCTGCGGCCCATGAGCTCGCGCCTTCGCCCATACGTCCTCGGGGCTGTGCTGACCTTGGCCGCACTGTCGGCGTGCTCGCGCCACAGAGAGCAGGTGACGCCCGTCGCCCTGTGGCCGGCCGAGAGCGCGGATCCCGTCGCGGTATCGGGCTCGTCAGGGGCGCGTCTGCGCCAGGCGGGATTGGGGATCAGCTTCGATGGGCCCGGTTCGGACGCCAAGCCCGAGCCCCAGTTGGTGGCTCACCAACGCCGCGCCACGGGCATGACCGCGTGGGGCTATCACGGGGCCATGGGTGTGTTGATGGTCAGCGTGACCAAGGTCGAGACCAACGCGCCCGCCGCCGCCTACAGGGCGTACGCCACGGGCGGCATCAAGGCCATCGAGAGCTTGGCCCTGCCCACGGGACCCCAGTACCGCACGGACCGCAAGGAGCTGCACGCCGATGCCGCGCCGTTCTCGTCCTACCTGCAGGCCCACACCGCCGAGGGCCTGCACACCGTCTTCCGCACGATGGCCATCTCTCGACCGCCCCTGCTCTACCTCGTCGGCATCCGCGCCGAGGGCCCCAAGCTCGACGAGGTGCGGGCCCTGGCCAACAGCCTGCGCGCGGATTAGGGCGGGACTACTTCCCGCGTAGCTTCTCCAGCCCCGCGAAGGCGTTGTTGAAGGGCTTCTTGGGCTGGGGCGCGGGCATGGGGGCGCGCGGGCCCTGATTGAACCGCGGGCCGCCGCCGCGACCGTCGCGGAAGCCGCCGCCGCGGCTGTCACGCGAGCCGTTGGGGGCGCGATCGCCGGGCGTGCGCGACACCTCCGCACCCGAGCGCATGGACAGGGCGATCTGCTGCTTGTCGAGCTTGACCTCGATGACCCGCACCGTGACCCGATCGCCCGCGCTCACCACCTCGCGAGGATCCTTCACGAAGCGATCGGCCAACTGCGAGATGTGGACCAGACCATCTTGGTGCACGCCGATGTCGACGAAGGCACCGAAGTTGGTCACGTTGGTCACGATGCCCGGGCACATCATGCCCGGCTGCAGATCCTGGAGCGTGTGAATGTCCTGGCGGTAGGCGAAGGGCTGGAAGGTCTCGCGGGGATCGCGGCCGGGCTTCTCCAACTCCTTGATCACGTCGGCGAAGGTGAAGGCGCCCAGATCCTTCTCCAGATCGCGCGACTGCTTGACCAGCTTGACCCCGTCGCCCAACAGGCCGGCCACCGGCACACTCAGCTGCACCGCCAGCTTCTCCAGGGCGGCATAGCGCTCGGGGTGCACGCCCGTGTTGTCGAGTGGGTGCTCGGCCTCCGGGATGCGGAGAAAGCCGGCGGCTTGCTCGAAGCTCTTGGCCGAGAAGCGCGGCACCTCCAGCAGGGCCGCGCGGGAGCGGTACAGGCCCTTCTTGCCCCGGTGTTCGACGATGGCGCGCGCCAGGGCCGGGCCGATGCCCGAGACGTGGGCCAGCAGGTGGTAGGAGGCCGTGTTGAGATTGACGCCCACCTGGTTCACGCAGGAATCGACCACCGCATCGAGGCTCTTCTTGAGCGCCGTCGGCGACACGTCGTGCTGGTACTGACCCACGCCGATGCTCTTGGGATCGATCTTGACCAACTCGGCCAGCGGGTCCTGCAGGCGGCGTGCGATGGAGATCGCGCCACGGATCGTGACGTCCAGGTCGGGGAACTCCTCGCGCGCCGCCTCGCTGGCGCTGTACACGCTGGCCCCTGATTCACTGACCATGACCACGGGCACACGCAGCTCCGCCTCGTCCAGGACCTTGCGCACGAAGGTCTCGGTCTCGCGGCCAGCCGTGCCGTTGCCCACCGCCACGGCGCGGATGCCGCCCTCCTTGACCAGCTTGGCCAGGATGCCGCCCGCCGCGGCCATGCCCGACGGGGTTTCCAGGTGCATGACCGTGCTGCCAATGTACTTGCCCGAATCATCCACCACGGCCAGCTTGCAGCCCGTGCGCAGACCGGGGTCCACGCCCAGCACGGCCTTGGGGCCGAAGGGCGCCGAGAGCAGCAGCTTGCGTACGTTCTCGGCGAAGACCTTGATGGCCGCCTCGTCGGCCACCTCGCGCAGGGCCTTGTGCACCTCGTTTTCGATGGCCGGGATGACGTGCACGCGCAGGGCGAAGCGGGCCGCCTTCTTGAGCAGCGGCGCGCCCGCGAAGTCGGGCCGGGTGCAGGCCGCCGCCTCGAAGCCGTGCAGCAGATCCTCGATGAGCGGGTCCACGGGGGCGGCGATGCGCTTGGGGGCGGGCTCGGCGGGCGCCTCGGGCTCGGGCGGCGTGGCCCCACCCAAGCTCATCACCAACTCCTCCTCCATCCAGCCCCGGCGCATGGCCAGGTAGCGGTGCGAGTTCTCGGGCTTGAGCAGGTTCTGCACCGGCTCCTCGAAGGAGAAGTAGTTCTCGAACTTGCTGGCCGGCTTGGCCTTCTCGCCCTTGCGGGTCTTGGCCAAGCCCTCGTCGAAGTAGCGGGTGCGCACCGTGCTGCGCAGGTTGGCGTCCTCGGACAGACGCTCGACCAGGATCTCCACGGCGCCGTTGAGCGCTGCATCCGCATCGGCCACGCCCTTGTCGGCGTTGATGAACGCGCTGGCGCGCCCGTCGGGCGTTTCCCCCGCCGCGGGGGCCAGCGTGCCGTGGGCGCAGTCCCACAACCAATCGGCCAGCGGCTGCAGGCCCGCCTCGCGCGCCATGACCGCCTTGGTCTTGCGCTTCTGCTTGTAGGGCAGATAGAGGTCCTCCAGCGCGGAGGCGTCAAAAGTCGTCATGACCTTCTCGCGCAGCTCGGGCGTCAGCTTGCCCTGGCGTTCGATCTCCTCGACGATGAAGGCTTGCCGCTTGACGAGGCCGTCCCACGCCTCTTTGCCCTCGACCACGGCCCGGATGGCGACCTCGTCCAGCGCGCCCGTCTGCTCCTTGCGATAGCGGGCGATGAAGGGCACCGTGGCCCCGCCCTCGGTCAGCCGCAGCACCGCCGCCGCCCCCGGAATGGGAATGGTGGGATTGCGCGCTGCGAACCAGGTCTCGAAGGTCATCTGCGACATGGCCGCGCAGGGTAGCGAAGTTCCCGCGGCGAGAAAGGCTTGATCTTCGCGCAGGAACGGGCCGCTGGAGCACCGAACGGTCTGAAGACCTAGAGCGTGACTTCCACGATGCGGAAGTTGGTGAGGTCGGCGACGCCGTTCAACTTGGCGGCCTGAACGACGTGAGGGATGTCCGTCGGTTTGAGGGCGCCGTTGAGGTAGCGACAGGCGTAGGCGTCGGCCAGCACTTGGTTGCGCGCGGCGAGGACCTGCTTGGGGTGGGTCAGCTCGCCCGGCCCGCTGGGGCCGTTGGTCTGCAGCACGCGCGTGGCGTCCGCGACCACCAGGTGGGGCTGGATGACGGTGCTCAGCTCGGCGATGCAGCCGTGCAGGTCGGCATCGTGATACGCCTTGCGCAGCCAGACCAGGCCCATGTTCTTTTTCAGGGCTCCGCTCATCATGGAGCCGCCGTGGTGCTTGATGACGGGCATGTTGATGAGAACGTCAGCGGCGAGCACCTGGTTGGCGATGGCCTGCTCGATGTGATGGGCGGCGTGGATGGGGAGCCGCGACACGTCGAACTTTTTGTACTGGTCGACCGTGTCGGGTGAGATGAAGGAAACGTTGGTCCCTTCCAGCGCTGCCTGCGCGCCCGTGACCTTGAACGTGACGTCCCTGGCGTCGAGCACGAAATCGAGCACGACGACCTGGCCCGCGCCGGCCTTCTGGCAGGCGTCCAACACGGCCCGCAGGACGCGTGGATGGGTGGCCGCGCCTTGCTCGGGCCGGCGGGCGAAGGCCAGATTGGGTGACAGGACCACGGATTGGCCCGGCTTCACGAACTGGCCCATGCCGCCCAGGGCGTCGATGGCCTTCAGGGTCTGCGCGTAGGGATCGTTCCCCGCGCACACCGCCACCTCGGGACTGGCCGCGGCCACGGGTGGAGCCGCGGGGGAGGGCGCTGCCGGGCCAGGCGCGGCCGGTGCCGTGGGCTTGTGGGCGCACCCCGCCAGGGGGGCCAGGCCAGCGCCAGCCAAGGCGCCGGCCGGCAAAACGAGCGCGCTGTGGAGAAACTCTCGGCGTTTCATGGGCGTCACCTCTTCTGGGTTGGCTTGGCCGGTTTGGAGGCGGGCGCGCGGGCGATGCGCCGGGCCGTCGCCTGCAGCACCGAATCCAGGTCAGCCGCGTCGCCTTGGTCCAGCGATGTGGCCACCAGGACATCGGCCAGGGCCAGGTAGCCGAAGAAGGTGCCGGCGCTGGCGCCCGTGCAGACGCGGCCGCCCGGTCGGCCGCGCAGCGGCGCCACGTTCGCGTTGATGTCGTTACACAATGACCCCAGGAACCGCATGGCTGCCTCCGGGCTCTCCATTCGATGCAGCGTCAGCTCGACCGTGCCGTCCTTCAGGTTGTAGTAGCCCTGGCTGGCCCCCACCACGCCCGCGTTCACGTAGCGCATGTACCCGCCATCGTAGAGTTCGGTCAACGCCTCGCCCGCCCCCGCGTAGCGCGATTCGCCCACCACGCGCAGCCCGCGCACGTCGTTCGCCGTGGGTCGCAACCCCGCCAGGGGATCCGGCCCTGCCCACGCCACCGCCGGCCCCAGCATCAGAACCACCCCGAGAAGTCGTTTCATGCCCCAACCCTACACCGCCGCCCCGGCCGCGGCAGCGCGTTCCCTGCTCGTTGCTCGCCCAGATGACATCCGTCGCGTTTCGCTGCACACTCCTGCCCCCCACCATGAGCGATGCAGTACTGAAAATCGGTATGCCGGCGGGCTCGCTGGCCGATCCCAACCGCGGCGGCAACCTCGTCAAGCTGCTCGAACAAGCCGGCTTCAAGACGGCCGGCTACGAGAGCGGCGGCCCCAGCCGCTTCACCACCTTCAATTACCTCTACGGCTGGGACGGCCGGCCGCAGGAGTTCGCCACCCAGTTGGCCATCGGCGAGTTGGACGTGGCCATCGCGGGCGACGACTGGATTCGCGAGCGCCTGCTCGAGCTGCGCTACGAGTACGGGCGCGAGGTCGAATTGCGCCGGGCCCTGTCGCTCCGTCGCGGCGGTGTGCGCCTGGTGGGCATCGTGAATGCGGGTAACGATCACCCGGACTTCCCGGCCTTCCTGCGCGATGTGTGCGCGCGCAAACCGCTCATCACCGCGGTGGCCGAGATGCCCTACCTGGCCCTGGACTGGATCCAGACCCGCCTGCGCGAGGTGGGGCTCTTCGAGCGCTTCAGCCGCTTCTCTGTGCAGAAGTACAGCTCGCCCTCCAAGATCGACAGCGGCGTGCTGATCCTGGAGACCTGGGGCAAGACCGAGGCCAAGGTGCGCAACGGCGGCGCCGACCTGGGCCTGGAGATCACCCAGAGCGGCAGCGCCATCCGCAACTACGGCCTGCGCATCATCGACGAGGTTATGCAGTCGGGCACCTCGATCTGGGTCAATCCGAGGATTCGCCAGGACGAAGAAAAGCTGGATCTGCTGCGCATGTTCCTGCTGAATCTCTATGGCGCCATCAACGCCGAGAACAAGGTGCTGGTTCTCTTCAACGTGCCCACCGCGCGCGTCGCCGACGTCGAGAAGTTCCTGGCTGACAACAACCTGTTCGCCGACGAGCCCAGCCGCATCTGCGGCCAGGCGTACATGGAGTACAGCATCGAGCTGGACACGTCGAACGCCAAGCTGCCCCTGGCCCGCGTGCGCTACGACCTGGCCAAGCTCGGCGCGCGCGGCATCGACACCGTGCCCCTCACCTCGTCCATTCCCAACGCCAGCGTTATCGAAGGCTGGTAGGGCCTGCATTCCGGCTTCATGGCGGCGCGGGCCGTGTATCATCGCCCGCCATGAGGCCATTCACCGCAGCCGTTGTCTGGGGATTGCTGATTCTGGGGGCGGGCACTGGCTGGGCCGCGCCGCTCAAGGAGGTCGCCAGGGCCACGGCGCCCGGGGCAACCCTGCACGACGCCTTCGCCCTGGACGAAAAGGGCAACAACCTGGCCTTCGTCCAGTTCACCGCCGACGGCAAGGTCGAGATGCTCGTGGGCCCGCCCGGCGGCAAGACGCGCGCCACGGACCTCGGCAGCTTCAGCAGCGTCCCCGAGCGCATTCTGTCGTTGGGCGGCTCCTGGTTCGTGATCTCGAACGAAGGCGCGCGGCGGGCCGCCGTGATCGATGGCGCGGGTCGCATCCAGCGCGAGACGCCCGCCTTTGGTGACTGCGAGATCTCGTTTTCGCCCAAGGCACTGGTGACCCATTCGGAGCGCACCGACGCGGCGGGCACGCATCACGTGGTGCGCGCCCTGCGCCCCGATGGCAGCACCCTGGCCGAGCGCGAGTTGACCGTCACCCCCGAGGGCACGATCGCCGGGGACGAGTCGCTGACCTTCCTGGGCTTCACCCACAGCCGCCTGCAGGCCATGGTGCAGAAGCCGGGGTCCTACAACCCCAAGACCGACGTGCGCAGCCCGCCCAGCTTCGCCACCTACGACGTGTTGGCGCGCAAGGCCGGAGCGGGGAAGCTACCGCCCAAGGTCGAGGACTTCCTGGCCTACGTGCAACGGCGCGCGCAGCGGCCCGACCAAGACGCGGTGATCATCTTGAGCGCCGGGCAGAGCGGCTTCGAGCTGGTTGGCCCGGGCGAGAAGGTCCGCCCGCTCAAGCTGCCCGTTCCCGAGGGCGACTACGATCGCGCGTCGCTGGAACAGAAGCAGCAGGGCGGCGACGTGCTCTTCTCCTTGCTCGCCGACCGCCCGGGCAAGGAGAGCCAGCGCTACGCCCTGGCGTTCTTCAACCTGGAGCCGGCCAGCGGCAAGGTGAGCGCCTTGGGCGAGGTCCCGCTGGGCGCCGAGCGTGGTGCGCGCTGGTCGGCGGGCGGCCGGAGGATCGCCGTGCTCCGCAAGAGCGCCGACGGCCAGAACGAGATCGTGGTCTTCGCGCGGTGAGGCCCGTGCGCAGGTTGGCCATCATCGATTTGGACGGGGTGCTCGTCGACCTGCACCCCGACCGGGCGCGCTTGCGTGGGCAGATCGAGCATGTGCTGGCCGAGGAAGGGGCGAGCCTGGACTCAGGCGATTGGGCCATGGCCATCCAGGCCGCGTCGGCCCAGGCCGAGGTGCGCCAGCCGGGCGCGGGCGCGCCGCTGGCCGCGCGGTTGTGGAAGCTCGTGGACGAGGAAGAGGCGCGTCAGGCCTCGCTGTGTCGTGTGCGGCCCGGGGCACGCGAGCTGCTCGATCGATTGGCCGGCGTGCCACTCGTCCTGTGCGCGTCGGTCCATCGCGAGGCGGTGACCACGGCCCTCGGCCGCGCCGGTATCGATAGGGCGCGCTTCGCCTCCATTCACGGCCGCATCGGCGCTGCACCCTGCGACTTCGGTGCCGTGCTGGACGCGACCCACGAGGGAACGCGCCTCTTCGTGGTGACCCACGACCCGGGCGCCTGGTCCGCCGCCCGCGCCGCGCTGGGGCCCGAGGTGGTGGTTCTCGGCAACGCCCACGACATGGACGAGGTTGCGCCACTGGAGAGCGCGGGCGCGGACTTCGTGATGACCGAGCTCGGTGAAGCGGCGCCCCTCATCACCACGCCCCCGAGCTCCATCGGCCTGACTATGGTGCTGCTGGCCCTCAACGAAGAGGCGTCCATCGCGGCAGCGGTGCGCGATTGCCGGCGCATGGCCCGCCTGTGGTTGGCGGATTACGAGATCCTCGTCATCGACGACGGCTCGACGGACGGCACCTCCGCGGCGGCTGAGGCCGCCAGCCAGGGCGACGTGCGGGTCATTCACCACGCCCGCAACCTGGGCATGGGCGCGGGCATGCGCGACGGGTACGGCGCGGCCCGCTGCCCGTACATCACCCATTTGCCGGCCGATCGACAGGTGCGCCCCCAATCGCTGGTCGCCTTCCTGCCGCGCCTGAACCCCGAGACCACCGTCATCAGCAGCTACACCATCCCGCACTCGGGCGAGTCGCGGCGTTGGCTGTCGCTCGCCTTCCGCCTCATCCTGCGCGGGGTGGGCGGTCTGCACGTGGACTACGCCGGCTCGTACATCTTCCACCGACACTGGCTGGAGCGCGTGCCCCTGGACAGCGTGCGCTCGGAGACCTTCGTCTTCAGCTTCGAGCTGCTGGAACGCCTGCGCCGCGCCGGCAGCCGCTTCGCCCGCGTGCCCATGCGCCCCTTTGCCCGCGAGGTGGGGCAGAGCCGCGAGGTCGCCCTGCGCCGCATGGCCCGCGTCTTCGCCGAGGTGGCCCGCCACCGCAAGCGCGCGTGGATGGGATAGGGAGGCTTACGTGCTCTCCGCTGCCAATCGTTCGGCCTCGGCGGCGGCACGCAGGGAGCAGTCTTCGATGGCCAGGCCGCCGAAGTAGTTGCCCACCAGATACAGACCCGTGCCGGGCAGTTGGGCGTCTAGGGCCTTGACGATCTCCGCGTGGCCCAGGGCGGGCGAGGGCAGGGTGGCGGCGTGGCTGGCCAGGCAGAGGAATTGCTCGCGGCGCAGGCCGGTCACCTCGCAGACGCGGGCCACGCGTTGGTCCAGGGTGAGGCCGGTGCGGAAGTGGAAGGCCAGTCCGCGCCGCTCGGGATCCGGGACCACGTCGCGGCTGACCACCGAGAGAAAGATGTCGTCGATGGGGAAGAGGCCCGCCACGCGCGGCAGGCGCAGATCAGCGGCGCGCGCCACGATGCCCAACGTATCCACGGCAGCGGTGTGAATGGTGGCCAGGGAACGGGCGATCTCGGGGGCGACGGTCTGGAGCAGGGTCGCGCCCACCGGGGGCGGCACGGCGAGCGCCAGCCGGTTGCCCTCGATGCGGCCCATGCCCGCCACGTCGAGGACGAAGCCCTGGCCGGCGCGGGTGACGGACCGGGCCGCGGCCTGGGTGCGCAGCTCGATGCCGGGATGGGCGGCCAGCGCATCGGCCAGCGTCTGCAGGCCTCCGGCGAAGGTGAAGGTGCGCGGCAGCTCCTTGCGGCGCGGGCGCTTTTTGAACAGCATCTCGGCCGGGAATTGGTCGGCGCGCTGGGAGGGCACGGCCGAGAGCACGGGTCCGATGATGCGCTGGTAGTTCTGCCGGCCCACCAGCCGGCCGTAATAGTCGGCTACCGTCTTGCCTTCTTTTCGCTCGGTGAAGGCGCGCCAGGCCGAGCCGAAGAGTTCGCTCAGCTTGAGCTGCGAAGGAATGCTGCGCAGTTGCCCGTCGATGAGCAGGCGGTAGGGCGGCTTTTGGCGCCGCTGGAGCTTGTCGAGCAGGCCCACCTGTTCGACGAGCGTCAGCAACGAGCCGTAGGAGTTGTAGAGCGTGTGCGCCCCCAGCTCGAACCAGAAGCCGTCGGGCAGGCGCTCTGATCGCACGCAGCCACCCGCGCGCGTCGCCGCCTCCAGCAGCAACACCCGCCGGCCGGCTTGCGCCACCCGACGGGCGAAGGACAGGCCGCTCATGCCGGCCCCGAGCACCACGACATCGAAGGTCTGACTCACGGGGTCTGAGGTTAGGGTCCGCGACCCCCTCTGTCCAATCGCGCTGATAGTATGCCGGCGCAATGCGATCGCTCGTTCGAGTCGTTGTGTGGTCCCTAATCTCGCTCCTGGGCGCGCTGGCCTATGCGGTCATCGCGTTCAGGCGCGGCGAGCCGCTCAATGCCGCCTGGATGGTGGTAGCCGCGGTGTGCACCTACGCCATTGGCATCCGGTTCTATTCCAAGTGGATCGCGGCCAAGGTTCTGACGTTGAACGACCTGCGCGCCACACCGGCGGAGGTCCACGACGACGGCCGCGATTTCGTGAAGACCAACAAGTACGTCCTGTTCGGCCACCACTTCGCCTCGATCAGCGGGCCCGGGCCCCTGGTGGGCCCCGTGTTGGCGGCCCAGTTCGGCTACTTGCCGGGCACGTTGTGGATCCTCATCGGCGTGCTGCTCGGTGGGGCGGTGCAGGACTTCGTGGTCCTGTTTGGCTCGGTTCGCCGCGACGGCAAGTCGCTGGCCGAGATGCTGCGCGACGAGGTCAACGGGTTCGCGGGCCTGGTGGCCATGCTGGCCGTGTTGGGCATCCTCGTCATCCTGGTGGCCAGCCTGGGCTTGGTGGTGACCAATGCCTTGGCCGAGAGCCCGTGGGGCGTGGTGACCACCGCCCTCAGCATCCCCTTCGCCATGATCATGGGCCTGTACGTGCGCTTCCTGCGCATCGGCAAGGTGATGGAGATGACCCTCATCGGCGCCGTATTCCTGGTCGTCGCGCTGCTCGCCGGGTACTGGGTCAACCATCACCCCAGCCTGGGCCCGGCCTTCACCTTGAGCCGCGAGACCTTGGCCATCTGCCTCATCGCCTACGGCCTAGCGGCCAGCGTGCTGCCGGTGTGGCTGTTGCTGGCGCCCCGTGACTACCTGGTGACCTTCCTCAAGATTGGCGTGGTGCTGCTCCTGGCCGCCGGGATCATGTTGGTCCTGCCGCCCATCCACATGCCCTGGCTCACCGACCCCGCGCGCTTCACCGGCGGCATGCGACCGGTGGTGGCGGGCAACCTGTTCCCCTTCTGCTTCATCACCATCGCCTGCGGGTCGATCAGCGGTTTTCACGCCCTGGTGTCCTCGGGCACCACGCCCAAGATGATCATGCGCGAGGGGCAGGTGCGCAGCATCGGCTACGGGGCCATGTGCCTGGAGAGCTTCGTGGGCATCATGGCCCTCATCGCGGCCTGCGTGCTCGACCCCGGGGTGTACTTCGCGGTCAATTCGCCGGCCGGCCTGGTGGGCAGCACGCCCGAGGCGGTGGCGGCCACCGTGTCGGCCTGGAACTTTCCGGTGAGCGCCTCGCAGATCACCGAGTTGGCAACGGCCATCGGCGAGAAGTCGGTCCTGGCCCGCACCGGGGGCGCGCCCACCCTGGCCATCGGCATGGCCCACATCTTCGGCAAGCTCATCGGCGGCGATACCGCCATGAAGCTCTGGTACCACTTCGCCCTGATGTTCGAGGCGCTGTTCATCCTGACCACGCTGGATGTGGCCACGCGCATCGGGCGCTTCCTGATTCAGGAGCTGGGCGGCCGCGTGTGGAAGCCCTTTGGCGACACCAAGTCCTATCCGGCCAACATCACGGCCAGCGTGCTGTTCGCCGGCGCCTGGGGCTATTTCCTGTATTCGGGCGTGAAGGATCCGCTGGGCGGTGTGAATTCGCTCTGGCCCCTCTTCGGCATCGCCAATCAGCTCCTGGCCTGCGTCGCCCTGTGCCTGGGGACGACCCTCATCATCAAGATGGGCAAGGCACGTCACGCCTGGGTGACGGTCCTGCCGCTCGGTTGGTTGGGCGCGGTCACCTTCACGGCGGGTTGGCAGAAGATCTTCGATTCCAACCCGCGCGTGGGCTTTCTCGCCATGGCCCACAAGCTGTCGGCCGAGCTGGCGGCGGGGCGCGTTCCCGAGGCCAAGCTGGCCGCGACCCGCGCCCTGGCCTTCACCAGCTACCTGGACGCGGTGGCCGCCGGGATCTTCCTGGCCCTGGTCGTGGCCATCCTCATCGTGTCGGTGCGCGAGTGGGTGCTCATCCTGAGCGGCCGCAAGCAGGCCGTGCTGCACGAAACCGAGCCGGTCTGGCTTTCGCCACCGCCGGCCAGCGAGTCGCGGCGGCCGTGGTGGAAGCTGGGCACGGCCGCCATCGTGCTGGGCTCGTTGGCGCGTGAGCTGTCCGGCGAGGCGGCGGCGGCGCGCACCAATCTGCCCGCTGACCAAGCCCTGCAGGCCACGCTGGCCCACAAGTACGACGGCAGCAAGGGCCCTTGCCGCTGCTGTTAGCCGGCGGCGACTCGCGGTCCTCGGGCAAGCGTAGGGCGGCCAACGCACGACCGACGTGCATGGCCGCCCAATCGCGGGCCAGATGAACCCGCGGGACCTACTTGCGTTCGAGCTGCGAGATGTCGCGCACGGCGCCCCGGGCGGCGCTGGTGGTCATGAGGGCGTAGGCCTTGAGGGCCTGGGAGACCGTGCGGTCACGCTGGGGCTTCCAGGCGGCGGCGCCACGGGCCTCCATGGCCGCGCGGCGCTGGGCCAGCGTGCGATCGTCCACCAACACGTCGATGCGCCGGTTGGGAATGTCGATGCGGATGCGATCGCCCTCCTCGACCAGGCCGATGGTGCCACCCTCGGCCGCCTCGGGGGACACGTGACCAATGGACAGGCCCGAGGTGCCGCCCGAGAAGCGCCCGTCGGTGAGCAAGGCGCACGACTTGCCCAGGCCTTTGCCTTTCAGGTACGAGGTCGGGTAGAGCATCTCCTGCATGCCGGGGCCGCCCTTGGGGCCTTCGTAGACGATCAGAACCACGTCGCAGGCCTTGATCTCATTGTTCAGGATGGCCTGGCTGGCCAACTCCTGCGAATGGAACACGCGGGCCGGACCCTCAAAGGTGAGGATGGACGCGTCCACGCCCGCCGTCTTCACGATGCAGCCGTCCTTGGCCAGATTGCCGAACAGCACGGCCAGACCGCCGTCCTTGCTGTAGGCGTGGGCCGCGTCGCGGATGCAGCCCTTCTCCACATCCATGTCCGCCGTCTCGGCGTACGTGTTCTGCGAGAAGCCCACGTTGCTGCGCACGCCGGCGGGGGCTGCCAGGGCGCGCTTCTTGGCCGCCCCGCTGACCTGTGGGCTGCGCAGATCGTTCTCGGCGATGGCTTGGCCCACCGTTGGTGCATGCACCGTGAAGGCCTCACGGTTGATGAGACCCATGCGATCCAGCTCACCCATGATGGTCAGGATGCCGCCCGCGCGGTGCACGTCCTCCACGTGATACGGGGACGAGGGCGCCACCTTGCACAGGTTGGGCACCTTGTGCGACAGGCGATCGATATCGGCCATGGTGAAGTCCACGCCCGCCTCTTGGGCCACGGCCAGGATGTGCAGCACGGTGTTCGTCGAGCCGCCCATGGCGATATCGAGGGCCATGGCGTTCTCGAAGGCCTGCTTGGTGGCGATGCTGCGCGGGAGAGTCTTGCGGTCACCCTGCAGGTAGTGCGCCTTGGCCATGTCCACAATGCGACGCGCGGCGGTCTCGAACAGGTCCCAGCGCAGGGCGTGGGTGGCCACCAGCGTGCCGTTGCCGGGCAGGGCCAGGCCCAACGCCTCGGCCAGGCAGTTCATGCTGTTGGCGGTGTACATGCCCGAGCACGACCCGCAGGTGGGGCAGGCCGAGCGCTCCATCACGCTCAACTCCTCGGCACCCACCTGATCGTTGCTCGCCGCCACCAGGGTTTCGATGAGGTCCAGCTTGCGGATGCCCGCCTTGGCGTCCTTCATGGCCCCCGCTTCCATGGGGCCGCCCGATACGAAGATGGCCGGGATGTTGAGGCGCATGGCCGCCATCATCATGCCCGGTGTGATCTTGTCGCAGTTGGAGATGCACACCATGGCGTCCGCGCAGTGGGCGTTCACCATGTACTCCACGCTGTCGGCGATGATGTCGCGGCTGGGCAGCGAATAGAGCATGCCGCCGTGGCCCATCGCGATGCCGTCGTCGATGGCGATGGTGTTGAACTCGGCGCCCCAGCCGCCGGACGCATCCACGATCTTCTTCACCCGTTGCCCGACCTCGTGCAGGTGCACGTGCCCGGGTACGAACTGGGTGAAGCTGTTCACAATGGCGATGATGGGCTTGTCGAAATCAGCCTCGGTCATGCCGTTGGCGCGCCAGAGCGAGCGCGCGCCAGCCATGTTGCGTCCTTGCGTCGAAGTTCTGCTGCGATATCCGGCCATGGCCGTAACGTATAGGACTTTGCGGCCACGGCGTCCACCTCCCCGCGGCGCCGGCACAGGCCCTCGGACCTGCGCCGACCGCCGGGGTCCGCCTCACCAGCGGCGCGCGTAGACCCACGCCACGCGCTGCACGCGTGTGGCGAGCGCAGCCAGATCCTTCGACAGCCGATCAGGGATGTCGTCCAGCAGGTCGTCGCAGGTCCCCAGGATTACCGTGTCGCGCACCTGCGCGCCCGGGACACAGCGTTTGGCCTCCACCGCCAGATGCACGCGCACGCCGGCCGCCGAGCCCCCGGTCACCGAGACGCGGTAGCGACGGTAGACATACGTGTCCAGCGTGTAATCGCTGTAGTCGTCCACGGCCTCGTTCATGCGGTAGCCCGTATCGAGCCAGCGCGTGACCACCATGCCCGTGCGCGGGTCGGACATGGCCGGGTAGTAACCCTCGCTGGCCAGAGCCTTGGCCACGAGGTCGGTCAGCCGCTCGGGAGCCAGGGGCACCGCGAAGACGTACGCTTTGGGATCGGTGTGGCCGCACGCGGGCAGGACGGCCAGCGCGGCCAGGGCGAACAGACGGACCAGAAGACCTCTCAGACGTTTCACCCTCACCATGTTCAACCTCCCCTTCCTTCCGTAGCGTGGGTCGGCAGCACCTCGCGGGCAAGGCAGCCTCGCTGGAGGCTGCCCGCGCCAGACCAAGTGCGACAGGCGTGCAGCACCATCCCGAGGGACGGGCAGGACCCGCGCATTCCGCCGACGGTGTCGCGTCAGTAGAGGGTGAGCGTCAGGTTCCAGGCGATGGTTTCCCAGGACTCGTCCGAATAGCGGGTGGTGCTGGCGTTCATCTCCGCGCCCAGCGCCACGTGCTGGGTCTGCAGAAACTCCACGCCGGCGCCGCCCGAGAAGTTGAGTCCCGTGCCGCCGTTGAATTCCGCGTTGTCGGTGGACTCGTGCACCGTGCCCACACCCATGCCGGCGCGGGCGTACAGCCGTTGCAGAAAGAAGAACTGTAGCCCGAACACCCACTGGTTCTGACTGAGCCAGGAGCTCTCGTCGGTGGCGGGACTGGTGCTGCTCGTCCCGGCCCCCTCGTAGCTGGCCACGAATTGCAGGTTGCGGATGATGCCGATGCCCAGGCGAACCACGCTGTACGAGAGCGCCACGTCCGTCTCTCCCGGGCCGATGAGCATGCCGGGCCCGACGCCGAAGGTGACGCTGATGAGACGGTGAACACCCGGCGCGGGCGGGGGCTCGGGCGGCGGCGGTGCGCTGTAGTACGCGAAGCCATCCGGCGGTTGGTAGGGCGGTGGCAGGGCAGGTGGCGGTGGCCCGGGTTGAGCGCGCGCTGGTCCGGCGACCAAGCCAGCAGCAGCGGCCGAGAGAACGGCAGAGACGAGCACCTGACGGAACCGCCGGCCCCCGCGGGTTGCGTTCTCTTTCTGCTCGGGCCTCATCTTGTCCTCCTCGTCGGGCGAGCGCGACTGTCCTGTCGTTCCGGGCTCCGCCTCCCTTGGATGATGGGGCCCCAGGCGACGCTCCACCGACGATGGGGCGTCCTCGCCGCGGTCACCCGGAGGTAACCGCCTTCTGAAGGCCGGTTACTCCGCCGTGGCAACGGCGGGCGCAACGAATGTCGACGAGCGCGCTCCGCATGGCCAAGAGCGCCGGCCGGCCTTCGGCGGGGCTCTTGCAGAACCCCTCGACGGCTCGGTTGCCAGTGGAGTCAGCGCGTGCGGGGAGCTGGTGTAGGGGAGCCGACGGATCGGCAGCTCGGCAGAAGGTGGCGAAGAAGACCGAGGTCACGATCCATCGGTGTGGCGCTGACGCTCGCGTCCGTACTGCTGACCAGTGCCTCGTCTCCCAGTCAGGAGCGAGGGGCAGTTCCGCTGGCGCCGGACGACGCGGCGGCCACGGCGCGGAGGCTCGGTCAGGCCTTCGCAGCCGTGGCCGCCGGGGCCGTGCCCTTCGTGGTCAGCATCTCGGCCGAACGGCTGTCGCGCGTCCAGCATCAGGACCCACCCGTTCCCGAGGAATTCTGGCGTCGCTTCTACGGTGATCGTCTCGATGCCAAGCCCGGCAACCGTTCCGACGCGGCCCCGCAGCGGGGCATGGGCTCCGGGATCCTCATCGACGAGGCGGGCTACATCGTCACCAACTTCCACGTGATCCGCGATGTGGACGAGATCCGCGTGACCACGCACGACCGACGCGTTTTCACGGCGCAGGTGGTGGGCACCGATCCCAAGAGCGACGTGGCGGTGATCAAGATCCAGGCTCAAGCGGGCTCGCTGCCGGTGGCGCGCTGGGGAGATTCGGACGCGGCCCAGGTGGGCGAATTCGTCTTGGCCATAGGGGCGCCGTTCGGTTTGGCCCACACGGTGACCTCCGGGATCATCAGCGCCAAGGGGCGCGCCAACGTGGGCGTGGCGGACTACGAAGACTTCTTGCAGACCGACGCGGCCATCAACCCGGGCAACTCCGGGGGGCCGTTGGTCAACATGCGCGGCGAGGTCATCGCCATGAACACCGCCATCGCCACGCTCGTGGGCCAATACTCGGGCGTCGGCTTCTCCATCCCGGCCAACATGCTCAAGGCGATGATGCCCGTGCTCATGAAGGGCGGCGCGGTGGCGCGCGGGATGCTCGGCATCCTCATCCAGGACGTGACCGAGGATCTGGCCCAGCAGTTCAGCCTGCCGAGCGCGGCCGGCCAGCACGGGCCTCGCGGGGCGCTGGTCACCCGGGTGAGCGAGGGGTCACCGGCCGAACGCGCGGGACTGCGGGCAGGGGACATCATCGTGCGCTTCCAGGGGCGCGACGTGGAGGGCAGTCAGCAGCTTCGCACCTGGGTTTCCGAGTGCACGCCCGAGAGCCGTGTCGACGTCGTGTCCTTCCGCGCCGGCAAGGAGAGCTCACTGACGGTCGTGGTCGGGCGTCTGGTGGGTGACCGGCCAGCTCTGTCCGAACGCGAGCCTCGCACGCCCTTGGGCCGCGTTGGCCTCACCGTGCAAGCCCTGGCGCCCGATGCGGCTCGCTCACGGGGCTGGGGCGATCAGAAGGGCGTCGTCGTGTCGCGGGTCGACGAAGGCAGCTCGGCCGCTCTGGCCGGACTGCAGCCGGGTGATCTCATCGTGGAGGTGGATCGTCAGAAGGTCAGCTCACTGTCCGAGTTGGAACGGGCCCTAAGGCAAAGCGGCGAAAGCACCTTGCTGCTGGTCCGTCGACGCGCTGGGACAGTATTCGTCGTGCTGCGTGGAGGCTCGGCGCGCTCGACGTCTTTCCCAGCGCCCGCGTCGAGCCCCGCGATCTTCGCGCTATAGGCACTCGCGTCAAAACTTTCTGTCCTCCGGTCAGGGGTTGTGTCATCCTTCTGTGCCACGATGCGAACGATTAAGCGGTATTCAAATCGGAAGTTGTACGACACTCAGGACAAGCGTTACGTGACGCTCGGAGACGTCGCTGTCTTCGTTCGGAATAACGAGGACGTCCAGGTCACGGACTATGTGACCGGCGCTGACCTGACGGGGGCCACCCTGGCGCAGATCATTTTCGAAGAGGAGAAGCGCGGGCCGCGCTTGGGGCTGGAGGGACTGCGCGACATCATCCGTAACGGTCTGAAGGTCGAGGCCGTCCAGGCCCCGAGCCCAGAGCCCACCCAGGGGTGAAACGCGGGATAGCGGCTCCGCTTCGGAGCCGTCGGGTGCCCGACTAGCCTGAGAGGCGGTGAATGCCATCGACCACGTGCCACGTGGCCACGATGGTGAGGTCGACGAGTATTTCGTTGCGGCGGGTTTCGGGCACCACCAGGTGTTCGTAAGTGCACAAGGCCTGCAACTGGCGGAGGAATCTCCCGATTACGCGGCGGTCCGAGTCTCCGATCCAGCCACCAAGCTTGTTCACCAGCAGGCGCTGGTGTTGCTGGATGAAGCGGGCCGCCGACTGCGCCCTGCGTGCGCTCCGTACGCGCTGGGACTGGCGGGGGAAGATGTCGAGCAGGTCCTTGCGGTACTCCGCCAAGTCGGGGTCGAGCGTGTGGCTGATGTCGAAGTAGTCAGCCACCGTCTCTTTGATTTCCGTGTAGGGCACCCGCGAGCCTGGTCGCTGGTTGGGAGCCGCCGACCGGCAGGTCCGCTCCACGTCGACGATGCGGTCGACATACTCCAGCTTGGCCAGGGCGACCTGCCAATCCTTGTAGCGGCGGCGCCAACGGGACGTGGGGTCGAGCCAGACGGCGAAGCTCTCGGCGAAGTCTTCGTCGGGGTGCTTCTGGGCGTAGTGGTACATGCCCGCGCGGTGCAGGTGCCGAACGTAGTCATGACTCCAGGGGTTGGCGTTGTAGACGTCGCGATACGGGCGTCGGAACTCGCCGAACGTCTGCACCCAGTCCTTCCGCTTCCACAACTCGTAGGCGTAGTTGACGGCGTGCCCGCTCTCATGACGGAGGTACATGAGCACCTCGTCCCGCGTGTACTCGAACAGGTGATCGTTGACCAATCCCCACAGCACGGGATTGGCCAGGTACCAGGGCACGTTCACGCTGACGGCGCGATCCGCGGTCCAGAAGTCATCGTCGCCCAGGTAGTACTGGGGCACGAAGCTGATGCCCTTGGCGCGCAACTCGCGCTCGACCTGGGTAATGCAGTCTGCCAGAACCTCCTGGGGCTCTAGCTGCAGATCGCAGATGCGGGTCGAGAGTAGCTTCTGAAGCCCCACCTCCCTCTCAACTGGATCGTCCGCCCCGGTTCGGGCGGCGTGCCGCTTGGTTTTGAGGGCGGAGAGTGCCATCGGAACAGCTCAGATCTACCATGGGGGCACCGCAGCGACGGTCGAAATGCAGGTCGAGAGATGAGTCGAAGCGCAACGCGGCGACGTCAGGCGCGGTCTGCCGGTGGGGGGACGACGGGGAGTCTGTTCTGTTCAGATAAGGACGCAATGCGTTTGCGGAA
Organism: Pseudomonadota bacterium; assembly: GCA_023438785.1. Classification (GTDB taxonomy): domain Bacteria; phylum Myxococcota_A; class Polyangia; order Fen-1088; family Fen-1088; genus Fen-1137. The sequence goes on from JAEXQJ010000198.1 coordinate 28,343, forward strand.
TGCTGGTAAGGTGCCGCCATGTCCGTCGCCGATAGGAGCTGGTCCCGGTCCGGACTGGTCCTGGTGATCTACCTGGGGCTGGCGGCGGCGGGCATGGCCTGGTCCAGCTTACGCGGCGATTCGGGTATCTGGCGGTTGGAGGGACGACAAGACGCGCAGCTCCTGCTCGGTGCGGTGGCTGGGGTTCTCATCGGGTTGGGCTTCGTGTTTGCGTCGCGCTTCGCTGTACATCGCTTTGAGTGGGCCCGTGCGCTGCACCGGGACATGCGCGCCCTCCTGGGGCCGCTTCCTGACTCCGAAGTGGTCGTGCTGGCGCTCGCCTCCTCGTTCGGCGAGGAGATCTTCTTCCGCGGCGCGCTCATGCCCGCGGTGGGCTTGTGGCTCTCCAGCCTCATCTTCGCGCTGCTCCACATCGGTCCCAAGCTGCGCTTTCTGCCCTGGACCATCTCGTCGCTGGTGGCGGGGCTGATGTTCGGGCAGCTCTTTCTCTGGTCCGGGGACCTGACCGGCCCCGTGGTTGCCCATTTCACAATCAATTTCCTCAATCTGCGCTACCTTTCGGCGCACGATTTGCGATGAGCCGCCGTCTCTGCGTTGCTGCCTTGGGCCTCTTGCTGCCGCTTGCCATGCGGGCCCACGCTGCCGACGAATTCTCCGGCGCGGACAAGCTGCGCGCCATCTACTCGGCCGAATTCCGCTTTACCAAGGACGGCCTGCCCGTGGTGCCCGTGGCCATCTCCGACGGTCTCGGCCAGGTCACGCTCAGCGGCGCCGGGCTGCGCCTCTTTCCCGAGGGTGAGGGCGGCCCTGAGATTCGTGGTGACGACGCCTGGCAGATCCGGGCCTCGGCCAGCACCCCGGCCAGGCTGCGCTACTGGGCGATCGTGTGGCGGGGTGGCCCTACCCAGGGCGCGGCCGCCGACGAGCAGGTGACGCACTGGAACACGCGCGGCGAGAAGGCGCGTCGCTTCGAGCAGGGCACGGTCTTCGGCGTGGGCGGTGAAGTGCTCGACCGGCGCGAGGTCCTGGTGGGCGTGGGCCCCTTTGCCAAGCCCGAGCAGGCGGAACGCGCCTTCGAGGGGCTGCGGCGCAAGGCCAGCTTGACGACCTCGGGGGTCTTCACCGAGCTCGTGGATCGACCGCACGGCCAGCTTGAGGCCCTGGGCAGCAAGACCGGAATGCACGTGCGCAACGAGGGCGTGCTGTGGTTCGCGCCGGCCAATGACGCGCCCCTGCGAGTCGAGGGCGTGGCGACCAAGGACGGGAGCAAGATCGCGGGGTCGTACTTCGGCCGCATCTACGTGACCATCGATCGCCACGGCAGCATGGCGGTGGTCAATGCGGTGCCCGAGGACCGTTTTTTGGCCGGTCTGGTGCCCGCTGAAATCTTCCCCAGCGCACCCGACGAGGCCCTCAAGGCGCAGGCCGTGGCTGCCCGAGGCGAGTTGTTGTCCAAGATCGGCACGCGTCACATCGGCGATCCCTTCCGCCTGTGCGCGCAGACGCACTGCCAGGTCTACTCCGGTGCGGGGCGCGAGACCCCGCGCACCACGGCCGCCGTGGTGGCCACCCGAGGCGAGGTGCTGTTCACCAAGGACGGCAAGGACCTGGTGGACACGGTGTATTCGGCCAACTGCGGCGGCCACACCGAGAACAGCGAGAACGTGTGGCCCGACATGCCCGCCCACGCGACCCTGCGCGGCCACCGCGACAGCGATGGAAAGGACGACAAGAACGACCCCTTCGCCAAGGGCATCACCGAGGAGAACGTGGCCCGCTTCATCTCCCAGCCGCCCGCCGCGTACTGCGGTCAGGCGCGAGTCGGTGTGGTCGACCGATTCCGGTGGACGGTGACCCGCACGCCCGCGGAACTGGACAGGCTGCTGGCCAAGTTCGGGGTGGGCCACGTGCGCGCCATCGAGGTTCTGGAGCGAGGCGTATCGGGGCGGGCGCGTGCCGTGCGCGTGGTGGGCAGCGCGCGCACCGAGATCATTCGCGGCGAGCTGCGCATCCGCCAGGCCTTCGGCGGGCTGCGCAGCTCCCTCTTCGTCGTGCAGTTCGACGGCTCCGGGGCGACGTTCCGGGGCGCCGGCTTCGGGCACGGCGTGGGGCTCTGTCAGACGGGCGCCGTGGGCATGGCCGAGGCGGGCAAGACGTACAAGGAGATCCTGCAGCACTACTACCCGGGCGCCGTGCTGCGCAAGCTGTGGTAGCTGCGGTCAGCCCGCCGCGCGCCGACGGGCGAGTGGGTTGCGTTTGCCGTCGGGCCTGGCGTTGTCGAGGATGAAGTACTCGACGCCGGGCGTGCCGCAGGCCTCCTCGTTGCGGTGAAACGTCCAGTGGATATAGACCTTGCGGTTCCCCGACAGGATGGCGGTCGGCGGGGTGGGGTAGGGGGCGGACGCGTAGACGGTGTCGATGGCCGCCATGTCGTAGCTGGTGAGGCCCGACGCGCGCACCAGCGCCACCTTGTCCACGTTGCCCTCGCTGTCGAGGACGATCTCCAGCTTGGTGACCAGCTTCGGATCGTTCATGGGTAGGTTGGGCGACCGGGAATCCATGTCGGCCAGAAAGCCGAAAGCCCAGTGCACGTGGATCTGGCGGTGCATGTGCGTGATGAACTGGGCGAAGGGCGCGGCGCGCGTGTTGAGCGCGGTCTGGTTGCCCGGCTTCACCTCGGGGATGAAGTTCTCCAGAGCGGCCAGCACTTTGGCCCGGCGTTCGGCGGCCGTGCCCTTGCGCTTGGAGCGTTCCTGTTTGGCGATGGCCGCCGCGGCCTCGGCGTCGTTGCCGAACACGGTTTCGTATTGCTGGCGGGACAGGCGCAGGCGCGGGGCCCCGGCCGCTCGACGCCTGGGGCCACCGTCGCCGTGGAGATCATCGTCGATGGCACGAAGGCCGTCGGGTGAGCGTTCCAGAGGCGCCTGGTCTTCGCCGGGGGAGCGCATCGACAAGGTGGGCGGCGGTGCACGCGGGACCAGCGGCTCGGGAGCGAAGGCCTGGCGCGCCTTTTGACCCGGCTCGGCCTCGCGTTCTTCCAGGTGCGCCGTCTTGTTCTCGTCGTCCGACGGTTTGGCCTGCTCTCCCTGCTGCTCGCGGTCCAGGTTGGTGTCCTTGCCCCGCGTCTCCTGCTCGACGCGGTTGTTCTTCTGGGCCAGGTATTTGGCGTCCTTGGGTGGCTCCACCTCTTTCCCTAGGTCCAGATCCACGATCTTCTGGTTCAGCTTCTCAGGCTTGGGTGGCACCACCTGACGCTGCTCGGGCGGTTTCTCCTCGGGCTTGGGGGCCTCGGGCTTGGGCGTGGGCGGCATCTGCTCGGGCAAGGGGACCGGCTCGGGTTCCTGCTGCGCCAGCACGGGAGGCTTGTGCTCGGGCGCGCGCGGCGCCGGCGGCTTGTCGATGGGCGGCAGCTCCGCCGGCAGCTCCTCGTCCCTGACCGACTCGAAATTGAGCTCGACCTCGTTGTTGTCGCGATTGCCCAACCAGAAAGCCAGCAGGATGACCGGCACGATGAGCTGGGCATGCAGAAACAGCGACAGCAGAAGCCCGCGGCGGATAAAGCCGTGCGCCTTCGGGCTGCGTCGTGTTCCCATTTCGCCGGGAGGTTACAACGGCTCCGACTCAAGTCGACAGGATCCCACGCACCTCGGTGCCCCGCAGCGAGGCCTTGCCGAGTCTCCCGCCGAACGGCCGGTCCGTGCGGCTCCGATGCTGCTCGAGTCTCACCCGTGCCCCCCGCGCAGTCTGCATGGCGCCGAGTCGCGTCAGGGGGAACCTCCGCAGGGCCTGGAATCCGGCGTGCGCAAGTTGGGGAAGCTGTTGCAACGCCTGCAATTCCGCTGTCCCCGAAAACCGAGGAGGCCGGAGTCGCGTTACGCCCCCACCCCCGGGGGCGATCAGGCCCTTGCAGCGGCTGCAAGCCCCTTCCCTGACCGCGGGAAGGCCCCCGTGGGCGACCGCAAGATGCCCAGCGTTTGGCAACGGATCGCGTCGCGACGGCCGCGTCCCCTAGATCAGGGGCTGCAAAGGGCGTTGCAGCCCCTGCAAGCGCCTTCCCGCCGTTGACCTTGGCCATTGCAGGCCCTGCAACCGCCTCACGAAATCTCGCCCTTCCGAATTGCAGCCCCCGAATGCCGTCTTGCGCGCTCCGACCTGGCAGCCCCCGGCTCTGCCGGGGCCTCGATCACATCGGGGCACCACCAGACCGCCCGCGCGCGGTCAACTCACGCCCACAACGCCGCTGCCGACTCCACCGACAAGACACGCTCCAGGAACCTGGCGAGCAGGGCCTCGTCTCGGCAGGCCAGGATACGCGCGGCCTCCTCCTCGCTGACCGCGATCCCGCGCCCTCGCAGAATCGCCCGGATCGCCTTCGCCTCACCTTCGCGCAGGCCCTCGTCGCGGCCTTCCTGCCGCCCCGCCTCGCGCCCCCTCGCCTCGCCCTTGGCCTCTCCCCTCGCCTCACCTTCCCGTAGCCCCCGTTCATGACT
>JAEXQJ010000206.1 GCA_023438785.1 Pseudomonadota bacterium
GGGCTGTCGACCTGGACAAACCTCGTGCCGGGAAATCCCCAGAACGGCAGTGCGGCAGCTCCCCATCCGGACGCAAGACCGGGACCTTCAGCGAAGACGGAATAGGACTGCGGTTGATTGGCTCCGATCGTGCACACCTGCTCCGGTGCGGAGGGCGAAAGCCGGAAGAACTCTCTCCCCAGGCGTTCCGCCTCTCTCGCGCTCGCACCCATTGCGAGAACCTTGTGGCCACTCGCGACGACGCTTGCGAGAAGCCATGCCCCCACGACCATGGTCCGGAATCGGAATTCCCCAGCCAGAAGTGTCGCCAGCAAGAGCAGGGCCGCCGCCGACACGGGATGATCGTACATTTCGCTGACGTGTCCCATCAGGAGATGGGGTCCGGCGACTAGTAAGAGCGCTAGACCGCGGAGCGCCGTCGAGAATAGGCCCCGTTCAGCGAGCCTGAAGGCAAGCACAAGCAGAAGCGGGAGCGACAGGGCCAGTGTCGAGAGGGCCAGTCCCGGCGCTTTCGGGTCGGCAAACCACGCGACCGTGTCGAAGGGAACGACCCCCGCCGGGAGCAATTGGGCAATGTTCCTCAGAATCCGCACTGGACCCAGGGCGAGGCTGTAGCGTTCGGACTCGTGACCAGCGTGGATCGGCCCCACAGCCAGAGTCCGAATGGCGAAGTACGCCGCCAACCCGCACAGACCGAAAAGCACTCCTCGAGTCAGCTCGGCGCGCCATCGACGAGCCCAGTCAGTGGCGCTCTCCCCTGGCTGGAGCGCAATTGCACTTGCCATCATTGGCGCTGCCACGAACCAACAGACGCCAGATTCCTTGCTGAAGGCGGCGAGCGCCGCTGAGGCGAGCCAGAAGCGCGATTTCCTCTCGAACTGCAATGTCGCGAGCAGGCCCCATGCTGTCGACCAGGTTTGAGTCGCGCCATCGAGAGACAATGCGCCTGCGAGGGTGCCAGGGAAGAAGAGCCAAGCTCCGACCATGAACGAGGTCTGGGCTCTGTTGTTCCTACCGCGTTGGAGCAGTCTTGCGAGGACCAGAGCGCTCACCAGGTGGCCAGCTAGCGCGACGAGGCGGGGAAGCAGGGGATAAAGGAACAGGAGCCAACCCGTCATGCACCGTGTGGTCTGTTCGAACGGGCGGAAGAAGGGGCCAGAAGTGAAAGCTGCCGTATCGCACGTGAAGATCGGTTTCGTGGTGCCCCAATCGTCCCCCAACGGTCCAATAGGCCACGCCACTGCCACCAGCGTCGCGGCAACCACCACAGGGAACCACAGAGACCCCGCCACGCTCCCGAGGGAGCCTCCCGCAAGCCGATGAAGATGCCGCGCTTGGGAGAATAGACCTCCCTGCGCGGGCGCTCTCGACAGAGGCGGACAGACTCCCTGTCCTTCGGGTTCATTCGTGGTGCTGCCCGAGAGTCGCCTAGGTGTCATGAGGTTGCCCGAATGTAGCTCCTCGAACCGCGACGTCGCACTCAGGGTGGTTCGGGCGATCGCTCCTCTGACCGCAGCTTGAGAACGCGCCGCCACCCCCGCGTGGGCTGCTGGCGCACGTTCGTCTGCTTGCCCCGGGCAGAATGCCCTGCAGACCGCCCGCCCGGTAATGAGGGCCCCGTCGTGCGGGCTCGTCCACAACCAGAACCGCCGGCTCGTCGCGTGACGCTATTCCTTGGCGCGCGAACATCAGAGACCAGCGACAGTAACCCACATTCAGGCCCTTGGTACAAGTTGCGCCGGAGTTGGCGGCCGGCCCGAGGCCTGGCCATTCTGATCTGCCCTCGATTGGGCGGCCGCGGCGAGCCGAGGCGGCGAGGCGGCCTGTGACGAGAGCGCGCATCCAGGTGCTGCCGGAGGGTGATGAGTAGCGCTTCGCCGCGAGAAGGAGTCGCCGCGGGCGCATAGGCCAGCCATGCTGCCCGATTACAGAGGCGTCAGCACGAGAGGGGCTGGCCCTGCCGCAGCTTCGGTGTAGTCTTCCGGCAATGCCGCCCCTGCTCACTGTTGCCGTCCCTGCCTACAACAGGCCGGAAGACCTGCAGGTATTGTTGAAGACCATCCTCGATCAGGACTTCACCGATTTCGACGTTCTGGTCGTGGAGGATTGCTCGCCCCGGCAGGCCGAGATTCGCCGGGTCGTGGAGGAAGCGTCCGGGCGCCGCAAGGACGTCAGCGTGCGGTTCGTTGCCAATGAAGTGAACCTGGGCTTCGACGGAAACCTGCGTCGGATCCTCGAGCTATCCGAGGGCGAGTTCACCCTCTTCATGGGTGATGATGATCTTCTGAGACCAGGCGCGCTGGCCCGAGTCGGTTCTGTCGTCTCCTCGACGCCCAACCTCGGAGTCGTGCTTCGCGGCTACGAGACCGTCGACTATGCGACGGGCGAGCGAATCGAGGCGTTTCGCTATTTTCCCGGCGATCGTCTATTCAAGGCGGGCGCGTCGACGATGCGGACGTTTTTCCGGCGATGTGTCTCGATCGCAGGCTTCACCATTCACACGGCTACGGCGCGACGGTTCGCGACCAACCGCTTCGATGGATCCCTGCTGTACCAGCTCTACCTGGGCACGCGCGCCGTGCAGGAGCGCGATGGCTACTTCATTGCGGACATCTTGACAGCGATGCGAAAGGACGATCGCCAGCGGCACTTCTTCGGCTCGGCTTCGGCAGAGAAGGGACTCTTCGCTCCAGGGCAGCTCACCCCCGAGCACTCGATCCGCTTCATGCGAGGCATGGTAGATATGGCCCGTTCGATCGAGGCCGAAACGCATGCGGGCGTTCTGGATGGCATTCTCCAGGATCTGTCGAACTACTCGTACGCCTACCTCAGACTGCATGCGCACGATCGGCGCGTGTTCCTGCGCTACGTTCAAGAGCTTCGTCGACTGGACCTTGCGAAGACACCCCTCTTCTGGGGATACGTTGCCGCTCTGTTTGCGATGCCGGTGCCCGTACTCGACCGAGGGATCCGCGTAGCGAAAGCAATCCTCGGCTCGACGCCGAGGTTCGGCGGTCTGTACTCTGGCGACGATGTCAAGCGATCGTAGGCCAGCCAAGCTTCGCGTCCTCATTGTGGGCGAAGGGCGCTCGCCTATTCACGAAGAGGCGTGGCAACGTGGTCTGGAGGCCGCCGGGTGCGCTGTCGATCGCTTCGACTGGTTGCCGCGCTTCCAGTCGCGCTCACGGGTGCGATCGCTTCTGCTCCGGGGACAGAACCATTTCCTGGTCGGGCCGACCATTCTGTGGCTGAACGCTGACCTCGTCACCCGCGTGCTGGCGACCAGTCCAGATGTCCTTATCCTCTACCGGCCGACGCACATCCTTTCGTCGGCGATCAAGCTCATTCGCCAAAGGGCCCCCAGGACGCTGATCGTCAGCTACAACAATGACGATCCCTTCTCGAAGAAGGCGGCCGCCTATCGCTGGTATCACTACCTGGACAGCCTTGCCTTGGTCGACGCAGCGCTGGCCTACCGTGAGAAGAACCTCGCCGAGTTGCAGGCTGCAGGTGCAAGACGCGTTCACTTGGTGAGGTCCTATTTCATCCCCTATATCGATGCACCGGTCGAGCTGACTGCCAAAGACCACGAACGCTACGATGCTGACGTGGTCTTCGTCGGACACTACGAGCCGGACGACAGACTCGATGCCCTGGCCACGGTCGCCGAGCGCTTTCCCCGATTCCGCTTGTTTGGTCCCGACTGGGACCGGGCACCTGACCATCCAGCTTTGAGGCGGTTCAGTCCCATCCGACCGCTGCCCCATGGCGAGTACGTCAAGGCAATCCAGTGTGCCAAGATCGCTCTGGTCTTCCTTTCGTCTCTTAACAATGACAGCTATACCCGTCGCGTCTTCGAGATCCCAGCCATTGGCACCTTCATGCTGGGGCAGCGGACCAAAGACATGGAAGACCTCTTTCGACCAGGACTCGAGGCGGACTACTTCTCGTCGACTCCCGAACTGATGGAGAAGATCGAGCAGTACCTCAGAGAAGACTCGGAACGCCTGAGGATAGCTGCCGCAGGTTTCAGGCGTGTGCGCGACGCCGGACACGACGTGTTCTCGAGGATGCGGAAGGTTGCGGCATTCCTCCAGGAGCTCCGTGAGGACAGGGTTCCGAATGGTGCACTTCACCCATCGCACGAAAGGCCGGGATACTAATGCAGCTCTTTGATCCAAGTCAGTTGCCAGCCAAGGCACGTCGGGCGGCAACACGGTTCATCAACTTCGTCCGACCGAAGCCAAGGACGATGCCGTTGACAGTCGACCAGATCCTAGCCTCGACGTCAGGCAAGGACCTCGTCGAGCGCTTTCTCGAATTCTACTATCGCGCGGGTACCGCCCCGTCGATGTCTTACTCCGGGATGCCGATCCTGAAGAACCCTTGCGACATCTGGGTCATTGTCGAACTTTTCGAGCGGCTACGTCCGTCCGTCGTCGTTGAAACCGGCACTCACTTCGGCGGCTCTGCCATCTACTTCGCGGACATGCTGCGAACTCTGGGTGTGGATTCATCGGTAATTACGATCGACATCAACCCGAAATGGTCCGTCGATCCGGCCAGCCGAGGTGTGACCTCCATCGTCGGATACTCGACCGACAAGGCCGTGTTCTCCCAGGTCAAGGACAAGATATCGGAGCGGCAGAAGCTGCGCCCCGGTCACACGCTAGTCCTTCTCGATTCAGATCATTCACGTGACAACGTTCTTCAAGAGATGCGTCTCTACGGGGCCCTTGTGAGCAAGGATTCCTACATGATCGTCGAAGACACCCATGTGAACGGCCATCCGTCCTTTCCTTCCCACGGACCGGGCCCCTGGGAAGCCGTCGACCAGTTCTTGGCGGAATGCCAGGATTTCGTTCCGGATCGCTCGTGCGAGCGATTTCTGCTCACCTTCAATCCGCGCGGCTGGCTGAAGCGTAAGTAGCGTGATAGCTCAGGGGCCCGACCTTCAGGCCGCGGCGCCTTCCTTTCAGCCGAAAGCCACGCCCTCAGCTTGCCACTTGCCGCGGCCACAGAGGACGGCTGTCCAAGCTGGGCGGTCGCGCTAATGTGCGTGGAGCGTCCCCTCGCACGCGAGGGGACGCGATGCACACCGCACATGGCCATGAGTCGTCCCAGAATAGCCATCGTTTCTTCGCTGCTTCACCCTCGCTACGGCGGTCCACCTTCGGTGGTCGGCGAGCACGCCTCTGTGCTGCGCGAGGCTTTCGATGTCGACGTCTTCGGTGTGGCTTCGCCTGCCGAAGCCCTCGACCTGTCGAATTCGCTGCCGGAGGCGAAGGTCTTCGAGCGAGCTTGGCCGGGGCGTTGGTTCAGAGGACGGCATCTCGGTCGAGAGCTGCTCTCTCAAGGTGGCCGCTACGACGTCATCTGGGCTCATATGTTCTGGGACCAGCCGGTTCTCGCCGCTTGGGTGGCTGCGCGCCTGCATCGTCGACCCTTCATCGTGACCCCCCACGGATCGCTGCAGGAAGGCTGGCGGCGAGCCGGGGCTGTGAAATCCATATACCTCCACGCGGTCGGACATCGCCTGTTGCGGGAAGCATCGTTCGTTCATGTGCTTACCGCGCGAGAACAGGAGGCGCTTCAGGCCTTTGAACCCCGCGCCAATGTCAGGCTGATCGGCAACTCCGTCGGTGACGAAATCCTGGCACTCGGTGCGGCTCGTGCGTCTGCAGAGGGCGAATCGCGCCGTGTGCTGTTCCTGGGCCGCCTCGCGCCGGAGAAGAACCTTAGGGAACTCCTGCGCGCCGTCGGGCTGGTCGGGGAGCTTGCGCGCGAGAAGGGCTTCACTTTCGAATTGGTGGGACCCGATTCCGGCGAGCAGGGAGCGCTCGAGGCCTTGCGCACGGAGAAGGCCTTGTCCGATATCGTGAGCATCCTCCCGCCGGTCGACCCCGCGGGCCGCTTGGGGCTGTTGCGCGAGGCGGGCGCGTTTGTGCTCGTCTCGAAGGGGGAAGGGCTAAGCATGGCTCTGCTCGAGGCGGCGGGGAGCGGCCTTCCCGTGGTGCTTGCCCGAGAGTGCAATTTGCCTGCGCTGATCCAGGCTGGCGGCGGCTGGGAGGTGGGCACGGATGCCGAGTCCATTGCACAGGGCCTGCGCGCGATGATGGCTGAGCCGGCTGGGCGCCGTCGCGAGAGGGGCGCGAGGGCCCATGACTTCGTCCAGGCTCGATACTCGCGGCAGGCCGCGGGACGAGACCTGCTCGACGCAGCCCTGGGTCTCGTCGGGGAGAGAGGACCGGTGGATGCTCCACGCCGACGTTAGTCGTCCTCGACCAAGCCGCGCCAGGCCCGCAGCCCAGCCTCGCGCAGCACATGGCATATTGCCCGCGGGAAAGCATTCGCCGTGTTTCCCGAGGCTCTCACCGCCCGCGCCCGAGCAGCACATGGCATATTGCCCGCGGGAAAGCATTCGCCGGCCGGGGCGGTTGGACGCCGACGCTCGGCGCCGTCCGGCTGCAGCCGCCCCCATTTCCATGGCCTGTGGGCGGAGCGGCCGGTCGGCTCGACCTTATCTGGCCAAGCGGACTTGGACGCTGACGCCCGCGGGAACTCGGCTTGCGTAGGTCGACGGGGGCGGGGAAAATCCGCGACCTCGATGAAGGGGGGCTCATGTCAACTGCAGGTGTAGTTCTCGTCGGAGGTGCAGGCGGCTTCATTGGTGGACATCTGGTGGGTGAGCTGCTGGCCAAGGGCCACACGGTCCGCGCTGTCGACATCAAGCCAACCGAGAAGTGGTACCAGTGCTTCAAGCAGGCGGAGAACATGCAGATGGATCTGCGTGACCTGGCGGCTTGCAGGCAGGCCGCGAGAGGCGCGACCGAGAGCTAC
>JAEXQJ010000046.1 GCA_023438785.1 Pseudomonadota bacterium
CGACCATCGTCAAGGCCATGAAGGAGTTCGCCCATCCCGACGGACACGAGAAGCAGCCGGTAGACCTCAATCGCGCGTTGCAGGCCACCCTGACCATCGCGCGGAACGAGTACAAATACGTGGCCGAGGTGGAGACGGATCTGGGGGAGATTCCGCCCGTCACCTGCTATCTGGGCGACGTGAACCAGGTCTTCCTCAATCTCCTGATCAACGCGGCCCACGCCATCTGCGACGTCGTGAAGGACACGGGCCGCAAGGGACTCATCACCGTGCGCACTCAGGTGAGCGGCTCGTCGGTGCGCGTCGACATCGCTGATACGGGCTGTGGCATCCCACCCGAGGTCCGCCACCGCATCTTCGACCCGTTCTTCACAACCAAGGACGTTGGCCGGGGCACCGGACAGGGCTTGGCCATTGCACGCTCCATCGTGGTCGACAAGCACGGCGGCAGCATCAGCTTCGAGAGCGACGTGGGCAAGGGCACCACCTTCACCGTCCTTTTGCCCATCGAGGCCAACCGCGGGGAGTCAGTCGGTCGTGGCGAGGCCGTGTGATCAGCCGGGCCGAGGTCCTCCAGCGGGGTGGAAACCCGGGTGAGCGCGCGGCCCCCTGACTCCTGCTGGCATGGTGGAGAGAGGAAGGTCAGCGAATATGAGGATCCTGTTCGTGGACGATGAGCAGAACATCCTGGACGGGCTGCGGAACGTGCTGCGGAGCAAGCGGCGGGAATGGGACATGACGTTCTTGGCGAATCCGGAAGAGGCGGTGGCACGGATCCACGATTCGCCTTTCGACATGGTGATCAGCGACATGCGCATGCCGCGGATGGATGGAGCCGCGCTGCTGGCCAAGGTGAAAGAGATCCAGCCCCACGCCATCCGCATGATCCTGTCAGGCCAGACCGAGCTCGAGAGCGTGATGAGGTCGGTCTTCGTCGCGCACATGTTTCTCGCCAAGCCCTGCGATCCGGCCAGCCTCCTGGGCGTGATCGAGCGGGCCTTCCGGCTCGATGAGTTGCTCAACAGCGACGACTTGAAAGCGGCGGCGGGACGGGTGGATGTGTTGCCTGGTGTCCCCGAGGTGTACATGCGCCTCAACAGGGTCCTCGCAAACCCCGACTGCTCGGTGCGCGAGGTCGCGAAGGTCATCGAAAGCGACGTGGGCCTGTGCGCCAAGATTCTCCAGTTGGTCAACTCGGCGTTCTTCGGTCTGCGCCGACGCGTGTCCACCATGGATGAGGCCATCACGTACCTGGGCATGTTGGCCATCAAGAACCTGGCCCTCGCCCTTCAGACGTTCAGGGAAGCCTCCGAATCCTCTGAGATGTCGGCAGCGAAGATCGCTGCCCTGCGGGATCACTCTCTCCTAACGGGTCGCATTGCGCAGTCCATTTTCGCCAATGACCGGAGACGGGCCGACGAGGCCTTCATCGCGGGCATGCTCCACGAGGTGGGCTGGCTCATCCGGGCGCCGGCCAGGAGCAACTCTGGGGTGCCCGCGGTCGAGCGGCCGCTGCTTGGCGCCTACCTGTTGGGCCTGTGGGGCCTACCCCGTCCCATTGTCGAGGCAGTGGCTTTTCAGAGCACGCCGGAATCCGTGGAGCACACGGAGTTCGACCTGGTCGATGCGGTCTGGGTGGCGGACCACCTGGCGACGGAGATACGCGGCGCCGAGGCCCCACCGCTGCGGGCCGAGTACCTCGTTCGGTTGGGGGTGGATGAGGCCCGCCTTGCGGCTTGGAAGGCATCCGCGAGCGAGCTTGGGCAGGCCGCCCGGGATACGTGAGGAGCTGAACCCATGACTGAGCAGGTCCACGTCCTCTGTGTCGACGACGAGCCCAGGGTTCTGGAGGGGCTGGCCCTCACTCTGCGGCGTCACTTCCGCGTGTCGACCGCGACAAACGGCCAGACTGGCCTGACCCTCGTGGAGGGGGCCAACCCACCCGCCGTGGTTGTCTCTGACATGCGGATGCCCGAGATGGACGGGGCGGTTTTTCTCAGCCGCGTACGCGAGTGCGCCCCGGACACCGTGCGGATACTGCTCACGGGGCACTCGGACATCGAGATGGCGGCGGCCGCCGTGAACCACGGACAGGTCTTCCGCTTCCTGACCAAACCATGTCCGGCCTCGGCCTTCCTCTCAGCCGTGCAGGCCGCGGTGGAGCAGCATCGGCTCATCACGGCCGAGCGCGTCCTGCTTGAACAGACCCTGCGCGGAAGCGTGAAGGCGCTGATAGAGATCCTGTCGCTGTCCAACCCGCTCGGCTTCGGTCGCGCCCTCCGGCTCAAGCAGCACGCGGCTGAGCTCCTCGTCGCGGCGGCAATTCCCATGTCCTGGCAGATCGAAGTGGCGATCATGCTCTCCCAGATCGGGTGCGTCACCCTGCCGCCTGAAACCACGAGGAAGGTCTATTACGGTGAGGCTCTGAGTTCCGAGGAGGCCGACATGGTTCAGCGCCTGCCAGCGCTGGCCGTGCAGGCCATCGAGACCATTCCACGTTTGGAGGCCGTGCGCGCGATCCTGCAGCACCAGGAGCGCAACTACGATGGAAGCGGGTCACCACCTGGGGCCCCCTGCAAGGATGCGCTGCCGCTGGGAGCGCGGGTGCTCAAGCTCGTCGCCGACTACGATGTGCTGGAGGCTGGCGGGAGCAGCCCGGAGATGGCGACGGGGATGCTGGGAGCGCGCAGCGGGCGATATGACCCGCAGCTTCTCGAGGCCTTCATGCGGTGCAAGGCCAGGGGGGCGACACGGAGTCTGCGGGAGATGAGCCTGTCCGCCCTCGTCGCAGGGCTGCACCTGGCGCAGGACCTGGTTTCGACCAATGGCCTGCTCCTGGTGGCCCGTGGACAGGAGGTCACACCGGGGCTGCTGCAGCGGCTGCGCAACCTGCCCGCGGGAACGGTGCGCGAGCCGATTCGGGTCTTCAGTCCGTCCGATTCGACCCGAAAGTAGAAGCGGCCCGAGCGGCCTGTCGCCTTCGCCTCGTGCTGTCCGCCGTCGCGGGGCATCGGTCGAGCCGTGAGCGCGGACGTGCGGATCGCACGCGCCCAGGGCTCGCGTCCCGAGGGATCAGGGATTGTTCGCGACCCGTTCGATGGGCAGGCAAACCGTGAATGTTGTGCCTTGGCCCAGCTCGGTCTCGAAGGTGATGGACCCTCCATGCTTGATCACCACCACGTTGTGGGCGACGGCCAGTCCGGTGCCGCTACCCTGACCCACGCGCTTGGTGGTGAAGAAGGGATCGAAGACGCGATCGCGAATCTCAGGGCGGATACCGCAGCCCGTGTCGGAGACGTCGATGCGCACGTTCTTGCCCTCGCGACGGGTGCGCACACGAATGAGCCCCTTCTTGCCGCTCGCGCCCACCACCTCGGCGATGGCGTGAGTCGCGTTCACGATGAGGTTGAGGAACACTTCATTCATGTCGCCGGGATGGCACCACACGGGGGGCAGCGTGTCGAAGTCGGTCTCCATCGTGGCGACTTGGTTGTACTCGTGGGCCGTGATGGCCAGAGTTGTGCTCAGGGCGCGGTTGAGGTCGACCAACTCCCTTTCGACCTGGTCGGGGTGCGAGAACTCCTTCATCGCTCGCACGAGAGTGGCGATGCGCGCGATGCCGTTGCGGGCGCGATCGAAGGCCGCGGGCGCGTTCTCTTCGATGTAGGCCACATCCGCGGTCTGCTCGACGTTCTCCATTCGAGCGCGCAGGTCCTCGTGACCGGCCACGGCCGAGCGGTACTCGTTCAGCACGGTCCGTAGATCCTGGCACGATTCCGCGAGAAATGTGAGGTTGTCACTGACGTACTGAGCCGGATTGTTCATTTCGTGGGCGATTCCCGCGGCCAGTGTACCGACGGCCTTCAGCTTCTGATTGTGGCGAAGCTCCAGCTCCAGTTGCGCTTGCCGGTCCTGATCGGTCGCATCGGAGACCACGACCAGCAGGCGCGGCCAGGTCAACTCGTCGCCCACGGGGCGCATATCCAGGCTGAGCGCGCGGACTCCCGCGGCGATACGGCGGGGCAACCGCTCGAGCGTGAGGGGCACCGTGAGGCCGGCCGACACCAACCGGCCAAACTGCGCCGCAAATTCCCGGGCGTACGGCGCGTCGACGCGCGCGAGCACGTCGGTCCACGAGTCGCCCTCGAAAATCGGGCCGAACCAGGCTCGGGCCACGGCCGACACGTCGCCCACCACACGTCCCCGGCGATCAATGGTCACCAGCGCCTGTCCGACGGAGTCGAGGACGTTCCGTAGATCTTGGTTGCGCTGTGTGAGCTCACGTGTCCGCTCGACCACGCGCTGCTCGAGCTCGCGCCGAGCTGCCTGCACCTGTTCGTACAGGCGCGAGTTCTCGATTGCCGAGGCGGCGTGCGTGGCCAGGAATTGGATGCGGGCTAGGCGCGCGGGATCGAAGATTTGCGACGCCACGTTGTTCTCCAGGTACAGCACCGCAACCAGCACCGCCTGGCGCCTGAGCGGCAGGCACAGGGCGCTCCTCGGGGCGTGAACGCGCAGATAGGGGTCGTCAGCGACGTGGCGCACCTCGGCGGCATCGCCCCACACCAGCGTCTCCTGGGTGCGCGCAACGTAGTGGATGAGGTGTTGCGGTACCTCCGCGGCGGCCAAGTCACGGTCCATGCGCAGGCACATTTCCTCCGAGTCCACGCGGTATTCCGCCTCGGCAACCAGCTGACCGTTCCTGGGAACGACGAGGACGCAGCGTTGCGCGCCCGTGTTCTCGACGAGGACGCGCAGCAGACGGTCGAGCAGGCGGTCGGACTCGATCTCGCTGGCGATGGCCTCGGTGGCACGCATGGCCGACTGCAGGTCGAGCGGCAGGTGCGCCGATCCGCTGGAGGTGCTTCGCGAAACGGGCTGTGCGGCGCGGGGCCGTCGGGTGGAGGTCCCCGAATCGAAGGCGTCGGAGCCCGTTCCGATGCCGAGCAGGCTGAGACTCGCATGGCGCTGGCAGAGCTGAGCGACCTTGCCCTTTGCCCCCCAACTGCTGTACGCGGCCACGGCATCGGCCAGGTACGCACGCGCGGTCCGGGGGCGCTTGCCGCGCAGATGAAATTCACCGCACAGCTCGCATGCCAGGGCGTGGATGTGGAGGAAGCCCTGTTGTTCGGCGTCGCCTATGGCTGACTCATACTGGTCCATGGCCTGGGCCAGGTCGCCGTTGAGGTCAGACAACTCTGCGGCGAGCAGGGCGCGGCGGTGACCGTAGTTGGCGGGGCATTCCTCTGCCCACCTGGTGAGAGACTGCAGGCTGTCCGATAGGCGCTGAAGATGATTCGAGCGCTCTGCGTCCCGGCTCACACGGGCGAGCGCCGCGTGCGCCAGCCCCTCGATGAGGCGATACTCCACCGAAGCAACCGGGCCCGCCGCCCTCCGGCAGACCCGCACTGCCTCCAAGGCGCGGTCGTAATCACGGGCGTGAAAGCGAACCATGGCCCATATGTCACCAAGCCGCGAGGCGACGAAGGGCTCAAGCTGGGCCTCGAACGCGACCTCGTCAAAATCGTCGCTGTCCAGACTGCCGAAGCGCTTGGTCTCCCCTGCCAAACAGGCGACCAATTGCGAGCAGAGAAGGAGAGTCTTGCGGTTGAGCGGGTCGGCCATGCGCTCGACCATGTCCAGCGCCGGGATCAGCGCGGCACGCACGTCGTGCAAGGGAACGCCAGTCTCGATGCGATGGATGACCGCGAAGACCGCGGAGAAGCCCGCGTGCAAGACGTCGCCGATCTCCAGGCTGCGCCTCAGACCGAGGTCGAGGTACTCGAGACACTGGCGCAGGGGCTCACGCCAGTGGGCCAGGAAGTTGCCCAGCAGGAAATAGGCAGGACCGGCGAGCGCGGGGTTCGCCCGTCGCAAGCCGCTCTGAACGCCCAACTTCCCGAGGCGCACGGCTGTCTCCCGATCGTCCGTCGAGGCCAGGTAGCCGATGGCGTACTGACCGAGGAAGAAAGGGGCAAGGTCACACGCGCCGTGCGCGAGGAGAAGGCGCGTTGCCTTCAAGACCACGAGAGACAAGAACTCCTGGCAGGTCTGGTAGGCCGGAGGGCAGGCGCGTGCGAGGCTTTGCATGGTCGCCAACTGACGAGGGTCGGTCATCTCGGGGAGGTCCAGCAGCGGATCCAGGTCGCGCCCGGCCAGCGCGGCCTGCACCTCCGCGAACTCGGCGGCAACGGCATCCTTGAGCGCGGGCAGGTCCCCGCAGTTGGGCATGATCACGCCCAAGCCTTGCAGAGTGGCCGCGGCGTTGATGCAGGCCTCCGCGGGGCGGCCCAGGCGCGTGAGCACCACGGTGCGCAGGTTGCCCGCCGCTGCCCTATCCAGGACGTCCGGCGCGTGAGCGTCGATGACATCGAGCACCTCCAGGGCCCGCGCGGGATTGCCGCTGAGGTACTCACACTCGGCAGTCACCAGCCAAGCCGAAGAGGTCGCCGCGTGGGAGTGTGCCCATCCGTTCGCACCCAGCAGATCCAGAGCCTGCCTCGCGAACTCGAGAGCGAGCGCCGGCGCCGCGGTGGCCTGGGCCTTCTTCGCGCAACGAAGATCGAGCTCGGCAAGCCACAGTCGCTCATCGGAACTCTCGATGGCGTCGATCCCGCGGTTCATCTGGCGGGCTACGGCGAAGAGTTGCTCGTCGCTGGGATTGGCCCCCAAGCTTTGGCGCAGCAGTCGGCCCAGTCGCAGGTGCAGGACCCGGCGTTGCCCCTCGTCGATGAGGCCATAGGCCGCCTGCTGGACGCGATCGTGGACGAAGGCAAAGCGCGGGTTGAAACCATCGGCTTCGGGGGTGCCGAGGTAGCGGTAGTGGGCATCCAGAGGGAGTAGGACGCCCTCGCGTAGCGCTGTCTCGATCCCTTGCACGAGCTCGCCCGGCTCCCAGCGAGAGGCGACAGCCAGCGCCCGCAGATCGAAACCGTGGCCAATGCAGGCTCCGAGGCTGACCACGCGCTGGGCTTGGCCCGGCAGGCGCCTGAGCTTGCCCAAGACCATCTCGACCACGTTGTCCGCCACCTGTCGTTGCCTGATGGCGCGCAGATCCCAGGTCCAGCGGTGACTGGGAAGATCGGGACGGAGCAGGGCCTCGCGGTACAGCAGCTCGATGATCTCGCGGAGATAGAACGGGTTGCCGCGGGTCTTCTCGAACAGAATGGCGGCCAGGGCCTGTACCTCTTCCATCGGGCATCGCAGGGTGTCGGCCAGCAGTTGGCGGACATCCGCTTCGGCCAGCGGCCCGAGTCTGATGTCCGTGATGCGGGCCTTCTTGCGCTGCAGTTCCTGCAATTCGAGCGACAGCGGATGCAGGGCTGACACCTCACTGTCACGGTAGGCTCCCAGGAAGAGAATGGGGTAGCGCCTGTGCCCCGTCAGGATGCGCCCCAGGAGGTGGAGAGAGGCGGCGTCCGCCCAATGCAGGTCATCGAGGAAGACCACCAGCGGCTCATCCGGGGTGACCAGGGCGCCAAGGAAGTTCTCGAAGGCTTGTTCAAAGCGACTCTGCGCCTCGGCGGGGCCCGCCGGGGGCGGACTCGGCTGCGGGCCCAGCAGCTTCTCCAACTCGGGCACCAATTCGATGATCAATTGGGCGCCGCTCCCCAGTTGGCTGAGCAGGGCTTGCCTCTTGCTGGCGAAGGCTCCAGGGGGCGCGACGAGGATGGAGCGCACCAACTCACGGCACGCGCTGGCCAACGCGGAGTAGGGATCGCCTCGGCGTAGCAGGTCGAACTTGCCCGAAACGAATTGCCCGCGGAGCACCATTTCGCGCCGGAGCTGCTGCACCAGCGCCGACTTGCCAATGCCCGACGGTCCGGAGAAGAGGAGGAGCTGCATCTCTCCCGCCTGCGCCTTCGCCAAGCCCTCTCGCAGGACTCGCACCTCCCCACCGCGCCCGTAGAGGGCCTGCGGGATCTGCAGGACGTCGCTCATGTCCTTCTGGCCGAGGTCGAAGGACGCCAGCGCGCGAGCGGTCTCCAACTCCGTCAGGCAACGCTCCAGGTCCGCCACCAAGCCGGCGGCGCTCTGGTAGCGATCCTCGGCATCCTTGGCCATCAGCTTTTCGATGATGGCGGCGACGAGGGGAGGCAGGTCCGGGCACACGGCATCAGCGCGCGGTGGGGTCCTGGCGATGTGAGAGTAGACGAGATCCAGTTGGTCGCTGGTCGAAAATGGCAGTCGACCCGTCGCGAGCTCATAGAACGTGACGCCCAAGGAATACAGATCACTGCGTCGGTCGACCGCGCGGTCGAGCCGTCCGGTCTGTTCGGGGGACATGTAGGCCAGGGTTCCCTCCAGATGATCCGGGTCGACGCGCTGGCAGGGCTCGTGGAGAAGGTTGGTCGAGAGGCCGAAGTCCAAGATAACGACGCGGCCGGACGATGTGCGCAGAAGGTGCTGCGGCTTGAGGTCCTTGTGGATGACATGCTTCTGGTGAACGGCGGCAACGGCGCGTCCGATGGCGATGGCAAGACGCAGGAACTCGGTCACGCCGAAGCCCGGCCGTTGAGCAATCGCACTCACCGGCTCGCCGTCGCTATCCTCCAAAATCAAGGCCAGGCTGGCGCCCTCGGCCTCGAGGGCCACGGCGCGGACCACTTCGGGAATATCGAGCGACTTGAGGACGGCGTACTCGCGCTTCAGGGCGGCGGCGGCCTCACGGCTCGGATACTCGTCCCGTAGCTGCTTGACGATGACGCGCAACCCGTCATCGCGTCGCGCACGAAAGACGAGTGATGCCGCGGAAGCAGACAATCGTTGGTCGATGGTGTACTTGGCGAGCTGCATAGACCGTAAGGCGAGCGCGGCCGGTCGCGTGCCCCGCGCCGGGTAACGCGGCCCCAAGTCTCTTCAATCGACGGGTTGGCGGCCGTACTTTTGCCCACGCGCGGCCTCGCGTGCGCGACCCCGGCCGACACGGCCGGCGGAGAAGGCCGGCTGTAGTCAACTGTCGGGCGGGGGAGGGCTCGGCGGGAGGCTTACCACGGCAGCGCACATGCGCTGCCAAAGGCGGCGGGGCTGTTCCTTGTACGCCGAAGAGGAATGAACAAAAAAGGCCGCCACCCCGGGTGGGGCTGGCGGCCTTGGTTCGGGGCGTGGTGCTCTAGGTTCCCAACTTGAAAGCGGTCGTGTACGCGGGCAACACGGCGCCCGTCTTGCTCATAATCATGAACCAGATCTGCCAGGGCATCTCCAGCTCTTCGAAGACGCTGATGAGGTCGGTGTAGTAGCGGACGCGGTCTTCCTCGCGCGAGCTTCGCTCGTAGACGCCAAACTCGTTGCAGATCACGGGGACGTTGTTCTGCACGGCCCACTTCTTGGCGATGACCAGGGAGTTCCACAGGGATTCCTTGGTGCCCATGGACGAGTACATGTTTGCCTGATTGATCAGCCAGGAGGGCGTCTTGTCGATGCTCAAACCGAAATCGCTGTAGTACTGCGACCAACGCTCGGGCGAGTAGGGCCAGGGGATGTCATGGGCCGACGAGAGGTCGGCCCAGCTGGCGCCTTGGTGGGTGAAGAGGAAAGGCCCGTAGAAGTGGACGACGTAGATGACGTTGTCGTCGGCCAGCGGGGTGCGCTTGCTCAATTGGCCGATCCCGTAGAAGCCCACGTCTCCGAAGAGCAGCGTGTGCGTCTTGTCGAATGCGCGGATGGCCGTGATCATGTTACCGGACAACGTTGTCCAGTCGGCGACCTTGGGTTGGGCGCTCGTCGAGAAGGACAGCTCGGGCTCGTTGAGCAACTCGTAGAAGAGGTCCTCGCGGGGTTCGCTGGCGAAGTGCTCGGCAACCTTGCCCCACATCTGCGCCGCGACCTCCAGGCTGTCCGCGTCCTTGGTGGACAGGGTTCTGTCGTAGCTGTGATAGTCGATGGTCAATGACATGCCGTGGCTCTTGGTCCACTCGTTGAAACTGTCGAGGACGGTCCAGAGGTCAGCCTTCACCACCACGGGCAACGTGAACTTGGTCCCCGTCTTTTCAGCGTACATGTCGAGGTCGATGGGCAGGCGCAGCGCCTTGAAGCCGTTCTTGGCCAGGTTGGCCACGTAGGTCTCATCGTAGGTGCCGAAGCTCTTGAATGCGCTTTGCTCAAGCCAATTGGTGATGTTGTAGCCGCGGGTCAGGTACTTCGCGGCCTTGGCCTGGAGCGGGTTGGCGATGGCGACCGAGTCGATGGCCGTCTTGGCGGGCGGCGACACGGGATCGATCGTCATGTCGGGCTGCGGTGCGGGTTTGTCGCTGGCCGTGCCGAGGAGCTGCATGTCGTCCACCAGCATTGTGCCTGTCTGGCCCGTCTCGCCGCGCACCTGGAAGCTGATGTTCTTCACGTGTGCCGGATTGAAGGTGGCCGCCGCGCCCCAACCCTCCTGGGCGAACGCGCTGAACGGAATGGTGACCGTCCGCCATTCGGTTGAGGCCGGCTCGCTGTGGCCGAATTCGTCGAAGTCGGTCACCTCCGTGACTTCGATGCGAACGATGTGGGCCGGACCTTTGTAGGTGTAGGAGAGGCTTTCGTAGCTGCTGAGGTCGATGGGCTTGCTGGCGGTGCCCAGGGTCACGCCGAAGCCGATGAAGGGGGCATAGGTCAGGTTGTTCTGATCGAACGTGAACTCCACCTGTAGCGACTTCTTGGAGCCGTTGGCCCCCTCGCCGTTCATCACGTTCAATTCCGCGCCGGGCACACCGGGGACGCCCACGGTGGACTTGCCCGTTTGTTCCGAGTCCGGGTTTTCGTCGCCGTGCATGTACCAGCCGCCCGTACCGAGCAGGGGCGTGCCGTCGCCATCCTCGAAGTCGTCGATGACGGTGGTCCGGAGCGCGCCGTCGCCGCTCTGGGCGGCATCTTGGGTGGCGGCGGCGTCTTGAGTCACCGGCGGGTCGGCCGACTTCGTGTTGTCATCATCAGCGCATCCTGCGGCAGCGAGGAAGAGCAGGGCGGGGCACAGGTACAAGCGGAGCGGGAGTCTCGTCATGGGTTTGTCCTGTCGCGCAAGAGTTGTCGAGCCCATGGCCGAGGGCTGGCCGTCGTGCGAGGGACTGACCGGTCGTGTCGGAATCAGGCTCACATGGCTAACCCGGCTGGCAACCAGAGGGGGAAAGGCTGGCGGGCGACGGCACCGTTTTTGCGGGCGCGCCTGTCGTGGCTCGCTGTCCCCAATCCTGCTCTCGATCCCGGTGTGCGGATGGGATCACCGGCCAGGCGGGACTGGACGGGAGCGTGCCTACCAGTCGGCCTCCACCGAACCGCCCGCGAATTGCATGCTTTGGGGCGTGTACTGGTGCACCTCGAAGCGATTGCCGTCGGGATCCTGAAGCCAGATCTGCCAGGTATGGTCGCACCCCAGCTTTCTTTCGGTGAAATCGATGCCGCGTCCGCGCAGCTCGGTCATCACCCGATGCAAATCCGGGCACTCCAGGCAGAAGTGGATGAGCCCCGTATTGACCGGCGCCTCCAGGTCGGGCTGCTCGAAGATCTCGATGAAGCTCGCCTCGGCAAGCTTCAGGTACACGCCAAACGGCTTGCCCTGCTTGGTGAAACGAAACACGGGCTCGAACCCGAGCCGCGTGTAGAAATCCAGCGAGCGTTGCAGGTCCTTCACGTTCAGGCACAGGTGCGCGATGCGTTTGAACATGGCCGCACTCTAGCGTGAGCGCGCGCGTGGGACACGAGACGGCCGCCCCGCGCCGGGTTGCGCTTCGCCCGGCGCGGGTCGATGATGGGTGACCGGTCGGAGCCGCTCGGTGGCAGCCAACTCGAACTTCTTCGTCTACACGAATGCGGAAGGCGTGGACGTGGTCGTCTCGCATCTTTCGGATGTGCCTCCGGGCCACCGCTCGCAGGTCCGGGTCGTCGATCTCTCGCAGCCCGCGATCAAAATGCCACGCGTTGAGGTCGCCCGGCCCGCGGCCGTCGCCGCACCTCCCGCTGCCAAGCCCTGGCACGCGCCCTCTTTCGCCGTCGGGGCGGGCGCGGGGCTGGCGGTGGGAATCGCCATCGTGCTTGCCTTCGGCCGCACCACGCGGATCGTGTCCCTGCTCCTTGGTGGTCTCGTGGCAGCGGGCCTGGCCCTGGGCTACCTGTCTTTCGCGCGCCACCAGGCGGGGCTGCCCTCGGTGGGCCTGACCACGCCGGCGATCCTCCTCGACGACGCCCGCCAAGCAGCAGAGACCATGCGGCGGCGAAACGAGGAGATGGAGAGGGCGCTGGGGACAGAAAAGTAGAGGCCAACGAGCTGATCAGCGGCTCGCGCGCGGACGTGTCCATTCAAGTCTTCGGGACGGAGTTGGAGACCCTGTCGGACTTGGCCAATCGAGTTCGCGAGACCGTGCGCGCCATTCCGGGCACGGGAGACGTGCGTGTGGAGCGTATCCTGGGACAACCGTCATGCGCGCCGTCCTCAGCACCACGGCCGTGGCCGCCTTCGGCTTTCTGCCCATGGCGCTGTCCACGGGGGCCGGCGCCGAGGGGCAGCGGCCATTGGCCACGGCGGTGTCGATGGGCATCACGATGGGCGCCTTGACCTCCCTCTTGGTCCTGCCCGGCATCCTGGTTGCCGCCCTCAAGCGGTACCGCCCCGAGCCGGCCAGCGGCGAGCGGTGCTGACGTCGGCGGCGAGCGGCAGGGGGAAAACTCCTCTCGGTCGGTGGGGCGTGGTTTACTCGCTTCCGTGATGCTTCCCCCGCGCTTGCGTCATCTCTCGGTGCTCTTCGCTGCACTCTCCGTGCTGAGCGTCTCGGGTCCCGCGGCCGCGTCGGCCAACCTGGGTCTGGGCGCGGACTGGGTCGAGGGCGGTGACGGTGAGCTCAACCTCACCCTCGGGGCAGACACGCGTCTGGCGCGCTTCCTTTCATTGGGCGGACGCGCCGGCGTGGCCTTCTTCGGGGACAGCGACAACATCGCGGTGCCCGTGGATCTGCGCCTCCGCGCCCACGTTCAGCGCATCTATTTCGAGGGCCTGGTGGGCCCGTGGATGATGATCGACTCGGACAAGCTCCTGCATTTCCACGGCGCCTTCGGCTTCGGCATCACGACGGGAGGCATGGATTTCGGCGTGGAGGTCGGGCGGCTGAGACACACCACTCTGCTCGGTCTGCGGCTGGCTTTTCGGCTCTAGATCGCCAGGGCTGGCTGGCGGATGGCCTCAGCCACCCTTGCGGCTGAGCAGATAGCGCAGCAGGGGGGCTGCGTGCAGGGCCTGGATCATGTCGCCCTCGTCGATGATCTGCACCGCTTGCGCCACGGGCACCAGGTGCACGCGAATGTCCTCGGTCTGCTCGGGCTGCGCGGCGCCCATCGGCTCGACGTCTTCGGCCAGGTAGGTCGTGGTGATGTTGTTCTGCAGGGCGGGGTTGGCGGACAGACGCGCCAGCACGGACCAGCGTCCGCCGCCGTAGCCGGTCTCCTCGGCCAACTCGCGGCGTGCGGCGGCTTCGATGTCCTCGCCCGGGTCGACCACGCCCGCAGGGATTTCGTAGTGCACCTGGCTGATGCCCGGCCGAAACTGGCGAATCATCACCAGTTGATCCGTGGGCGTCACGGCCACCACGTTGACCCAGGGCGGATACTCGGAAACCCAGTAGTCCCGGATCTCTCTCCCCGTGGGTAGGCGAAAATGCTGCTGGCGCAGCACCAGCCAGGGCGGCCGGCGGAACAGATACTGCGTTTCCAGGGCCTGCCAAGGGCCTGGATCGTCGGGCAAGTGCCTGGCCATCGCGACTAGCTCCGGGTTCGGCGCGTGACGCGCTTGTCGAGCCCCGCTCGGAGCTTAACCTTGCTTTTGCTGGCCAGCGTGGGGCCGGCGTGCGAGGTGCTCATGACCACGTGCAACACGCTGCGAAGTATCAAGCATGACCACCGTGACCTCAAGAATCGAAGCGCGCTTCCGCCGTCGTGCGTGGAAGCCGCCGCGTTTTCGGGTACCCTGATGGCCTTCAACCGTGAGTGACAAGCGCGACTTTTACGAAGTACTCGGCGTGACTCGTAGCGCCGATGCGGCCGAGCTGAAGCGGGCCTACCGCAAGCTCGCGCTGGAACTGCACCCCGACCGCAATCCCAACGACAAGGAAGCCGAGTCGCGGTTCAAAGAGGCGTCCGAAGCCTATCAGGTCCTTTCGGACCCCGAGAAGCGCAGCCTCTACGACCGCTACGGTCACGAGGGCCCGCGCGCCAGCGGCTTCGGCGGCGGGTTCTCGAGCGTCAACGACATCTTCTCGGCCTTTGGCGACGTGTTCGGCGATCTCTTCGGTGGCGGCTTCGGTGGCGGCTTCGGTGGCGGGCGGCCCTCGCGCGGCGCGGACGTGGAGAGCCAGGTCGAGCTCACCTTGGCCGAGGTGGCGAGCGGCGCGAGCAAGGACGTCAAGGTTCGCCGTCGCGCGCCGTGCGCCGAATGCTCAGGCACGGGCGCCGCGCCGGGCACCAGCCGCGAGCGTTGCCCCCAGTGCCGGGGCCGCGGCCAGGTGGTTCATTCGCAGGGGTTCCTGATGATCTCGACCACCTGTCCCTCGTGCCAGGGCGCGGGCGAGGTGGTCAGCAAGCCGTGCCCGTCATGCAAGGGCAACGGTCTGCGCATGGTGGAGGAGAACCTGCAGGTCAGCGTACCCGCCGGGGTGGAGGACGGCTCGACCTTGCGCCTGATGGGGCGAGGCGAGGCCGTGCCGGGGGGGCGGCCGGGGAACCTGTACGTGCACATTCGCGTGGCGGCCGACCCGCATTTCGAGCGCGACGGCGCGGACCTGCACACGGTCCTGCCTCTCTCGTTTCCTCAGGCCGCCCTGGGGGCCACCCTCAAGGCGCCCGCCCTGGGTGGCGAAGTGGATGTGACGGTCGAGGCCGGCTCCCAGCCGGGTGACACCGTGGTCCTGCGTGGCCAGGGGTTGCCCCGGCTACAAGAGCGTGGCAAGGGCGATCTGGTCATCCATTTCAGGCTGGTGGTGCCCAAGAACCTGACCGCCGAGCAAACCGAAGCCCTGCGCGCCTTCGCCGCCCTGGCCGGCGACAAGGTGGAGGTTCAGCCCGAAAAGGCCGGCTTCTTCTCCCGGCGCAAGAAGAAGAACTAAGACCTCCCAGGGGAGTCGGGATGGGTTTTGGGCGCCGATTCGATGGCGCCCGCACCCTACGGCTTGCCGCTCTTGCCGGACTTCTTCTCCGGTTTGGGGGCGCTCTTGGTCTGGGGCTTGGTCTCCGCCGCGGCCAGCTTCTTGGTCTCGCCCCTCTGCAAAGAGAAGGACAGCACGGGCACGGGCTTGTCGTGGGTGTACAGCCAGGAATAGGCGAACATGGAGGCCAGGACCCGCTTGGTGTAGTTGCGGGTCTCGTCGTAGGGAATGGTCTCCATGAATTCGTCGGTCTCCAGCGTGCCGCGGTCGCGCAGCCAGCGATCCACCGCGCCCTCGCCGGCGTTGTAGCCCGCGATGGTCAGCGGCGCGGCACCCCCGAAGTGTTCGAGCAGAAAGCCCAGGAAGCGAGATCCCAGCTCCAGGTTTTTGTCCGCGCTGAGCAGGGCATCGCGGGTGACGGTTCCTTTGGCGAAGCGTTGAGCCGTGCGGACCAGCATCTGGGTCAGCCCCAGGGCGTTGGCAAACGACTCAGCCTTGGGGTTGAAGGCGCTTTCCTCGCGCATGATGGCCAGTTGCAGGGCCTCGGGCACCTTGTTGGCCTTGCTGTTCTTGCTGACGAATTGAGGGAAGGCGCGAGGATAGGCCAGGCGCCATTGGGCCTCGGCGCGGGCATCGGTCGGGTACGACCAGCGGTACTCGGTCAGCGTGTAGCGGGGGATGGCGTGCGAGGCGCTCCACAGATGGCCGCGGTCAAGCAGAATGGCGGCAATCCACAGCACGTCCTCGCGCGGTGAGCCCGCCGGGACCGCCTTGCTGCCCACGCCCAATCTGGCGAGCTCGCGTCGTGCATCGCTGCCCAATCCGAGACGCGCCAACTCCACGGCGCGCCGGAAACCCGGCTCGCCGAAGATGGGCTGCGGCTCGAAATGCCAGGCCCTCCTGCCCGCGCCAGGAAGGCGGAGCTGCTGGAGCAGCTTGGCCCGCAATTCGGGACCGTTACCGCGCAGTCGCTCCAGGGCCATGAGCGCGTACACCGAAAGCGGGTACTCGCGCACCGCCGCTTCGTAGGCTCGGCGCGACTCGGCCTTCTTGCCCATCTTGTCGAGGATCCGCGCGCGCCAGTAGTGGGCGCGTCCGGCGGCGTACCAGATCTCCTCGCGTGGGAAGAGCTTGATGTCCTTGTCGAGCCAGGCCAGCGCCCTATCCAAGTCGCCGGCGCGCCAAGCCGCGAAGGCCAGTCGCCACAGGGCCTCTGAGGCCATGTCATGCGACGGGTAGAGGTCGGGCAATGCCTGCAGGTGCTTGTCCGCTGCCTGCAGATCGCCGTTATCTGTCATGACCTCGGCGGCGCGTAGACGGGCGTCGTCGGCCAGGCGATGGCTAGGGAACTCCTTTTCGATTTGGGCGTAAGCGGCCAAGGCCTTGTCGCGGCTGCCCGAGGACGCCCAGCAGCGCGCGCCCTGGTACAGCGAGCGCACCACGAGATCGCTGTTGCCCGCCGTCCGGCAGGCGGCCTCGGCCTCGCCGAAGAGCGGGGCAGCGCGCGGGCGCTGACGCTGCTTCCACACGGACTGGGCGCGGAAATGGCGGGCCGTGCACTCCAGATCCCGGTCCAGGCCGGGCGCGGCCAGCGCGGCGGTGAGGGCAGCCTCGGCGGGCGCGTTCACGTTCTTCTCGTACAGTTGCTGGCCCCGCGTGGTCCAGTCGCGGGCGCTGCGCGTGAAGAGTTGACCCTGGGACGGGGGCGCGGCTTTGGCCAGGGCGTTGAGGCGCTCCTCGGCGCGCGTGGCCCAGATCTCCGTCGGTGCCTCGGCCCAAATGCGACGGAGCACCTCCACCTGCTCCGCGAGTGGGCGGTTGAGTTGTTGCATGGCCTCGGCCTGTCGGAAGGCCGCCTCGGCCCGGCGCGGCCCGGCGCGAAAACGGGCCAGAAAGCTCGTTGCCTCGGATTCGAGTTCCGCCCAGCGCTTCTCGGCCAGCAAGGCGTCGATCTTCACCAGGACACTCTCTGCCTCCAGCACCGAGCCCGTGGGCACGCGGCTGGCCCAGGTCAGCGCACCCACCGCATCACCCTGGCGCACCCGGCAGCGGGCCGCGTAGTAGGCGTGATAGGGCGCGAGCTCGGGATACTCGGTCCACAGCTCCTGGAACAGCTTGGCGGCGTCATCCCAGTCCGACAGATACATGTGCGCCATGGCCAGGAGAAACCGCGCCGGGTTGCGCTCGGTCTTGGGCAGTGAGGGCAGGGCGCGCCTCAGCTCGCGGACCGCAGCCCCGTAGTCGCCCTCGCGGTACTTCTCCGCGCCCAGGCGCGCCGGCCCCCCGATGAAGTGTGGTTCCAGCCAGTGCTCGTCGAAGGGCACGGCCTTGCCAACAGGTGAAGGGGTGGTCACGTCTTCGGCAGCACCAGCGTCGTTCGCGTCGTCGCCGTCGTCGGTTTGCTCGCTCGCGTGGGCCACCATGGGCCAGGCAGCGAGCGTCCCCAGGATCGCGCAGAGAGTCCGGTTCATCGCGGTCAGAGTACGAACCGAGCAACCGAGCGGCAAGTTACTGAGCGCTTGCGTGCTCGTGCCCCAGCGTTACCGGCTGGGCGGGCCGCTCAGCGTCGCGATCTTCCGCTGCTCGGCCTGCCGCAGGCTTTGCAGCTCCTCAGTCAGGCTCTTCATGCCCTGATCGAGCATCTCGATGTCCGTCTCCAGCATGGCGTTCTTCTGCTTGAGCAGACGAACCTCGTGGCTCAGCCGCGCGATGGCGAAGAGGATGACGAGGAGATTGGGGACCAGCGCGATGACCGTGTAGACGACGAATTGCGCGTCGAGCAGGGCAGAGAGCTGGTTCAGCATGTCTTCCGTCACGCGGCTCGGGGCACAGCGTTCACCGCCACAGGCACACCCGATTGCGGCCTGTGCGCTTGGCCTCGTACAGGGCGTGGTCGGCGGCCGCGATGAGCCCGGGCGCGTCCATGATGCGCGGGTCCTGGGCGGCGGCCACGCCGACGCTGATGGTGATGGGGATCTGCTTGCTCTCGAATTCGAAGCGATGGTCGGAGACGATCTGGCGCACCCGCTCGGCGATGACGTGGCCCTGCACCAAGTCGGCGCCGCGACAGATGATGGAGAACTCTTCGCCACCGACGCGCGCGAACACGTCCTCGACGCGCACCACAGCCTGCACGATGTTGGCCATATCGGCCAGCATGTGGTCGCCCGCCGGATGGCCGTGAGTATCGTTGACCTCTTTGAAGTGGTCGAGGTCGAAGGTCACGAGCGCCAAGGGTGAGCGCTGGCGTGCGGCGTAGGCGAACTCGCTTTCGACCCGATCCGTGAAGTACTTCTTGTTGAAGGCCTTCGTCAGGTCATCCCGCAGCGCTGATTCGTACATCTGGCGCTGGAAGGTCTCGTCCAGGCTGTCGTGGTAGGTGAACTTCAGCACCGTCCCCGAGCCCACCAGGATCTTGTCCCCGTCGGCGAGCTCGTGCTCGGTCACGCGGTTGCCGCGGCAGAAGGTGCCATTGGTCGAGCCCAGATCGCGCAGCGTGGCCTTGTCGCCCTTGACGACGATCTCGCAGTGCTCGCGCGACACGCCGTCGTCCATCATGCGCACGTGGGCCTTCTGCCCGCGGCCGATCACCGTGCGCTCCCGCGTGATTTTGTACATCTCACCCATGGCGCTACCGGCCAGGACGATCAGGCAAGCGACGTCCCGGTCGGGCGGCGACTTTGCCGTGCCGGGGGGACCTTCCTGAACGCGGGTGACATCGTCCCAGGTCACGTACGGTTACCTCAGAATGACCATTGCGAGGGTGCGTATGCTAGCGAGACTGCAAGCGGAGAGCGAGCCCTCGAAGAGCGTCCGCGCGCCCGTGGAACACGTCCAGGGCGTGGATCGCGGTTGCGGTGAGTTCATGGATGCGTCGCTCCGCCTGCGGCGCGAAGGCCGTGAACTCTTTATCGGCCAAATCGTCGGCGTGCTGAAATGCGACCCCGTAGCTCGTGCCGAAGCGCGCGAGCGCGGCGAGTTGGGCGTCGCTGGCTCCCGCCACATACCCGCCGATCTCCAGGGCCGCGCGGAACAAGGCGCCCGTCTTTTCCTCGTGCAGCAGCTCGATGCCGGACAGCTCGGAGGGTGGGGCTTCGCCCAGATCACGCGCCTGTCCGCGCACCATCCCACACATGCCTGCGCCTCGGGCCAGCGCAGCCGCGGCCTGGAGATAGCGCCCCGACATGTGCGCGCCCGGAGCGGCCGCGCGCGCCAGACCGCCGGCCTCGGTGATCCACTCGAAGGCCAGGGTCAGCAGGGCATCCCCAGCCAGCAGCGCGGTAGCCTCGCCGAACACCTTGTGATTCGACGGCTGCCCCCGCCGGAAATCGTCGTCATCCATGGCGGGCAGATCGTCGTGAATCAGCGAGTAGCAGTGGACCAACTCGACGGAGAGCGCGGCGATGCGAATGGGTTGATCAGGCTCCACGCCCACCGCCTGCGCGGCCGCCAGCGCCAATAAGGGGCGCAGCCGCTTGCCGGGCGCGAGGACCGAGTAGCGGACGGCCTCGACCAGTCGTCCCGGATCCTGCGCCGGCGCGAGGGCAGGTAGCCGGTCCTCCAGCAGGGCCTGCAGATCCGCGCGGCCCTGGCGCAGCCAGGCCTCCAAATCGAAGTCGGTCACTCGGCCTCTTCGCGCTCGACGGCCGCGTCCAAGGGTGCGGTTCGCGGCGTACCGCCGACGGTGGAGAGGAGCACCTCGACCTTCTTCTCGGCCTTGTCCAGAACATCAGCGCCTCGTCGGCACAGCTCCATGCCTTCCTCGAAGCTGCGCAGGCCATCTTCCAGCGAGAGACTCCCGCCCTCCAGCCTCTCCACCAGGACGCGCAGGCGCGCCAGGATGTCGTCAAACTTCACGGGCTCCGTCGTCTCAGCCATCGGGCGGGCAGTGTAGCACTGGCCGGCGCGGCGGTATCCCGCTTTCCAGGCCGGTGTTATGGTGGATGCGAGATGGAGGCGCCTTCCCGCGTCGCCGTGGCCCCACGCCAGCGACGGGCTTTCGGTCTGCGATCCCAGATCCTCTTGGGCCTCGCCGCGGTCACCTTGATCGCCGTGCTGACGACGGGGTACCTGGCCCTGTGGGCGGCTGGCGACAGCCTGCGCGTGCGACGGGAGGCGGACGTGGTGCTCCTGGCCTCTGCCACGGCCCGCGCCGCCTCCGCGCTCCTGGTGCGCGACGAATCCCTGCGTTCTCCCGAGGCCCGCCAACGCTTGAACGGGCTCCTGCGTGGCCTCGTGCAAGCTGACCAGGGCCTGGAGCTTTCGGTGCTGGGCCCTAGGCGGGAGGTGTTGGCGGCGTGGCCGCCGCGTGCGTCGGGTGATGCCGATTTGTCCGTCGCGAATGGCGTGCTGGCGGGCGTGTCTCCGGTGCTTAACTACCGCGAGAACCCCGAGCACGGGGGCAAGCAGTTGGTGGCCTACGCGGGCATCGAAGCCGACGGACGGGTGTTGGGGGCGGCCCGCGCGGTCCTCCCGGCCGACGCGCCCGTGCACGTGGTGCTTCGTCGCTCGGGCTGGCTGCTCCTTGCCCTGGCCCTGTCCAATGCGCTGCTGGTCCTGGCCCTCGGCTATTTCGTGTTGACCCATCTGGTGGTGCGCCCGTTGCGCAGGCTGGAACGGGCCACCTCGCAGGTTGCGGCGGGGCACTGGGAGGGGCCCATCGAGCAGGCAGGGCCGTCCGAGTTGGCCACTCTGGTGGATTCGTTCAATCAGATGATCGAATCGCTGGCCTCCCAGCGCGAGCAGCTCATTCGATCGGAGAAGCTGGCCTCGGTGGGGCAGTTGGCCGCCGGCGTGGCCCACGAGATCGGCAATCCCCTGGCGGCCATCCTGGGCTACGTGGATATCCTGCGCGCGGAGTCCAGTCGCGCGGACACACTCTCGGAGGTTGAGCGTCGCGATGCCCTGGACCGGGTCAAGGCCGAAACCCAGCGCATCAACCGCATCATCCGCGATCTGCTCGAGTACTCTCGACCCGGTCACGAGGAGGCGACACCCACCGATCCCCTGCGTGTGGTGTCCTCGGCGCAGGCGCTCCTGGCGCCGCAAGCCCGCTTTCGCAAGATCACGGTCGTACACCAACCGGCCCAGGGGCCCTGGCCCGAGGTGCTGGTTTCACCGGGGCGGCTGGCTCAGGTGATGGTCAATCTGCTCCTCAACGCGGCGGACGCCATGGAGGGCCAAGGTCGCATCGTGGTGAGTTGCTCGACGGCGGGGGAGCGCGTGCGGCTGGAGGTGGCCGACGAGGGACCGGGCATTCCCAGCGACTTGCGACGCAAGATCTTCGACCCGTTCTTCACGACCAAGGCGCCCGGCCGCGGCACGGGCCTGGGCCTGTCCATCTCGCGCTCCATCGTCGAGAGCCTGGGCGGCACTCTGGAGTTGGAAGCGGCGGCGAGCGGTGCCCGGTTCGTCGTCGAGCTACCGGGCCGCCGGTGAGCGCCGCCCGACGTCTGGGCATCCGGCGGCTCAACTCAGGGCAGCCGGCACTCGAGCGTCAGCACGGTGATGTTGTCCGTGCCGCCCGCCTTGTTGGCGGCGTCGACCAGCTTCTGAACCGCGTCGTCCAGGTCCGCGCCCACCTTCAACAGCTCCCGCATGGTGGGAGGCTCGACCAGTCCCGATAGGCCGTCCGAGCAGAGAAGGAAGATGTCCCCGTCCTTGATCTCCTCGGAGGCGATATCCACCTGGACGGTATCGCGCATGCCCAGGGCGCGCGTGATCACGTTCTTGTGCGGAAACTTGCGCTGCTCCTCGTCGGACATGCCGGGCCGCGCATCCTTGTAGTCTTCTAGGAGCGAATGGTCGCGCGTGAGCTGCTGTACGTTGCCGTTGCGGACGCGGTAGCAGCGCGAGTCGCCCACGTGGGCCACGCAGAACTTGGTCACCGGTTGATCAGGGTTGGTGGTGTCTTCCCAGATCTGCCCGATGACCACCGTGGTGCCCATCCCCGTCAGGCGCACGTCCTTGGTGGCCGCCTCGTGGATCTTCTTGTTGGCCTGCTTGATAGCCACCGACAGCCGCTGCTCCACGAAGGCCAGATGGCGATCGCCCTTGTAGGGCCAGGTGGCGTCCTCGTCGCGGGTGCGCGCGAAGAAGTCACGAATGGTATCTGCGGCCAGCTTGCTGGCCACCTCTCCCGAGGCGTGACCGCCCATGCCGTCCGCCACCAGGAAGAGCTGCTCCTCCTCGATGAGGCAGAAGTAGTCCTCGTTGTGGGTCCTCTTCAACCCGGGGTCGGTCTTGGCGGCGTACCGGATTCGCATGTCAGTCCGTACAGTTGAGCGTCGGACGTGGGCGGTGTCAACCTTCGCGCGAGGACGCGGCTCCGTCGCAGTTTCGGCTGTTGACTGGCCTTGGCGTGCTGGCTAAGGTACTGAACAAATGTCTATCTCCTCGCGGGGCGCGGGACGGAAATCGCGACCGGGCGGCAAGGCGGCTGCAAAGCCGGTCGCCAAACGGCCGGCCAAACCGGCCGCCAAGGTGTCTGCAAGGCCCGCGACGAGGCCATCCGCCAAGGTTGCTCGTCCGGTGCCCCCTCAACGCGCGATCGTCATTTCACCGGTGCTCGAGCCGCCCGCGGCGCTTCCGGTGCCGGCGGACAGCGCCGCCATCCTGGCCATCGGCGACGAGGTCCTGTGCGGCGAGATCGTCAATACCAACTCCGGTTCCCTGGCCAATCATCTCTCGGAGCTGGGCCTGCAGGTGGTCGAGCACGCGGTGGTGGCCGATCAACCCGAGGTGATTGAGGCCGCCCTTTCGGCGTTGTCGCGCAAGGCCGCGTTCCTGCTGGTGACCGGTGGTTTGGGACCCACAGCCGATGACCGAACCGTGGATGTGGTGTGCTCCATGCTGGGCGTGGAGAGCGAGCCGCACGCGGCCTCGCTGGAGGCCATGAAGAGCCGGTTCTCCGCGCATGGCTTCGAGCTCACGCCCAACAACCTGCGACAGGTGCGGGTGCCCCGGGGGGGCGAGGCGCTGCCCAATGGGGCCGGGATCGCGCCCGGTTTCCTCATCCGCCTGGGGGGAGCCGAGGCGTTCTTCCTACCCGGGATTCCCCGAGAGATGGAGCGCATCTTCGGGGATCACGTGGCGCCTCGTCTGCGAACCATGCTGAGCGAGCGGGGAGTGGCGGTTGCGGCCGTGCGCACCTGGCATCTGTACGGCATGGGCGAGTCCCACATCGACCACCGATTGGCCGGCCTCCTCCAGGGCGTTCCCGGTGCCACTCTGCACTTCCGCACAGACGCACCCGAGAATCACGTCAAGGTGGTCATCCGCGGCGCCAGCCCGGCCGAGAGCCAGGAGAGACTGGAGGCGATTGATCGCGAGTTGCGCAAGCGGATTGGCGCCGGCATCTACGGCGTGGATAGCGACACCTTCCCGCTGGTCGTGGGCCGCACCTTGCGCGAGAACCAGGCCACCTTGGCCTTGGCCGAATCGTGCACCGGGGGCATGGCAGGTGAGCTGATCACCAAGGAGCCGGGGGCGAGCGACTTCTTCCTCGGCGGCGTGATGGCCTATGCCAACGACGTGAAGGTGAAGCTTCTGGGCGTCAGGCCCGAGACCATCGCGGAGCAGGGCGCGGTGAGTGAGCCTTGCGCCAAAGAGATGGCCGAGGGCGCTCGCCGCATCACCGGCGCGACGGTGGCGGTGGCCATCACCGGCATTGCCGGATCGTCCCGGGACGGCACCAGCGTGCCGATCCAGACCGAGGGCGGCAAGCCGGTGGGCACGGTCTGTTTTGCGCTGGCCGGGCCTAAGTCCACCAAGACCGTCAGCAAGCTCTTCTCCGGCGGGCGCGAGCGCATCCGGCGCGCCGCCGCGTATTTCGCCCTCGATATGGCACGCCGTCATTTCCTCTAGATTCGAGCCCCCTCACGTGCGCGCCCTCTTGCGATGGCCCGTCCTCGCGCGGGACGCACGTGACCCCTGCAAGCAGTAAGGAGACCGAGACCTATGGCGACTGAAAACAAGGACAATAAGACCGACGGCAAGCCGGCCCCCGTGGCGGCACAGCGCGAGCGTGATCCGGCGCGCGACAAGGCCATCGAACTGGCGGTCTCCACCATCGAGAAGCAGTTCGGCAAGGGCAGCATTATGCGCCTCGGCGAAGAGATCCCCGCGCCCGAGGTGCTGGTCGTGCCCACGGGATCGCTGGGCCTGGACATCGCATTGGGGGCAGGCGGTCTGCCGCGCGGCCGTGTGGTCGAGATCTACGGTCCTGAGTCATCCGGCAAGACCACGCTGGCCCTGCACGTGGTGTCTCAGGCGCAGAAAATGGGCGGCATCTGCGCGTTCGTGGATGCTGAGCATGCCCTGGACGTGGGTTACGCGCGCAAGCTGGGGGTACGTACCGACGATCTCCTGGTGTCGCAGCCGGACCATGGCGAGCAGGCCCTGGAGATCACCGAGATGCTGGTGCGCTCGGGCGCGGTGGATGTGGTCGTGGTCGACTCGGTGGCCGCCCTGACGCCACGGGCGGAATTGGAGGGAGAAATGGGCGACTCGCACGTGGGTCTGCACGCCCGCCTGATGAGCCAAGCCCTGCGCAAGCTGACCGGCACCATCTCCAAATCCAATACCCTGGTCATCTTCATCAACCAGATCCGCATGAAGATTGGCGTGATGTTCGGCAACCCTGAGACCACCACCGGTGGCAACGCGCTGAAATTCTACGCCAGCGTGCGCCTGGACATTCGTCGGGTGGGCGCTCTGAAGGACGGTGAGAAGGTGGTGGGCAACCGCACGCGGGTCAAGGTGGTGAAGAACAAGTTGGCCCCGCCCTTCCGCGAGGTGGAGTTCGACATCCTCTACGGCGAGGGGATCAGCCACGAGGGCGACATGGTCGACCTGGCGTCCGAATGCGGCGTCGTCGAGAAGTCGGGCGCCTGGTTCGGCTTCGAGGGCGAGCGCATCGGCCAGGGTCGCGAGAACGCCAAGCAGTACCTGCGCGACCATCCCGAGGTGTCGAAGAAGATCGAGGCCAAGCTCCTGGCCCATCACGGCGTGAGGCGCGAAGTCGGTGCGCCAGCGTCGGCGGCAGGCGCTCCCGTCGCCCAGCCCAAGCCGGCCGCTCCCGAGAAGCGGAAGTAGCTCAGCGGGCGCCCTGGCGCCCCGCTGACATGTGCGTGAGCCGCGGCGGGAGGGCGTTTCCGTGGACATTTCGAGGATTCCCGCCGCTCAAAGTTGTCGCACCAGTGAACGGTGCGTACTACGATTCACACGTATGCCTTCCAAGAAGACGGCCCCCGAGGGTCCTATCGAGATTCCCGAGTTCATCTCCGTTCTCCCCCTGCGCAACTCGGTGCTTTTCCCAGGGTCGATTATCCCCATCGACGTCGGGCGCAAGAAGTCCGTGAAGCTGGTGGAGGAGGCGATCTCCAAAGAGAAGCCCGTCATCGGTATCGTCACCCAGCGTGACGCGCGCACCGAGGATCCGGGACCCGCGGACTTGTACACCGTCGGTTGCGCGGCGCGGATCCTCAAGGTGATCAAGCTGGCCAAGGACAGCTTCTCGGTCATCCTGCAGGGCATTTCGCGCGTGCGGCTGCTGGAGGTCTCCGGGCAAGAGCCCTTCATGACGGCCAAGGTGCAGGCTCTGCCCGACCCGCCCGGCTCCACCGTCGAGATGGACGCGCTGGTCCTCAATCTGAAGGACGTGTCCAAGCGCGTGGTCAAGCTCATGCCGGAGCTGCCCAAGGAGGCGGCCGCGCTCATCGACAGCGTCAGCGAGCCCGGCCAGCTGGCTGACCTCATCACCTCCAACCTGGACGTGCAGGTCGACGAGAAGCAGGAGATTCTGGAGATCTTCGACCTCAAGGCGCGCCTGCGCCGCGTCCTGCAGTTCCTGTCGCGCCAGCACGAGGTGCTCAAGGTGCGCGAGAAGATCAACACCCAGGTGCAGGAAGAGATGGGGCGCAATCAGCGCGAGTACGTCCTGCGCCAGCAGCTCAAGGCCATCAAAGAAGAGCTGGGCGAAATTGACGAGACCGGCGGAGACCTGGACGATTTCCGGGAGAAGATCGCGTCGGCCAAGCTGCCCTCGGAGGCCGAGAAGGTGGCCCTCAAGCAGCTCGAACGCCTCAAGGTGATGCAGCCCTCGTCCGCCGAGTACACGGTCACGCGCACGTATCTCGAGTGGCTGGTCGAGCTGCCGTGGTCCGTGACGACTGAGGACAAGCTGGATATCCCGGCCGCTCGCGACATCCTCAATTCGGACCACTACGACCTGGAAAAGGTCAAGAAGCGCATTTTGGAGTACCTGGCGGTCCGCAAGCTCAAGACGGACAAGAAGGGGCCCATCCTGTGCCTGGTGGGGCCGCCCGGTGTCGGCAAGACCTCGCTGGGCAAGTCGATCGCCCGGGCCCTGGGACGGAAGTTCATCCGCATCTCGCTGGGCGGGGTGCGTGACGAGGCCGAAATCCGCGGTCACCGGCGCACCTATGTGGGCTCTCTGCCCGGTCGAATCATCCAGGGCATGAAGAAGGCCGGATCCAACAACCCGGTCTTCATGCTCGACGAGATCGACAAGCTGGGCCACGACTTCCGCGGCGATCCCGCGGCGGCTCTGCTGGAGGTCCTGGACCCGGAGCAGAATCACTCCTTCTCCGACCACTACCTGGAGGTGTCTTTCGATCTCTCCAAGGTCATGTTCATCGCCACGGCCAACATCATGGACCCCATTCCGCCCGCGCTGCGCGATCGGTTGGAGGTCCTGGAGCTGCCCGGCTACACGCGTGAGGAGAAGCTGAACATCGCCAAGCAGTTCCTCATCAAGAAGCAGCTGGAGGAGCACGGGCTCGACGGTGAGAGGGTGGTTTTCGAGGATCCGGGGGTGTGCGAGGTCATCGACAGCTACACGCGCGAGGCCGGCGTGCGCAACCTGGAGCGCGAGGTGGCCAATATCATCCGCGCCATCGCGGTCTTGGTGGCCGAGAACCGGGCGCAGCCCAAGGAGATCGTGTCCATCAGCCGCGTGCCCGACTTCTTGGGACCGCAGAAGTTCCTGCCTGAGATCGCCGAGCGCACCTCGGAGGCGGGCGTGGCCACGGGCTTGGCCTGGACGCCGGTGGGCGGCGACATCCTGTTCATCGAAGCCACCCGCATGAACGGCAAGGGCAATCTCGTGCTCACCGGGCAGCTGGGTGACGTCATGAAGGAGTCGGCGCAGGCCGCGCTGTCGTTCATCCGCTCGCGTGCCCGTTGGCTCGGGTTGGAGGACAACTTCCTCGAACGCAGCGACATCCACCTGCACATTCCGGCCGGCGCCATCCCCAAGGACGGACCGTCCGCGGGCGTCACCATGTTCGTGGCCATGGTCTCACTGCTGACCGGTAAGCCGGTTCGCTCGGACGTGGCCATGACGGGCGAAATCACACTGCGTGGGCTCATTTTGCCGGTCGGCGGCATCAAGGAGAAGTTCCTGGCGGCCCACCGGGCCGGCATCAAACGGGTCATCATGCCCGAGCGGAACCGCAAGGACGTCATCGACATCCCGGAGGCTCCGCGCAAGGACATCGAGATCATCCATGTCAAGCGCATGGATGAACTGCTGCCGCTGGTGCTGACCGAGATGCCGCGCCTGCAGGGGACCATGTCCAGCGCGGTGACCCCCACGCCGCCGCCGGCACCGCCGTCGGCCTAGACCAGACTTCTCTGCATCGATGACCAAGAAGGGCTCGGCTTACCGGCCGGGCCCTTCTTCTTATCGGGCATCGGGCCAAGTTGGCGTACGGCTGGGGCGCGCTGGTTCCTTGCCTTGACGCGTGTGAGGGCCGTGCTTACTGTTCGCCCGGTTTCAAAGGCCTCATACAGAGAAGGACAAGTAAATGGGCAAAATCATTGGAATCGACCTCGGAACCACGAACTCGGTGGTGGGCATCATGGAGGGCAAGGAGCCCAAGGTGATCGCCAACGAGGAGGGCAGCCGACTGACCCCGTCGGTGGTGGCCTGGGATGACAAGGGCGAGGTTCTGGTCGGCCAGATTGCCCGCCGGCAGGCCATCACGAACCCCGAGAACACGGTGTTCTCGGCCAAGCGCTTCATCGGCCGTCGTTACGAAGAGGCGGTCGAAGATGAGAGGCGCGTGCCGTTCAAGACCGTGCGTGGCCAGCACGGCGAGGTGCTGTTTGACATCCGCGGCAAGAAGGTCTCCCCGCCGGAGGTGTCGGCCAAGGTCCTCGGCAAGCTGAAGAAGGCGGCCGAGGATTTCCTGGGCGAAAAGATCACCGAGGCGGTGATCACGGTGCCGGCGTACTTCAACGACTCCCAACGCCAGGCCACCAAGGACGCGGGCCGCATCGCGGGCTTGGACGTCAAGCGCATCGTCAACGAGCCCACCGCGGCGGCGCTGGCCTACGGCCTCGACAAGAAGAAGGACGAGCTCATCGCGGTGTACGACTTCGGCGGCGGTACGTTCGATATCTCCATCCTCGAGGTGGGGGAGAACGTGGTCGAGGTCGTGTCGACCAACGGCGACACGCACCTGGGCGGCGACGACATCGACGTCCGCGTGATGGACTGGCTGATTGCGGAGTTCAAGAAGGACCAGGGCATTGATGTCTCGAAAGACAAGATGGTCATCCAGCGTCTGCGCGAAGCCGCGGAGAAGGCGAAGATTGACCTGTCGCAGGTCATGGAGACGGAGATCAACCTGCCGTTCCTGACGGCCGACGCAAGCGGGCCCAAGCACCTGCAGATTCGCCTGTCCCGCGCCAAGTTGGAGCAGCTGATGGAGGACCTCGTCCAGAGGACCATCGAGCCCTGCAAGAAGGCGCTGGCCGACGCGGGCAAGAAGCTGTCGGACATCAACGAGGTCGTGTTGGTGGGCGGCTCCACGCGCATCCCCCGCGTGCAGCAGGTGGTGAAGGACTTCTTTGGCAAGGAGCCGCACAGGGGCGTCAACCCGGACGAGGTCGTGGCGCTGGGCGCGGCGGTCCAGGCGGGCGTGCTGTCCGGCGAGGTCAAGGACATGCTGCTCCTCGACGTCACGCCTCTGTCCCTGGGCATCGAGACCCTGGGCGGCGTGATGACCACGCTCATCCCGCGCAACACGACCATCCCGACCAAGAAGTCCGAGACCTTCTCCACGGCGGCGGACAACCAGACTTCCGTCGAGGTCAAGGTCTTCCAGGGCGAGCGACCCATGGCCAACGACAACCGTTTGCTGGGCAAGTTCGGCCTGGAGGGCATCCTGCCCGCGCCGCGCGGCGTTCCGCAGATCGAGGTCACGTTCGACCTGGACGCCAACGGCATCGTGAACGTGTCCGCCAAGGACAAGGCCACGGGCAAGGCGCAGCAGATCACCATCACGGCTTCGTCGGGTCTGTCCGAGGCGGAGATTCAGAAGATGGTCAAGCAGGCCCAGGAGCACGAGGCCGAGGACAAGAAGCGGCGCGAGGCCATCGAGGCGCGCAACCGTCTCGAAACCCTGCAGTTCAGCGTGCAGAAGCACTTCGACGACAATCGGGACAAGATCCCCGAGTCCGAGCGGGCCGCCCTGGAGGAGGCGCTCAAGGACGCCAAGAACACGCTGGAGTCGAACCGCGAGGCGACCGACGCCGAGGTGTTCAAGACGGCCTTCGAGAAGCTGGAGAAGTCCTCGCACAAGATGGCGGAGGTCCTGTACAAGGCGGCGGGTGGCG
This sequence comes from Pseudomonadota bacterium, assembly GCA_023438785.1. GTDB lineage: Bacteria > Myxococcota_A > Polyangia > Fen-1088 > Fen-1088 > Fen-1137. The sequence goes on from JAEXQJ010000046.1 coordinate 29,754, forward strand.
CCGAGGGCGCGCAGGCGGGTGGAGCCCAGCCCGGGGCCGGCGGTGCGCCGGGCGGCAAGGACGACGTGATCGACGCCGAGTACACCGAGAACCCCAAGTCCTAGCGACGGCTCGAACCGTCGAGGGAAGGCAGCAGCCGACCATCCGCGCTGCTGGCAGGGTTGGGCCTGCGCTCGCGTTCGGGTGTATCCGGATGCGCGCGGGCCCTGACTGTCTCGGGCCGGTTCGTCGACCACTCATTGAGCGTGGCCGGCCGTCGCTGTCGACTGTCGCCCCGACCCGCGGTATGACCGCGGGCCATGTATCCGATACTGCTTGAGCTGAACGCGAAGTACCTCTTCGTGGCGGCCTTGGTGCTTTCGGCGGTGTCGTTCGCGCGCAACCAGGTGCGACGACGGCGTGACCCGAAGGC
>JAEXQJ010000270.1 GCA_023438785.1 Pseudomonadota bacterium
TGCAAACAAGACCGGGGGCACCGCGAACGCCCACGCGCACCCGGTGTATTGGCCGGGCCGTATGGGCGTTCCGGGGAGACCTGCCGGGCTTACGGACGGACTTGGAGGAGGTACGCGGACATGAGAACGCTCGTGCCGCTCTGCTTTCCACTGGCCACCAACTGCCCCAGTCCGAAGTCGATGGTGCCCTGGAAGTTACCCGAGACCGTCACCGCGTTGGCCTGGCTTCCGGAGGCCGAACGAGCGAGCACCAGAAGATCGGCCGACTGGGGGTGATCATCGCCGAATCGCTGGGCACACAGGGTGGCGCCCGTGGCACCGGACAACTTGGCCCAGAAAGGATCGGGCTGCGGATTCATGTAGTAGTCCGCGCCCGTGGCCGCGGTCAGTATCATGCCCCCGCCCATGTCCATGGAGCCGACGAGGGAACCGGCGACCACAAGATCGCCGGCAGAATCGAAAGCGGCGGCGCGCAGTTCCTGGTTGGCCGTGTCTCCCCAGCGACGCGCCCACACGGGGACCAGCTTGCCATCCAGCTTGAGAGCGAAGGCGTCGCTGTTGCTGGTCGTGGTTGCCCCCGCATCCGCGCCCGGGCCGCCCCCGCCGGGCAGAGTGACAGCGCCGAATGTCATGGTGTCGCGCAGACCACCGACCAAAGCCAGGTTGCCCGCATCGTCCACGCTCAGAGCCTTGAGGGACTGCCGGCGATCATTTCCCCAACTGGCCGCCGACTTGGTGGAACCGCTGGCACCGTCGAGCTTGGCTACCCAGATGGCTTGGGCGTTCTTACCGGGCGCCAGGGGCAGGGGACCGGCTCCCAGATCCAGTGTGCCGTTGTACAGGCCGGCCGCATACACATCGCCGAGTGCGTCGAGGGCGATGCTGGTGCATTGTTGGCTGCCCGGGTTGGCGAATTGCCGGCTCCAAATCACGGCTCCCGTGCCGGCGTCGATCTTGGCAATGAGGACGTCCTCCTGCTCGTCCGCGGCGGCCGTGGCACCCGCGACCAGGTCGGTGGCGGCGCCCATGGCATAGCCACACACGGCGAAGGCGTCCTGAGCCGGGTGGGAGGCGATGGCGAGGAAGCCGCCACCCTTGGTGTCCACGGCCTTGGCCCACAGACCGTTCCCGTCTGCATCCAGGGCGGCCAGGAAATCGATGGCGTCGGGGGCCGAATTGACGATGCTGTTCTTGATGGTCAGGGTACCGGTGAAGGTGCCGAGCATGCCGACGTGACCGGACTTGCTCAGCGCGATGCGGCCGGGCATCTGATCGGAGCCATCCCCAAAGGATTTCATCCACATGGCTTTGCCGTCGGCTGGGTTGAGCTTGACGATGGCCACGTCGGCGCTACCGGCGGAGGTGACGGGGCCGGACCCGAAGTCCTGCGTATCGAAGAGCTTGACGGCGGCGACGAGCGTCCCGTCACCGTGGACAGCCAAGCCGGATAGGCTGGACACATCGAATGTCCTGTTCCAGCCCGCCGGCGAGCAGCCGCCCGCGGCGCCTGCGTCCGCGTCCCCGGGGACATCGGGCTGGGCAGGACGGGTGTCACTGGGGAGGACGGGCAGGTCAGTGGCGGCGTCGGGGGGGGCGATGGGCGCGTCGGCCACGCCGGCGTCGTCGCCCGGAGCTCCGGCCGCGCTCCCGTCCATGGGGGCTATGTTGCCCGCTGTCCCGGCTGCTCCGGCCGTGCCCGAATTGCCGGCCGCCACGGGAATGCCGGCAGTACCGCTTGCGCCGGCTGCGCCGCCGGCCTCGTCACCCCCGCAGCCCGTGGTCGCCAGGATGTAGGCCGCAGTCGCCAGAAACAGGAGCTGCCAAATCCGCCTCGCGTACAAATGAATCGTCTTCATGGATGACCTTTCGTAGTCGGCCGAAACCCACCAGAAATGGCCCCATATAAGCCCGACAAAGTGGCGCGCGTTGCGACGCTTCCGTAGTGCTTTTGCAAACGAATCGCAAAGCCCGGCCCTATTCGGTGCGGATTAGGGACCGAGTCGGGTGGGCAACGGCTGGGCCCCGAACTCTCCGAGGCCGAGCTGGCCCGAGCTGTTGCGCCCCCAGCACCAGAGCGTCCCGTCGCCCGCGACCCCACAGGTGTGGCTGTCGCCGGCCGAGACTGTCGCCCACGCGGCCGGGCCGGCGAGCACCTTGGAGGGTGCGTTGCGGGATTGGCCGTCGCCCGAGCCGAGTTGGCCGTCCCCGTTGCCGCCCCAGCACCACAATGAGCCGTCGTCTTGTAGAGCGCAGGTCTGCGTATGGCCGGCTGAGATGGCGACCCATTTGCCGGCCGCCGCGGTGATCTGGGCGGGAGTGCGGCTGGCGCTCGTGGAGCCGATGCCCAATTGACCGTTGCTGTTGTCTCCCCAGCACCACAGCGAGCCGTCCGTCTTGAGCGCGCAGGTGTGATAGTAGCCCGCGCTCACCTGCGCCCAGTCGGGGGCGCCGATGCGCGTGGGTGCGAGTCGCATGTGCGTGGTCCCATCGCCGAGTTGGCCCGTGGCATTGTTGCCCCAGCACCATAAGCTGTGGTCGACGCCAATAGCGCAGGTGTGCAGGTTGCCTGCGCCGAAGGAGGCTCGACTTGTGGTCAACCAGGTCGCCGTGTTGACCGTGCCAGGAGAGGCGCGGCCCGCCGAAGGGGCGCTGGTGTCGCCAAGCTGGTCCGAGCTGTTATCGCCCCAGGTGAAGAGGGCTCCATCCTGTTGCAGGGCCGCCACGTGATAGGAGCCCACGCTGATGCCGACCCATGCGGCGTCGGGGAGTTGAAGCGGGATGGTGATGCCGGTGTTCACCTTGGCCGTGCCGTTGCCGATCTGTCCCGAGCCGTTGTTGCCCCAACACCACAGGGCGCCACTCGACTGCAGGGCGCAGGTCACGGCCGATCCCGCGGCCACGTCGCCCCAGCCGCTGCCGGCCACCTGGACGGGGAGCGCCGAGTCCAAGGTGTCGCCGGTGCCGAGCTGGCCAGAGGCGTTGGCACCCCAGCACCACAGGGTGCTATCGGTCGTGATGGCGCAGGTGTGATCCGTGCCCGCGGCGACGCGGGCAAAGCGAACATCCACCGGCAGACCGCCGCGCGCTGGGGGGCGACTGTCGGCGGCCGAGGGATTCGCGGTGTCCGCCCGGCCAGCGTCGGGGCCGTCGAGCCCCGTGCCCGTCGAGGTCGCGGTGCTCGTTGCCGTCGAACACGTTGGCGCCAACCCCACACACAGGTCGGCGCGTTCGCCCACTTTTAGCTCAACGCTGCCGCTGCCGCTGGCCACGGTGTTCATGTTGAGGTCGAGGGCGTCGATGTCCAGGGCGATGGTTCCCTTGCGCTTGCGCGAAATATCGAAGCCGAAGGACGTGGGGAACTGGATGCGGCTGCTGGTCGTCCCGCTGGGGAACTGGTGATAGTCCGGCTGTCCGTCGTTGCGGACGGTGACGCGCAGATAGTACGCGGATGGGAGTGAATCGGGCCCGTCCACGCTGACGACGAGGAGCGAATCCTGCTCGGAGGAACAGCCTGCGCCCAGACAGGCCAAGGCGATGCAGAGGGCAGTCGCTGCTATTCTCATGGGAAGGCCTGCTGATAGCCGAGAGCGGTGTGTGGCGCGCGTGCGCCGTGGGAGCGCTGTGTGAACCAGACCACCGCGGCGCCGGCGACGACCGCCCCACCCACCGCCACCCAGAAGGGGGCACGGCGATAGAAGGGTGGCGAGGGCGCGAGCGGCGCGGGCGTGGGTGGCTTGGTGAGAGGGCTCGACTCTCTCCCATCGAGCGGGGGCCGCGTAAGTGGGAGGGGCGTCGGCGGGCGGGCTGCCTCACCAACCATGGGCGGCTGGAGTGCGAGCGGGGCCGACTGCGTGACGGCCGGGCGCGGGGGTGGCGCCACGCCGTACTCGCGTTGCAGGCGGAGTTGATAGGCGATCATCTCCATCTCGGCCAGGAAGCGCTCCGCCTGGCCACGCTCAACGGCGCGGTCGTCAGCCGCGCGAAGGTAGGACTCGCAGGCCTCGAGGGCTTTGCTCGGTTGGCCAGCCAATCTATACGCTTGGGCCAGCCGAAACAGAAGGATGGGATCCTGATCCAGTGCGTAGGCTTGCTCGAACGCGGAGATGGCGTCCTCGTAGCGTCCGATATTGAGCGCGACCATGGCGCGGCGGCGCGCGTCCTTGGCGCCAGGGG
>JAEXQJ010000326.1 GCA_023438785.1 Pseudomonadota bacterium
CCCCTGGCCATGAGCCACCGGCGGCACATCGAAGCCAAGGAGATGAAGTGCCGCTCGTGCCACCAGGGCGTGGAGGGCGAGGCCCGCGCCAGCTTCCCCACCTTGGCCGATTGCATGGACTGCCACAAAAGGGCGCAGGGCACTGACCCGCGCGAGCCGGCGGTGCGCCAGTGGGCGGAGCGCGCGCAGGAGATACCGTGGATACAGGTGAACCGCTTGCCCAGCCACGTGTACTTTTCTCACGCCGCCCACGTGACCCTGGCCAACATGGATTGCCAGCCCTGCCACCGCGATATGACGCTGGTCAGCGAGCCCATGCAGGAGCCGGACGTGCATCTCGACATGAAGGGCTGCCTCGCCTGTCACCGCGACAAGAAGGCCAGCGTGGAGTGCGTTGCATGCCACCGGTGAGCAGGCGGCAACTGCTCGGCGGGGCGGCCGCCTTGGGGGCGGGCTGCGGGAAAAAGCCGGCTGCTCCCGTGGCGCCGACGCTGGTGCCCGGGCTCAAAGGCTGGCGCGTGGGTGAGGAGCGCTGGGTGCCTTCCACCTGCGGGATGTGCGACGCGGGCTGCGGGATCCGGGTGCGCGTGGTCGAGGGCAGGGCGGTGAAGATCGAGGGCAATCCCGAGCACCCGGTCAATCGCGGCGGCCTGTGCGCGCGCGGGCAAGCCGGGCTGCAGGCGCTCTGCGACCGCGAGCGGGTGCGCACGCCTTTGCGAAGGGTGAACGGCCATCTGCAACCCATCGGGTGGGACCAGGCCCTGGGCGAGGTGACCGAGCGTCTGGCCAAGCTGCGCGCCAGTGGCCATCCCGAGCGCTTGCTCCTCATCGACGGCGACTTCCGTGGTTTCACGCACGAGCTGTGGGCCCGTTTCATGGAGGCCTACGGCAGCCCCAATCACGTGGGCTGCGAAGCAAACAGTCATGGCGGCGTGGCCCTGGCCGTGCGGCACATGCAGGGCGAATACGAGCTGCCGGCCTTCGACTTGGAGCGGGCCCGCCTGGTCCTGGTCATGGGCGCCGAGCTGCTCGAGTCGTCGAGCCAGACCATGCATTTCCTCCGCGCAGCCAGCGCCGTGGACGAGCGCGGCCAGCGCCGGCTGCGCGTGGTGTGCGCCTCGCCCCGCCGGCCCGCGGGCGGCTGCCGCGTGGACGAGTGGATCCCTGTGCCACCGGGCCGCGCGGGGGCCTTGGCCTTGGGCATCGCGCACGTGTTGCTGCGCGACGGCCTGTGCGACACGGATGACCTGCGCGCGCACGCCGTGGCCTTCGAGCGCTGGCGCGACGGACAAGGCCGCGAGCAGGCGGGGTTTCGCGAGCAGGTGGAGGACTTCCCGCCGCGCAAGACCGCCGAGCTCACCGGCGTCTCCGTCGAGCACATCGAGCAATTGGCTCACGCCTTGGCCAAGACCAAGCCGTCGCTGGTGGCCACGGCGGGTGATATGTCCCGGGCCAGCAACGGCCTTGCCACCGCCATGGCCATGCACGGGCTCAATGCTCTGCTGGGCGCCGTCAGTCGGCCGGGCGGCGTGTTCCCTTCGCCCCGTGCCCCGCTTTCGCCTTGGCCGGCCGTGGTGCCGGATTCCGTCGCGCGGTTCGGCCGACAGCAAGCGCGCATGGACGGGGCGGGCACGGCGGATTGTCCGTTCGGTGTCTCGCGCGTGCAGAGCGTGGGCCTCCGCCGACATCAGGCCGACATCGTCTTCCTGCACGAGGCCCAAGCCGCTTTCGCACTTCCCGGCCGCGCGCGTCTCTCGTTGGCTGGTCCCTTCACGGTCAGCTTTTCCTCTGTCTTGCGCGGGCTGGACAGCACGGCCGATTTGGTCCTGCCCGCTCCATCCGCTCTGGAAACCTGGGGCGTCGTGCAGCCCGCGCCGGCTGGTCTGGTGCCGTCATTGGGCCTGCGCCAGCCCGTGGTGGCGCCTGTCGGGCAGACGCGCCCCGTGGGCGATGTCGTCTTGCAGATGGCCGCTGCCCTCGGCGGAGAGGTGGCCAAGGCCCTCCCGTGGCCGAGCTATAAGGACGCCGTGGTCGAGCGCCTGCGAGGCCTGTGTGTGTCGGACGACGAGCCGCAGGCGTTGCTCGCGGACATGGAAGAGAAGGGTGGCTGGTGGCCCGAGCAGGCCGACGCTCAGCCCCCGAGCGTGCCGCGCAAGTTCAGCTTCCTGGCCTCGCCGCCGGCAGGGCTGGCCGTGCAGGCGATGGTGCCCGGCTGGCAAACAGCGAGCCTTCCGCCCTCCGGCGAGCTCATCCTCGTCCCCTATCACCCGGTGGGCGGCCCCGATCTGCCCCTGGGATTCGCCTGGTTGGAGCAGTTGCCTCTCTCGGCCGCGGGATGGGTCGAGATGAATCCCGATGACGCCGTTCGGTTGGGCCTGCGCGCGGGGGATCGGGTGCGCGTCGACCGGGCGCCGAGGCCGGAAGAGAGTGGAAACGAGCTGCTCGTCGACAAGCCGGTCCTGGCGCGGGTGAAGCCCCACGGCGGTGTGCATCAGGGCACGGTGGCCGTACCGCTCGCGGTCGCCACGGCGGAAATTCTGAGCTTGATGGCACAGACCAGCGATCCGCTTTCGGGCCTGATTGCTTGGCAGGAGACGCGGGTGCGCGTGGCGAGGCAGTCATGACCGGTGGCGGGCCTCCAGCGGACCACAAGAACGGCCGGCGCGGTTTGCTCGTGGGCCTGGCCGGGGCGGCCGGTCTGGCCGCCATGCGGGCACGGGCCGACGAGCCCGAAGGCAACGCGCCTGCCTCCAAGCCGCGTCGTCGCTGGGGCATGGCCATCGATTTGGATCTGTGCGCCCGGTGCGGCGGCTGCGTGGTGGCCTGCCAGGTGGAGAACAACGTGGCGCCGCTGCCCGCCGACGAACTGGCCCGACATTCGCCCATTCGCTGGATGGACTTTCTCTTCCCGCAACCCGATCTGCCGGCCCCCCTCGGGGACGAGCCTGCCCCCATTCCGTGTCTGCATTGCGAGGACCCGCCCTGCGTGAAGGTGTGCCCGGTCGGCGCCACCTACCAGACCGACGAGGGCATCACGGCGCAGATCTGGGAACGCTGCATCGGCTGCCGTTCCTGCATGGTGGCTTGCCCCTATGCGCGCCGTTCCTTCAACTGGACGGCCCCGCGTTGGCCGGGCAACGAGCTGCGCGCCCTGAACCCCGACGTGGCGCCGCGGCCCGCGGGCGTGGTCGAGAAGTGCACCTTGTGCCACCACCGCATCGCCGCGGCGTTGGAACGCTCTCGCGTGGACGAAGAGCCCCTGACCGACGAGGTCCTGCGCACGCTGCCCGCCTGTGCCCAGTCTTGTCCGACCCACGCCATCACCTTCGGCGACTTGAACGATCCCCGCTCCCAGCTGGCGCGTCTGGCCCGGGCTCCGCGCGCCGTGCGCCTGCTGCCCGAGGTGGGCACGCGGCCCAAGGTCTTCTACCTGCGGAGTCGCCCGTGAAACGCTGGCTTGTCCCGGCGCTGCTGGTCGTGGTGGGCCTGGTCGCCGCCGTGGAGCAGGTTCGACAGGGCGAGTCCGCCACCGCGCTGGGCACGCCGGGCGCGGGGGGCGCCGTGTGGGGGCTGTACGTGGTGGCCGACGGGTTTCTGGTCGGTGCCTCGCTGAGCGCCTTGCTCTTCGCCGGCGGCGTGCGCCTGCTGCGTCGGCGCGCCTGGGAGGACGCGGCCGTGGTGGCGACCGCGGTGGCCACCATCGGCCTGGCCCTGTCCGCGCTCTGCGTGTTGGCCGACTCGGGCCGCCCCCTGCGCACCCTGACCGTCCTGCCCCTGGTGGGCCGGGCGCAATCGCCGTTCTTCGGCACCTTCACCCTGGTGGTGGGCGCTTCACTCTCCACCAGCTTGCTGCAGACGTTGCTGGCCGTGCGGGCCCGCATCGGCTTTTGGGGATGGCAGAACACCCCCGCCGAACACTGGCGTCGCGAACGCAGCGCCTTCTGGCTGTCCCTGTTCACCCTGCCGCTGGCCGTGCTTGGCCTCGTGATCATGGCCAGCGTGTTCGCCGCGCGTCCCGGGCGCCCGCCGCTGGTCGAGGCCCTTGAGTTGGCCAGCTTCGTGGTCCTGGCCGCCGCTTCCGGCCTAGCCCTGCTGGCCTTGGTCTTGGCCGCAGCGGGCCGACTGACCGTCGTGCGTCCCCTGGCCCGGGCTCTCTTGCTCCTGGCCGCCACGGGCCTGCTGTTGGTGGTGGCCTCCGAGAATGCGGCCGTGCACTCCGCCTGGCCTGCCGCCCGCCGCTACGGGATCGCCGTGTGCAGCGGCGATTGGCGGATTGCGTTTTGGCTGCAACTCGTCCTGCTCCTGGCGGCCGGCGCGGCGCTGTGGCTTCAATTGTGGCGTCGCTCCCTGTCGTGGCGTGGGCTGCGCCTTTGGTCCGCGGTGATCCTGGTCGCCGTGTTCATCCATCGCGAGGTGCAGTTGGTGGCCTGGCAGACCCACGGCCTGGGCCTGTCCTACCCGGCAGGCCGCTACAGCCCGACGTGGATCGAAATCGGCGTGACGGTCGGGATCTTCGGCCTGGGCGTGCTGCTCTTTTGGGGCAGCCTGCGCCTTCTGCCCGCGGGAGCGCCCGCACCCGCCATCGCTGTGCCGCTGGCACCTGTTTCGTGCTCGCGTCGGGCGCTGACCCTGGCCCTGGTCGGGCTGGGCGCGGTCATGGCCACGCTGGGCCTCGCGTTGTCGGCCCACTGGGGCGTGGAGCGCTTCTCCGATCCCCGCGTGCCCGGCAGCCCGCTGCTCTTCCTGGGCGGCCTCGTCACCATGGCCGTCGCAGCCTTGCCTTACGAACTGCTCCGCGACCGCGCACCCGCCGTCATCCAAACCGAATCCCAGAGCGCCCGAGGCTGACGGCCGGGGTCGTGGACGCTCGCTCCGGTTTGTGGACTTGAGCGCGAGACGGGACTCGGACCCGCGACCCTCGGCTTGGGAAGCCGATGCTCTACCAACTGAGCTACTCGCGCGAAACGGTTTAGTTTTCAGTGGCTTAGGCCAGGTGTCTGGCTTCTTGCTATCTGCTTGCGCCCGTTGCCATGGTGGCTACACGGCGCACGAAGAGGTATCACGGCCCCCTCGGGCTTGCAAGCAAGGTCCGCCGTCGGCACCTTTCCCGCCCGTGGCCAGCCGCCAGTCGGTGAGCACCGGGGCCAAGCTGGTGGAGATCGGCAGCCGCGGTTCGCCGGCCTTGGAAACGGTCAGACGGCCCTTCTGTGCTTGCTGGTGAACATGATTCGGCGTTCTTCGATGTGGCCTGGATGGCGAGATTGGACCCATGCAAGACCGGGCTTCTTCGCGTTTGAACGAGCCAGATCGGGAACGCCAGACTTGGGCCGACCAGGGGCCGATCGACGACGGCGAGAGGCTGAGCCAGCCGGTGGAGCCGTGGGCTGCCGGCCGACAGCAGATCGCTTTTCGTCTGGGACTCGCATCGCCCGTGGGCGAACTGGGCCTCAGCTATGCGTACTCGTGGTTGTCCTGGCTGGAGACTGAAATCGGGATCGGCCTGGGGATAACCGGCGTTCAGGACTCTGTTATGCAGAGGGTTGGGTTCGGTGGATCGCGCGTTCGGTTCATCGCAGGTGCTGGCGTGTCCGTAACCGCGCCCCGCTACGGCCACACCACCGGGTATCCGGTCTGGCTGAACGTCGATCTCGTGGGCGTGGAGATTCGAGCGACCGGCCACGCCCTTTTCTACTTCGCAAGCGGCGTGACTGTGGGCCTTGGTGGCGGGAGGGTGGCTGGCTGGGCTAACGATCCCGATTCACCAGTCATGATTTCGCAAAAGGGGTGCGGTCTCCCGCAGATGAGCATTGGCCTGGGCGTTTGGCTCTAGCCTGCGCGCCGCCGCACGACCTGAGGACTGTGCACGGTGACTTGGCCTTGATGGCATTGGCCACGCCCCAGGCCGTTTCCACGGCCCTCGGGCACGATGGTCAGGGCGTCACCTTCCTCCACTATGTGGATCGAGGGATCGCCGAGGGAGTGTCCGGCCGCCCTCAGCTGAGGCCCCACTGGACTGGTGCAGCCTCGATCGGGGATGGCCCAGCGAGCAAACCGAGTTGGAACTGACGGGAACCTGACGACCGGAGCGCGGCGGCGCTGGTCGCGGGAACACGCGCAGTCCCCATCCGTCTGGCTGCGTGTTCGCCGCGGCAAGCCCCTCCGTGCCGCGCGAGGCGGCCGGGACGTGGTACTCACGGGATCGACGGCATGAGTCCGGAGTCCTTCGAGATCCCGCGAAGCAAAGCCTCGGCGGGGCGGTGGGGCCGCGGCGTGGTGCTTGGCGTGGCCTTGGCGGGCCTGAACATCGCCGCCCTGATCCTCCTTGCGCATCACCTGGTCTGCCCCGAGGCACACGCCGGGTACGTGGCCGGCGAGCGCTTCTGCCGATCCTTCGCCTGGAGCGCTCTCAACTACGCGGGGCTCGCGTTTGCTCTGGCGCTCGGCGTCCTTTGCCTTCGCAAGTTACGGCGCCCTGAACGTCTGGTGCTGGTCAACATTCCCGCGCTGCTGTTTCTGTGCATCCTGTGGGGGCTGACCGAGCAAGCGTCAGACAGGGCGGCGCCGGAGTCTGCGGAAAAGGTGGAATGGCGATCCCCCGCCGAGGGCCGGGGCGTCTGGGGCGTGTCCTTGCTGGCGGTTGCGGCGCTGGAGATGGCGGCCTGGAGGAGGCGGGGCTAGCCATCCCGCATCTCACCGAGCGTCCTGCACAGAATCTGCACGGTTCGTCCCGCATCTCTCCTTGTCAGCGCAGCGAGGGCGCCACGTGGCAGCGCCATCCTGCTTTCCAGGAGGTTCGCCATGGAAGAGAGACTGGACGATGAATCCCGCGGAGAGGTGGCCGGCTTGCCAGGCTGCGGAACCCATGCCGGGGTTCCGGTGAAAGCTTTGCTCCTGGGCGCAGCGGGACTGCTGGCGGCCGGTGCGCTGTTTGGGCTGGCGTGGGGTGGGGCGGCGCCCTGGTTGATGGCCCTCTTGCTGCCCGCGACGGTGGCGGGGGTGGCGCTGATGTGTGCGCCCACGCTGTTCATCGGGGCGGGACTGCTGGGTGGGCGCTTGTCGCCCGGACGCACGCTGGTGGCCCTGGGACAAGGTCTGGGCGCGGCGGGAAACGCTCTGCTGGGCTTCGCACCGGCGGGGCTGTTTCTGGTGACTACGGGGCCAAGCCGCGGCCGCGGGCTGCCCAGCATGGTGGCGCTCATCGCGACCGGACTGGTGGTTGGCTTGGTGGAGCTGTGGGGCGCCTTGGGGCTCGTCGGGGTCAGGCTGCGCGCGCTGTTCGCCGCCTGGTCGGCGATGGCACTGCTTCTGGGCGTCCTGGTACTGGCGCGCATCCTGAGCAGCGGAGTGGTGCGATGATGTCCGCCGGCTGTTTCGTACGGGCGGCGGACGGCGATACGTCTGAAGGTGCGGCCATCGAAAGCGCTCCCGTGGCGTCGCGCGAATTGGTTCGACGGTGGTTCGGACTGATTCTGGGGGGCGCGGGCCTGTTCGGGGCGGTGCTGGGCGCGCATCGGGGCGGCTGGCAGATTCTCTATGCCGGCCTCAAGCTGCCGCTGGTCGTCCTGCTCACCGCGGTGGTGTGCACGCCCGTGCTCACGCGGCTGAACGCGGCCTTGGGGCGGCGGGCCGTGTTGCGCGAGGATCTGGCGCTCGTGCTCTCGGCGCTGGCCCGCGGTTGCCTGGTGTTGCTGGCCCTGGCGCCGGTGCAGTTGGTCGCGGCGCTGGCCCGTCTGGACTACCACCGGGCGGTGCTGCTAGCCGTGACCTGCTGTTCGGTGGCCGGCGCGGTGGGGCTGTCGGTTCTAGTGCGCGGCCTGTGGGTAGAGGCGCGCGCCCGTCGCCTGGTGACCCTGGTGCTGCTCTCCGTGTTTGCCATGGTGGGCACGCGGATGCCCTGGACGTTGCGGCCGTACCTGGTTCGCCCTTGCGAGCGCGACGTGCCCATTGTGCGCGCCCTGGACGGCAGCTTCCTGGGCTCGGTGGGAACGGCCATCGATTCAGCCCAAGGTCATTACGGTGCGGACACCTGCCCGGAAGGGAGATGGTGATGGAGGCCCCCTCGGCGCTCTTTGGCCCGCTGCTCGGGCTGTACCTGCTGGTGGGGTGTGCTTGTGCCGTGTTGGCCGTGACCCGGGGCGGGCTGGCCAACCTCGCGGACGGCGCCTTGCTCCTCCTCTTTTGGCCGCTCTATGGGCCCTTCTTCCTCATGCACCGACAGGCCTCGGAGGATCTGCCGGTCGACAAGGAGGCGGCCTTCCTGGCCGCCATTCGCCGCGCCTCGGGGACGCCCTTGGGGCGCCTGCTGCCCGACGGGACGACGGCGCGGGCCCTGGCGCGACGCCTCCGCACGGCCGCGCGCAAGGTTCGTGAGCTGGATGCCCTTCTGCGGCGCCCCGATTTCTCGGAGGCCCAGGCCGCGGCGCGGTTGGCCGAACTGGAGCAGATGCGCTCCTCACCCGCAACCCTGGCCAGCGCGGGCATGCGTCTGCACAACATCCGCCGTCTGCGCGCCCTGCGTGATCGCTTCGCCCGCGAGCTGGACGAGGTGGGTGAATTGGTGGCGCAGTTGACCGCCCAGGCCGAGGTCCTGCGCCTGGATCACGGCCACGATGCGAGCGGCGAGGAACTGGTCGCCGAGTTGCTGTCGCGGGTTGAAGGGCTGGACCAGATAATCGATGATGGCGGCAGCGCCGTGCACCACGGCGCAAGCTGAAGATGGCCACCATCCTTGTCGCCGACGACGATTCGCATATCCGGGACGTGGTCCAGTACGCCCTGGAACGTGACGGCCACAAGGTGGTCACGGCGGGTGACGGCGCGGCGGCCCTGGCGCGCGTGCAGGCGGGTGGCATCGACCTGTGCGTGCTCGACATCCTCATGCCCGAGTTGGACGGCCTGGAGGTGTGTCGCCGTCTGCGCGCCTCTGGCCACTTGCCCGTGATCTTTCTTTCATCGCGAGGCGAAGAAATGGATCGCGTGGTGGGCCTGGAGTTGGGCGGAGACGACTACCTGAGCAAGCCCTTCAGCCCGCGCGAGTTGGCCAGTCGGGTCAAGGCCCTGCTGCGCCGGGCGCAGGCGGGGCAGGGGAGCGCGGCAGCAGCCGAGGTCCGCTTGGTGCACGGCCGCCTGGAGATGGACATCCCGGCCCACGAGCTGCGCGCCGGCGCCGCGCTCATCGATCTGACGGTTACCGAGTTCCGCATTCTGCGCGCCCTTCTGGAACGCCCGGGACGCGTGCTGAGCCGCGGGCAGATCATCGACTGCGTACGCGACGCCGACTACCACATCACCGAGCGCACGGTGGATTCACACATCCGACGCATTCGCGCCAAGCTGCGCCCGCACGACATCGACCCCATCGAGACCGTGCACGGTCTGGGCTACAAGGCCGCCGCGCCCCCATGAACGAGACAGGGGAGGCGCGTCCGTCGCGCTGGCAGCGGGTGCGGCGCGAGGTGTATCGCATTCGTTACCGGCTGCTGCTCATCAATCTGCTGATCGTGTCGGTGCCGCTGGTGGGCGTGGGCTTCGCTCGCGTGTTCGAGCGCGAGATGCTGCGCGGCCTGGAGGACGACATGGTTCACCAGGCCCAGGTCCTGCGGCAGGTCTTGCTGGCCGACCCCGCTGGCCTGCGCCTGGAGACCCGCGCGCCCCTGTTGGCGGCCGCCGCTCGCCACACCCGCACGCGCATTCGCTTGCTCGATTCGTCGGCACGCCTGGTGGCTGACTCGCATGCCCAGGGCCCGCCCGAGGGGCGCGGCGAGCACGCGCCGGACTTGTTGGGCTCACGGGTGGATCCGCCGGCGCTGGCGCCCACGCCGTTGCCGGCCGACGAACTGGCCCGCCGGCCGGAAATTCGCCGCGCCCTGTCCGGGCAGTACGGCTCCACCACGCGCATCTGGAAATACGCGGGCGGCGAGCGGGTCTACCTTTTCGCGGCTCTGCCGGTGGGGCCGGGCGCGGATGGCTCGTCGGGGATCGTGTACGTCACGCGTTCCACGCTGCCCGTGTTGAGCTCGCTCTACCGCCTGCGCACCTCGCTGCTCAAGCTTCTGGTGGGCGCGATGGCGGTGACCGCCGTGCTGTCGCTCTTTTTGGCGGCCACCATCGCGCGGCCTTTGTCCCAGCTCATGCGGCGGGCTCGACGCATCGCCGAGGGCGACGTGCGCGAGCCCTTGGCCCTGCGCCGTCAAGACGAGATCGGCGAGTTGGCGCGGGCCCTCGATTTGATGGCCCGCAAGCTGGACCAGCGTGCCCAGGAAGTCGGCGAGATGGCGGCCAACATCAGCCACGAGTTCAAATCACCGCTGACCAGCATTCGCGGGGCGGCCGAGTTGTTGCTCGATGGGGCGGCCGAGGATCCCCAGGCCCGCGCGCGCTTCCTGCGTAACATTCTGGAGGACGCCGATCGCCTGGATCGCCTGCTGTCGCGGCTGCTGGAGTTGTCCCGGCTGGAGGCCGATTCCGCGCCCGTCGAGGTGATCGACTTCGAGGCGCTGGCGCGCGAGGCCGTGGAGCGGACCTCGCTGGCCGTGCCGGCTGTCCTTGAATACCGCGCCGCCGGCCACTACCTGTCCGGCCGCCGCGTTCACCTGCAGTCCGTGCTGCGCAACTTGCTGGAGAATGCGGCCCAACACGCCCGGTCGGGCACGCGCATTACCTTGCGAGTCAGCGACGGTGCCCCAGGATGGCTGCGCACCAGCGTTCACAACTTGGGCGATCCCATCAGCCCCGCCAATCTGCCCCGCGTTTGGGATCGCTTCTTCACCACGCGTCCCAATCAGGGCGGCACCGGGCTGGGCCTGGCCATCGTGGCGGGCGTGGTGAGGCGCCACCGCGGTCGCGTGGAGGCGTCGAGCAGCGAAGGCGACGGGACTTCCTTCAGCTTCGAGCTGCCCATCTGAGTCGGAGCCCGCGACTCGGCCACGCGGGGCTCCGACGTTCACCACGAGCGACTACCGGTGCCAGCGCCCGGGATGGTAGCGCCAGTGTCGGCCGTGCGGTTCCCAACGCGCGGGCGCCCAGGTCCAGCCGACGCGCTGTGCCTCCCAATGGCCCGGCATCCACACGTGCTGCTGGCCGTTCCATTCCCAGTGCCCGGGCACCCAGAAAAAGTTCGGGGCGGGCGGAGGCGGCTGCGGCTCGGCGCGCAGGGGCGGCGGGGCGATATCCACCGTGAGCTGTGCGGGGCCGATGCCCACGCTGGCACTCACGGCGACCGGCGCGACCGGCGCGACCGGCGCGACCGGCGCGGGTGTGCCAGGCCCCCAGTACCCCTCGTAGTAGACCCAATCGCCACCCTCATTGCTCCAGCGCGGTTCGATCCACACCTGATTGGGGGCCGGTGGCAGATTCCAACGCCCCGGCACCCACACGTGGGCGCCTCCGCGCCAACCCCAGTAGCCACCAACCCAGATGTGACGCCGGGACGGCGGCCGCGGACGTCTCTCCACGCGCATGGGCGGCGGCGCTCTGTGAACGCGCATCCCCGGGCCGTGGCCCCAGCCCGGCCTCATCTCGTGTCGCTGCTCGCGCCGCCATTCGCGTTCGCGTCTCGCGCGTTCGTGCATTTCGCGTCGATCTTCGCGTCGCTCTTCGCGTCGATCTTCGCGTCGCTCTTCGCGTCGCTCCATGCGACCAGGCCCGTGGCCATGCCCGGGGGCTGCATCCACAACGGCGCTGGTTCCGATACCGAGGAGAAGGGCGAGGCTGCTCAGCAGGATTTTCATGAGACTCTCCGTTTAGTACGTGGACGACCGAGTTGCGGTTTCGATTCAATCTTGGCCTTGGGCATCGAAACAAAGGCCGACGCGCTTGCCGTGCCGCCCGAAGGCGCGGCTCCCATCACCAGCTGACGAGCTTCACATCGTCAACGGGAATGTCGAAGGTGCAACTGCTTTGGCCCGCGTCGTGTCGGTCCTGTGTGGCCCGTCGCCGCCAGGAAACTGCGACCGGTCAAGAACAGGCGGGCGTGCCCGTGAACAGCGGTCAGCGTCGGCGCTTCCTCGACTGCCGGGAGGGCTCGGGCGCCGACGCCGCTGTCTCGGCGGGCTCGTCTTCGGCCTCCTTGGCAGCGGCTGGCTGCGGCTCCGCGTCGACGGTGACGATGGCGCCCTCGGGCGTGGCGGCCGCGGCCAGCGCCGTCTTGCGGGTCTTGTACAGCTCATAGGCGATGAGCACGAACGCGATGAGGGTGACCAGCGACATCCAGGTGTATTGCTCGTCCAAAGCCGTGGACATGGTGAAGTTCTTCACGAAGGAGCTCTCTCGCACGCCCGCCGGCAGCAGATTCTTGATCCAGTTCGGCAGGCCCTTGATGGGCGCCCAACCGATGAACTGGGTGATGGCGGTCGTCCACAGCATCCACTCGCCCGCCTTTCGTACTTTGACGTACAGCAGAGCGGGCAGGATGAGGAAGGCGTAGTAGTAGCAGGTCAGCTCGGCGCCGAAGAGGATCACCGTCGAGGACAGGGCGACCGCGGCCCACGGTTCGAGGCCCCGGATGGCCAGGGCGAGCAGGACCAAGTACGCCGCCACCAGGGCCACGTAGACCGGCAGGGCCTGCTTGAACGCCTTGAGGCGGGCCTCCTTCCAGTGCAGCCAAGGATCCACGAAGCCCTGGGCGTGCATGCGCCCGCTGGTCTCCGACGGACGAAAGGCCACGATGGTGCGCAGGCCCATGTGGTTCGTGAGCGGCGTGTTCTGGTGCTTCACGGTGTTGAAGATGAATTCCTTGTAGACCGTGGGACCACCCGACACGGCGAAGCTGACGGGGATGAGTAGGGCGCAGGCCACCACACCGCCCAGTAGGATCTTTCTGATCCACGCCTCGACCCGGCGCGTGCGCGCGAATTGGTAGGCACCGGCGAGGAGCGGCGCCACGAACATGAAGCCGGGGAAGATGCGCAGCATGGCCGCGTAGCTGATGCAGGCCCCGGCCCAGAAGGGCTTCTCCTTCTTCAGCAACACCACGGCCAGGACCATCCAGAAGATCCAGTCCCACCGCAGGAACGAGCCGCCCGTCCAGTACCAGCGCGACGGGAAGTTGGTCCCGAACACGATGATAGCTACCGCGATGGCGCGCCAGCCGAACGCCCACCACAAGAGCCCGGTCATCACGGTGATGAGGATGGGATCGATGGCGTCCAGCGCGTAGATCTGCAGCTTGCTGGCCGAGCCCGTGTTGGCCAGGAGCGTGCCCAGGACGTTCCATACCGGCGTGCCGTTGAACCCGTGGTCGGTCTGGGCGTCATCCCACCGCCGCGCTGATTCCTGGCCGCGGAAGTAGCGCAGGTCGTTCTTGAAGGCCTCCCAGCGCTCGCTGGTGAAATGGCTCTTGCACTGCTCAGGGTGCGCCAGAATGTACGCCGTGGTCTCGACCACGTTGGTGCGGAGGTTGGTGAGCTTGCGCAGCTCGACGCGGCGGCGCAGGTTGGGCTCCTCGGCGTCGGCGACGGCCACGCATTCGTACAGCCGTTCGTAGTGCAGTTCTTTGAAGTACTTCGACCCGACGTAATAGTGGAACGTGTCCCAGCCGTGGACGAAGCCGGGGAAGTGCCAGAACCCGAAGTTGAAGAAGGTCAGGAATCCCAGAATGCCGAAGGTGGCCAACAGGATCTTGCGCGTGCGCTGGCGGACGTGCTCCATGCCCGCCTGGATCAGCCGGCGCTCCCACCACAAGAGCAGCGCCGCCAGGATGGCCAGGACCAGCTCGATGCGCGCGGTGAAGTCGTTGTTCCAGATGTCGTAGAGGCCCTTGGGCGGCTGTGGTGCCAGGGGGGCGTCCACGACGGTCATGGCCGCGGGAAACGGCGAGGGGAGCTGGCAGTAGGCGGCCACCTCGGAGACCGAGAAGAAGCCGTCGCCCACGCCTTCGCCCAGGCGAAGGAACCGTACGGGCGCGCCGCCCACGTCGACCGTGCGCGTGCGCAGGCCGTGGCCTGTCGCCGGCTCGACCTGCCCGATGGCCTCGAACCTGTTTCCGTCGGCAGAGCCCCAGATGGTGTACGTGTCGTTGGCGTCGGCTTGCACGGCCAGGGAGCGGACCGCGGTCAACGCGCCCAGATCCCAGGTGAGGGTAGAGACCGCCGAGTCGAAGATGACCGCCGGGGCCGAATCCCACAGCGCACCCTCGGGCGCGACCTTCTCGTCCGTGGCCATGGCCATGTCGCGCTTGATTTCCACCCACTGCACCGGGGCGCGCTTAGCCAGCAGGTTGCCGGTCGGGCAGTCCGGAAGACCCACGGGCGCGTCCACCACCTGCATGGCCGCCGGGAAGGGCGTGGGCACCTGGCAGTAGGCGGCCACCTCGGACACCGAATAGAAATTGTCGCCTCCGCGCCCGCCCACGCGCAGGAAGCGCACGTTCGTGCCGCTGAGGTTGATGGTGCGCGTGCGCAAGCCGTGGCCGGGTACGGGCTCGATCTGGCCAATCGTTTGGTAGTCGTTCCCGTCCGAGGAGCCCCAGACGACATACGAATCATTGGCGTCGGCCTGGATGGCGACGGCCCGGATCTCGGCCGGCGTGCCCAGATCCCAGGTCAACGTGGACTCCGCCGTGTTGAGGATGACCGCGGGCGAGGCGTCCCACACCGCGCCTTCGGGCGTGATGCGCTCGTCGGTGACCATGGCCATGTCCCGCTTGATCTCCAGCCATTGGACCGGCGCTCGTTTGGCGAGCAGGTTGCCGGGCGGACAGGTCGGGCGGTCCTGGGCGCGGGCCGGACCGGCGAGCAATGAGACTGCGAAGATGGCGAGAATCGCCCCGAGGCGTGACATGGTCCCCGATTTCACCCGGACCCTGGGCCCACGTAAACAGTCATGAAGAGGAATTCGTCCTCAGGGGCCCTCGAATGGCGCACCTCGGCTGCGCGTCCGCGCCGAGAGCGACGTGTCTGGCCCTGCAGGTGGTGATCGGCCGCACGATCGTGGCCGGAACCTGCTGCTGGCTGGCGAAGCCGCCCGTCCTGTGGCGCGCCCGCGTGCCCGTGGGCTGCGGCGCAGGAGGACGGCGCCGTGCGGTTGTTCGACCTTCTGCTCTGAGCCCCGACCGGAACACCATGGGAGTAGGATTTCGACCAAGGAGCCATCCGAGTGAACACGTCGCGATTGGCCAGGCTCGTCCTCGGGGCTCTGGCGCTAGGTACCGGGTGCAAGCAGAACGCGGTGACGTCGCAAGCCGTCGCGCCGCCGGCCAAGGTGGTGAATCCCCCTGCTGCGCCGCCAGCCCACGACCCCGCACACCCGCCCATTGATTGTCCCCTGCGGAAGCAGGGCATCGATCCGGCGCACCTCAAGCCCTTCGAGGACGCCGCCAAGTACATCGCCTTTCTCGAACGAGCGGACCGGGCCATGTGGCAGAAGCCGGACGCGGTCGTCGCGGCGCTTGGGCTGAAGGGCGATGAAACGGTGGCGGACGTGGGCGCGGGCTCGGGCTATTTCTCGTTTCGCCTGGCGCGGGCGGTTCCGCGGGGCAAGGT
>JAEXQJ010000372.1 GCA_023438785.1 Pseudomonadota bacterium
CGGCTGGGCCGAGGCGTCGATCGCGCCTGTCGCCGAGACCCCGCCGGTGATCGAGGTGCCGCCCGACCCACTTGCCGTTCCACCCTGACCGCCACCCCCGGTCGCGGTTTCGGAGCTCCTTGAGCCGCTGCTACAGGCAACCAAGCCGAGGGCCAGGGCGAAGGGGAGCACATAAGCGAGCGGCCGACCGGTCATGCCCGCCATTATGGAACAAAGCCCAATCGTCGAGGTAGCGAATGGCCGGAGGGGTGGCCACCTCAGAAGAGAGGTCGAGCGGGACAGACGGCGTCCTGTGCTAGCCTGGCGGCCAGTCGGCAGCCACCTGCACCTGCGGTGCGCGCGCCCGTCCAGCCGCCTTCAAGCATAGAGAGTGGGCCTGAACGCCATGACGAAAGAAGCAGCACCCGAGATCATTGAGGTCACCGGGGATAACGTCGACAAGACCGGATTCTTCTGCTTCATGAGCAAGAAGAAGTCCGAGGGGTATCAGCGCAAGCTTCGCTGGCTCAAGGACCGCTTCCCCGAGGGGATGCGGATCAAGATGCTCGCGCTGCCCGAGCGTGGCTTCATCGAGTACATCCCTGGCGAGCACGCCTGGCGCGCCGTTCATGCCGACGGCTACATGTTCATTCATTGCTTGTGGGTGGTTGGAAAGAGCAAAGGCCAAGGGTTCGGGAGCGCTCTGCTCGATGCCTGCATCGCGGACGCCAAGAGGCAGAGGATGAAGGGCGTCGCCATGGTGACCAGCGAGCAGGTCTGGCTGGCCGGCCGCCGCATCCTCGACCAGCATGGATTCGACTGCGTGGACACGGCCCCACCAGCCTTCTCGCTGATGGTGAAGAAGTTCGGTAAGCACCCGTCACCGTCATTCGCCGGCGCGTGGAGCGATAAGGCCAAGGCCTTCGGAAAGGGGCTGACCGTCATCCGATCGGATCAGTGCCCGTACATCGTGGATGCTGCCAATGCAGCCGTGGCCGCGGCTGCCAAGGCCGAGGTCAAGTGCCGCGTCGTCGAGCTGCAAAGCCGAGAGGACATCATGCAACGGTCACCCTCGGTGTACGGTGCCTTTGGCCTCGTGCTCGACGGCAAGCTGCTCAGCTATTGCTACCAGCTTGAGAAGGACCTCCTGCCCCTGCTGACGGACAAGACCGGGTAGCGGGTCCTGTCACCGGCCCAGCTCGACCTGGCGCGCGTGCGGCGCAGCTTCACCATCCGCTGCAACGAAACCGTGGCCGGCACCATCGCTGCCGAGTTGGCCGCGCTGGTGACCACGCGCGCGCCGGGCATCACCCTGTGCTTCGCCCCCGAGAGCGACGAGGACGTCGAGGCCCTGCGCGACGGACGCGTGGACATGCAAATCAGCCCCTCTCTGAATCGGCGTCCCGAGCTGCGCACGCGCAAGCTGATCCGCGACAGTTCGTCGCGGTGGTGCGCTCGGATCACCCGCTGGGCAAAAGTCCTCTGACCCTCGACGCGTACCTCGACCACCGCCACGTCGCGGCCTCGCGACATGGACGCCCGCGCGGCCCCATCGACCGGCTCCTGGAGCAGCGTGGACGCGAGCGCATTATCGCCCTGTTCGTGGCCAGCCACGCCGCCGCCGCCATGGTGGCCGCCGGTTCGGACCTCGTGGCCACCATCCCATCGCGACTCGCGGCCCGCCTGACTTCACTGGGCTTGAACATCCGCTCCCGCGCGCTCCCCCTCGACACCGGCCTGGTCGACATCGCCCTCGCCTGGCACCCCTGTCTCGACGCCGATCCCGTGCACAAGTGGGTGCGCGATCAGGTCGCCGCCGTGATGACCCGCGCCGGAAGCCCGACCGCCAACCGCGCGTAGGTACCCCCGCCGGCCAGATCGAGGAGTGGAACGGGGAAATCGCCGTTGGCGGCACCAGGAACACGATTGAGGGCATGCCCGTGTGGAGTTGACCCCGCGCCCGGTGAATGCCGATGGCACGCCCTGGGGCATCAGACACCGGGGCCACGACGGAAGGCCCGTCGACTATATGCACTTTGGGCGCTTGCGATCAGGCGTCGGCCACATCGCCGGCGTCTACGTCCTCGGGGGGCATCAGCCCGTGGTTGGCGAGGTTGCTCCTCACCGCCAACGGCGAGACGCTGGCCTTCTCGGCCGCGTCCTCGATTGACTCATTCGAGAAGTCGCCGCCAAGCTCATTCTGAAGCCAAACGATGGGGCAGGTGAACTCGGCTGCGAAGGCCCGCTGCCGCTTCTGCCGCGATGTCTTCGTATCAGCAGCGGGTAGCCAGCGATCAGACTGCGGCGCCATCAGATGATCTGCCAGGAGGCGGGCGGCCTCGAAGCGGCGACCCGGGCGGTTCCGCTTCCGAAAGAGCAATTTGATGCCATCTGCTCCCGGTTGCCGGACGCCGAGAGTCAGTCGGATGTTTCTTCCATGGGCAGCCGCCTCGGGCGCCAGGTCGGACGCGCGAACGCCCAGCAGCTCTGAAAGGTCCTTGTCACTGATCGGCTTAGGTTGAAGACCGAGGGCGGCTCGCACCTTTTCGGCGAGTCGTCGCCCCTGAATCCAAGGCGGACCTTCCTCCAGCGGTGCAGGCCCATTGAGTCCAGACGGAAGGTTCACGCGACCATGAACTCCCGGCGCGTCTGCAAGCTCGCGAACGTCCGTGAGGGCAGCGGCAGGCTTCGGACCGGCACAAGCCGAAACAACCTGCAGAATGGCGCCTTCCCCTGCGTGGGCTGAGAGTTGGGCGAAATTAGCAATGAGCTGCTCCGGGCCCTCGCCAGGCTCGAAGCCGAGCATGGCCTCTATTCGACGATAGGCAGCCAGCCCGCTGTCACCCCGCTCCTCAAGTAGCTCCTTCCATAGGGAATGTAGCGGGGTTTCGCGGATACCCTCGTCGTCGAGGCGCTGGACGGTCAGGTTCACGAACGCGTCCAGAGCATGCTCGAATGAATTGGCCGGCAGCAGCCTGCGAAACGTGGATAGATACCGTACCGGCTCGGTAGACGAGGCACGAGACGGCTTGCATGACAGCTCGACGTTTTCGCCGTCGGAATCGAATGTGAGTTGAGGCCATAGGAACCCTCTCCCCGCCCCAGTCACCTCGTGGGCCATGCGCCACGAGACCGTCCTTCTAGCGGATTCGGGGGCTGGCTCCCATCGTAGCCGCCACCATGAAGCCGCACACCAGAGTGCCAGGGGGTATGCCGACAGTCGAACCCAGTCGTGCACCGACCGGGACCAGTCGTCGATCACCCGGGTCGCGATGCTCTCCTCGACCGAAATGGAAAGCAACGCCGACGTCGTGCGTTCCTCGGCTGGCCCCGTGTCGGCGGAGACCCAGTCCGCCTTGATCGATAGCTCTGGGCTCATTCCGCCCACCGGCTCAGGACGTCCTCGCGAAACGGATCCTCTATAGGCATGGGGTACCCGTGATAGCTGCCATCTTCCGCATTCTCAAGTTGCGCCTCCAGCGGCACGCCGCCTGCCGTCACTGCCCAGACGTTCTGTGGCCACTTGCCCCTGAACTGGACGCTCACCAGCCCGCGTCGAATGCCCTCACGCAGAAGCTGTTCCGCATCGGCCCGCCGGAGCACCCCGGCGTTGTCGCACAGGGACTTTCCTTGGCGGGGCTGACTGGGCGGCTTGAGGCCGAAGTCCCCCGGGTTGCGTTTGTGCTCCGGATTGCCGCGATACCGCGCGCTGATCGAGAGTCCCTGCAGAGTCTCCCGCGCGGCCTGCACCTCATCCATGCCCAGCATGCGGCGCTTGGGATTCAGTGTACGTCGCTGTCGCATCCTCGCCGAGGATAGCACGAGCGTTCATGTCTTCGACGTGCGCGAGACCTGAACGCCGGAAGATCTGCGGCGACAGGATTGCGCGAGTGCCCCGAAATCCGCGCGAGGGTTGACCTAGGTCGACCTGATTCGCCTGGTCCGAACGCTAGAACAGCTCCTGCTGTGACGGACTCTTGGGAGGATCAGAGGGCGTCTCCGGCGGGAACAGGTACTCACCGTTGGGATCGTGCGTTCGCAAACGGTCAAGTGCGCGTGCGTGACAGGAGGTCGCGTAGCAGTAGACACAACCGTTCAGGCAGCTGTCGTATTCGCCGATGTCCTTGGCTCGGAAACAGCCGCACTCGGCCGCATACCCTTCTGGGATGCGACGATGGGCTTGCCCGAGATCTGGCTCAGGCGTATGGCGTCCACACAGAGGGCCTCACCGACTCCAGGACCCACCAGTTCTGGCTGTGCACACATCGTCAAGCTCATCCCGAACTGCTGAGCATCATGCGCGACCTCCGTCGCAAGACGCCGTTTCCCGGAGGTAGCGAATGGCCGTACGCCTTCCCGTGGTGAAGCTGAAGAACGGCTCCACAAAGGTGCGGGGGTTCGTCAGATCTCCGGGGCGCGATCGTACGAGTTCAGATGCGGGTCCAGGGTCCAGACGTACACCCGCCGGCCACTGTGGAGCTGGCAAGCCAGCTCCCACTCCTTGACGATCAGAAGATCGCCGATACCCAAGCCTTCGCATGCCCGGTTGGGAAACTCGGTCAACCAGGTGCGCAGCCGGTCGCGATCCCAGAACGACATCGGCTCGAAGGGCGACTTGCCATCGAGAGCCGCCACGACCACCTCGGTCAGCTTCATGGCGCACGCCCTGCGGGCCATCCCCTCGCCGATGTGACCTATGTGGTTGCCCGTCTCGAGCACGGTGGTCATAGGGAGAAGCAGCGTCTCCTCTGCCCGCACCTTGTCGACCATCTGTGCCTTGATGGCTGAAGCGCATTGGTGCTTGCCGGGTACTTCGAGCAGCTCACAAAGAATGCTCGTGTCTACCAACGCAACTGCCCTCAAGACCGCTTCTCCAAAGTCTCGAGGAAAAGCTGCAGGTTCTTCCCGCGGCTCTCGGCTGTCGGCGGATTCTTGAGTATGCGCTCCAGAATGCCTCGGGTGATGACCTGGCCCAGAGGTCCCTGGGCCACGATGGCTGGATACACATCGACGTCACCCAGGCGCTGCAGACGACTCAGCCCATCGGAGGGATCGCGATAGCAGGCGACGGTATCGGGCAAGGCTTCGGCCGGGATCGCGTCCAGCAAGGCAGGGTTGTGGGTGGTCAGAAGCACGCGGACGCTTCTGCTGCTGGCTACGCGGCGAATCGTGTCCAGCAGGGTGCGTGCGCGCGCCGGATGGACGCCGTTATCGATTTCTTCGATGATGACCAAGGCGCCTTCGGGCACGGAAAGCAGCGCCGCCGCAATCGCGAGCACCCGAAGTGTTCCATCGGACAGCAGTCGAGCGGAGATGGAGCGACGGTTGCCGCCGAAGCTCTCATACAACTGCACCATGACCTCGCCCGGAGGGGCTTCGAGGAAATCGATATCCACGATGTCTTGTTCGGGCAGAGATCGGACGAAGTTCAAGACATCGTCTTTTCGACCAGCACCGCTGCACAGGTAATGCAGCACCGACGAAAGGTTCGCGCCGTCCCCGCGCAGCTTCTTGCGGTCGATCTTCGGCCGGAATCCCCGCATCTGCCGCGGAACCGGATCGAGGAAGAGAATGGATTCCAGGGCCGCCTGCACTCGACCAGCGGCCGCAGGAATCTCCTGTTGGGAACGCTTGTATCGTTCGTCGAAGCGGGCCGGGGTGGTGAGCTGGGTGAACACCGCCTGCTGGTCGATGGCCACAATCAGAGGCTTCGGTCCGCGCGAGAAGTTGTTGTAAGCCACCTGGAGTTGGTTGGTGAATTCTTGTGCGGGCTTGTCGACCTCGAAGAGCGGGACCTTTTCAGCGCTCGACGACATACGCTCGGACACGATGCGGAAGCCGTCGGCGGTCACGCCAATGCCGATCTCCAGGCTGAGCTTGCCGCCCTCTCCATCGTCCAGGGTGCACCCGAGCCCAACCGCTCCCGCGGTCTGCAACAGCTCGTTCGGGCTGCCCCGCAGATCGATCTCACGCCGGGGCAGCTCAGGCTCGGCCATGGTCTGAAGCAGGTAGTCGAGCCGCCGCCCTTCGGCCAGCCACATCAGCAACTGGATTCCCTCCAGCGCGTTACTTTTGCCCGATGCATTGGGACCAAGCAACACGGTCAGCTCGGCCAGAGGCAGAGTCGCCTCCTTGTAGCTTTTGAAGTTCTTGAGCGTGATGGACTTGAGCATGGTCGGCTCCGCGCAGACTCTGTCAGGAAGATGGCTCGGGGGCATCAGTCTTCTTCCCTGCGGTCCTCGTGGCGCGCTTCCTTGTTGACACAGCAGATCACAAGCATCCAGGGCGCCGGGTGTGGTGCCGTGGCGTCGGGCGTTCTCGGCTATGAACGTCGCCCAAGCACCCGCCTGGCCCGACCTAGTCTTGCATGCTGGGGCCACGTTCCCTCACACGCGGCGGCGCTGACGTAGCCTGTGACGGGACAGGGACGCCATAGGGCACCTCGGAAACATTGGCGCGAGAGATCCCGTGGTCAACGGTAGCAATCCTCCGGGCGAAAGAGGGCGCAAGCTGCTCCGCGAGCAGTTCGTCGCGGTGGTGCGCGCGGATCACCCGCTGGGCAAAAGTCCTCTGACCCTGGACGCGTACCTCGGCTGCCGCCACGTCGCGGCCTCGAGGCATGGACGCCCGCGCGGCCTCATCGACCGGCTCCTGGAGCAGCGTGGACGCGAGCGTACCATCGCCCTGGTCGTGGCCAGCCACGCCGCCGCGGCCATGGTGGCCGCCGGTTCGGACCTCGTGGCCACCATCCCATCGCGACTCGCGGCCCGCCTGAATTCGCTGGGCTTGAGCATCCACTCCCGCGCGCTCCCCCTCGACACCGGCCTGGTCGACATCGCCCTGGCCTGGCACCCCTGCTTCGACGCCGATCCCGTGCACAAGTGGGTGCGCGATCAAGTCGCCGCCGTGATGACCCGCTCCGGAAGCCCGACCGCCAACCGCGCGTAGGTACCCCCGCCGGCCGGCCAGATCGAGGAGTGGAACGGGGAAATCGCCATTGGCGGCACCAGGAACACGATTGATGGCATGCCCGTGTGGAGTTGACCCCGCACCCGGTGAATGCCGATGGCACGCCCCTGTGGTTCTGACCCCGCACCCCGGGAATGCGGATGGCACCCCGGTGGCGAGTTGGCCGGGCACCCGAGGTCCATCGATGGCCCACCCCGGTCCTATTGAGCCCCCCCCCGGCCTTCGGCGCGGCCCCCCCCGATGCCCGTGCAAGCCCGCCCGGAGGCCGTGGCTTTGCCCGGTAATTCGTAGCTGCCCAGCAATTCGGGCGGCTGCCCAATAATTCAGGGTCGGCGGAATAACGCACCGCAACCTGCACCACCTGCGCATTTGCGTTGACCACCTAAGACCTGCGGCATAGAGTTGTTCCTGCACCACCTGCACCACCTGCACCACCTGCAAGGCGAAAGGGACAACTGATGTCGACAAAGCAAGATCTGGCGAAAGTCTTAGAAAACCACGCAAACGTTGTCGAGAACGGCCACAGGAAGGAGGGTGGGCTACGTTACAGATCCTACGCGGTTACGACGCTTCGGGGGGGAGTGGGAAAGTCAACGCTCGCCTTCAACCTCGCTTACGAGATGTCAGAGCACAGATCCATGCTGGTCGCAGATCTGTGCGCTCAGTGCAATCTGACCGAAACGCTGGCACGCGAAACTGACCACGAAGTAACAATCTTGGAAGCGCTGCAACCTAAAATACTAGGACCGGCCTTTGGCGATGTTCCCCCGGACATATCCTATCGAATCTCCTCTACCTGCGACGCATTCAAGCTCAGAAAGCCAAGCCATCTTGTTCCCGGAAATCCGCTGCTGTTCGCGTTTCCATCGACCATGTACCAGCAGTTACAGATCGCCAACACTCAAGGCAATCCGACTGCGGTGCTGAAGCTTTTGGAGTCACTGAAAGAACTCCTGGAAGCGGAGGCGACGAACAAGAACGCAAAAGGTATCCTAATGGATACAAGCCCGTTTTATGCAGGTGGCACCCACCTCGCATGGTGCGCAGCTGATGCCGTAATCATCCCGGTGAGAGTAGATGAGCACTCTCTCGCATCGCTGGATTTGACGCTCGACATGCTATCGAACCGAAGTCGCGATTTTGCAATTTGGAACGAGAGGGCTGGTGGACGAAAGGCGCCTGCGGTTGCCGCTATTGTGATGACAATGGTCGGCTCAAAGAGCCAGCTAAGAGCAACCCCCGACCGCGCATCCCGAATGTACATCGAGCGAGCTTTGGATATAGCGTCACGCTACCCCAGTCTCTTCGACGGAGACGATCCGGCCGACCGCTTTGTAATAACGGATGACTTCGTTTCGTCTGGACGTATCAGCGGCGCGAAGAGCATTCCGATCTCAAAACTGAGGAACGGGAACTTTCACACCGTTGAGGGGAAACGACTACAGGTGAACGCGTCGGTCGGACGATATCAGCGAGAAATCGCCTACCTCATCAGCGTGATCTAGCTAGCCTTCGCCGCCTTGATCGCCACATGGCGAAGCCATGTCGACAGGCTCATGCCGGCGGCATCAGCCGCAGCCTGAAACGAGGCGCGCTCATCCGAGGTTACAAGCACCTTGATGATCGACTCGCGCCTGTCTTCGTCGGCTTTGCGCCGCGCGGGCGGCGCGTCAGGTTTGGTCTTTGCTTCTCGCTTCGCTGCCATTTCTCTACTGTGTCCCTATTGTGGCCAACTTACAAGACCATCTTTTGTTCTTGCCAACCGGGCCATGTTAGGGCCATATTAGGCACATGGACACGACGAACACGGATCTTCGGCAAGAGCGCGGGCGCATCCTCTCGAATGACCGTCGCATCAAGCACGTAGCCGGTGCGACCTGGCTTGTCCCCTCGCAGACGCAGGTCACGGGTGGCTACCTCGTGAACGTCTCCGAGAAGACCTGCACCTGCCCTGACTTCGAACTTCGCCGCTGCCGCTGCAAGCATCAGTGGGCGGTTGAGTTCGCGCAGACCATCGAAACCGACGGCAATCGCACCACCGTGACCCAGACCTTGTCGTACTCGCGTCCAACCCACGGCCAAGACTGGTCGGCTTACAACGCTGCCCAGACCACCGAGAAGACGGTGGTTCAGGATCTCTTGCGTGGTCTCTGCGACACCGTGAGGACGCCCGAGCACAACGGACGTGGCCCCAAGCCGATCCCGCTCTCGGATGTGATCTTCGCCATGACGATGAAGACCTACACGACGATGAGCGCCCGTCGCGCGACGACGGATATCGAAGCCGCCGCTGCCGACGGCAACATGCGCGCCCCGCACTACAACAGCACTCTGGCAGCGTTCTCCAAGCCCGAGATGACCGCAATCCTGACCAAGCTCATCGAGCAGAGCGCAGCCCCGCTGGCCAGTATCGAGTCGAGCTTCGCCGTCGACAGCACCGGCTTCGGCACCTGCGTCTACCACCGCTGGATTGACGAGAAGTACGGCAAGCCCATGAAGAAGGCCACCTGGCTGAAGGCGCACGCGATGGTCGGTGCGCAGACCGGCATCGTCACTTCGGTCAAGGTCACGGGCAGTGACGGTGCCGACTGTCCCCAGCTCCCCGAGTTGGTTGAGTCGTCGAAACAGCGCTTCCAGATGGCTGAGGTTTCCGCCGATCGCGCCTACCTCTCGCACGAGAACTTGGCCGCCATCGAGTCTGCCAACGCTACCCCGTACATCCCCTTCAAGCTCAACAGCCAGGCCGACGGCTCGCCCGCGTGGCGCAAGATGCACGCGGTGTTCATGTTCAAGCAGGAAGAGTTCCTCGCCGCCTACAGCAAGCGCAGCCGCGTCGAGAGCACCTTCTCGGCCCTCAAGCGGAAGTTCGGCGGCTCCGTACGGTCGAAGCAGTTCACCGCCCAGGTCAACGAGATCCTGACGAAGATCCTGGCCTACAACCTGAGCTGCCTGGTTCACGCCATGACCGAGATGGGTATCGAGCCCAGCTTCCTCGGGAAGGCGGCGGCGTGAGCGACCTAAGCAAAGACGAGCAGGCGCACGTGCGGGACGCCATGCGGTTCCTGCTCGTCAGGTTCGGCACCATCGGCGGGATGGCCAAGGCGCTGCGTTTTCAGGCGGAAACGCTGCGCCACGTGATGGACGGGAAGGAGAGCGTCAGCCCGACGATGGCCTTCAGGATGGCCAGGCTGGCCGGCACGGGGGTGGATGACGTGCTTACCGGGCGCTACCCGGTGCCGGGGACGTGCCCGCACTGCGGGCAGGTCACGGAACAGCATCAATGACGATGACAGATCGGCAGAGGTTTCATCCGCACGTGAGAAGAGTGTTCTTTTGCGGTTGACTTCTTGGTTTATGCTATTCTTGACATGAGATGACGTGCTATAGCGCCGAAGCTTCCGACGCGTGGCTGTCGATCGGCCGGGGAGGCAACCAAAATGCAGAACATAAAGGACTCCGACAAGAGGCTCGAAGAGCTGATTGTCTACATTTCCGCACAGTGCTCGGATCACGCCTTGTTCGGCTCGATCAAGTTGAACAAGATTCTGTTCTTCTCTGACTTCCTGTTCTACCAAGCCTACGGTCGCTCGATCACTGGGGCCGAGTACCAGAAACTAGAACACGGACCTGCTCCCAGGCGAATGCTACCAGCGCTAACGAAGCTCCAAAACGATTCGAGCATCGTTATGAAGGCCAAGCACGTGATCGTTGGCGGTGCTAGCCGGCAGCAGAAGCGAAGCGTTGCTCAGAGAGATCCAGACTTATCGCTATTCCATGTCGATGAGTTGGCTTTTGTCGATCTGATCATCAGCGGTCTGCAACACGACAGCGCCAGCGCTGTCAGCGACAAGACGCACGATCACCTGGGATGGCGCCTGGCTTCAATGAACGAAACCATTCCATACGAAGCCGCGTTCCTTGCAACTGGTTCCGATGCCTTGTCTGCTGACGACATCGCCGCAGGGGAGAAGCTTAGGGCGTCGCTTCAGTAGTGGTTGGCAAATGCGATACACCACGCGTCGGCTTAGGACCATACGGAGAGACCCTGGTTTCGATGATGCTGCGGCCAGCCTGCTCGGAACAGTAGAGCGCGCCGACGAAGCCCTGCGCGGGGTCGAGTGGGGTCTAACCAGAGAGGATGATTTCTCTGAGTATCCGAGTCTTGGGCACACAAAACATGGGGAGCTGTATGCCTTCAAGACTGCGCCCATGGGACACGATGACGCGTGCATCGTCGTGTTCTTCACGGTGGACGCCGACGAGTTGCGGCTTCATCACATCGTGAAGTCGACGCCGTGTTGCGAATAGCAACCTGACTTACCCGTCTCGATAGGCCGCCTGCCCAGCAATTCCCCGCGCTGCCCAGCATTTCAGCCTCGGCGTGAATCATTGGGCAAAGCCGGAGGCCGTCGATGCGACCCCCGGGTCTCCCCGTGGGCACCCGGACGGGCTGTTGATGCCACACCCGCATGGGTTCGATGCCACACCCGGATCGGCTCAGCCC
>JAEXQJ010000042.1 GCA_023438785.1 Pseudomonadota bacterium
CGGCTGGCGCGTGTCGGCGCCGGTGGTCCGCTCGGCCGTGAGCAAAGGACGACCGGCGGCCCGCAAGCGCGACATGGGCCCCGAGCACCCGGGCAGCGCCACGGGCTTGGTGGAGCGTTCCCTTCACCAGCGCGGGATCCGTTTCGGCACCGACGGCTCGGCCCGCGCGCTGTACGCCTTCCTGCAGTCGCGCTATCCGGCGGTGAGGGGCGCGCAGGCCAGGAAGGGCGACATCCTGTTTTTCGACTTGGGCGATGGCTGCGCCGAGCACACCGCCGTCGTGGAGTCGGTGGACCCGTCGGGGCGGGTGGCTTTTCGCGAGTGGCGCGACGGCAGCGTGCTCCACAGCTTCGTGGATGCAAACCGCCCGCGCGAACGGCGCGACGAAGGCGGGCGCATCTTGAACTCGTTTCTGCGCATCAAGCGACCCGACGACAAGCCCGGGACGCGCTACTTCGCCGGCGAGATGCTGTGCGCGGTGATCCGCCCGAACGGCTGAACGCCCACATCCAGCGTACATGTAGAAAAATTGCCATACACGCACAGCGGCGTTACGCCAGTAGGATGAGCATCGAAGTCGAACGAGCCACCGTCGCCTGCAACGCGTGCGGCGCCCAGGTCGTCGAACTGAGGCGTGGCCGTTGCTGGAGCTGCTACACCCGATGGGCGGAGATGCGCCCCGTGCCCTGGGGAGCCTCGTGCGTGATCTGTCACGACCGAAGGCGCGACAACCTGCGTTTGGTCGAGCTGCACGGCCGTTCGCTGGCCCTTTGCCACCTGTGCGCCGCCCACGTGGTCAAGTTGCCCAGCGTGCCCAAGTCACTCGACGAGCTCCGCCGGCTGCTGACCCGCGATCGACGCACCAGCGATCGCCGCGACGACGGACTGGATCGCCGCCTGTTCCCCCGTGAGCGGCGGGTGGGCGATCGCCGGGGGCCGCCGCGCTCTGCCACCGCCGAGGACACCAACCCCGGGTTCATGCCCGACTTCGACGATCTGGAGATCGAGATCAGCGAGGCGGACATCGAGGAGGTGGAGCAGACGCTGGTGCGCGAGAGACCGGCTCGCTGAAGCCGGCCTGCGACTGGGTATCCCAGCTAACGGCCGGGCAGCTCGACCTTCCACACACCGTTCTCGCGCACCAGGGTGACGCTGTCGCGCTCGCCCGTCGACGAGAACACCTCCACCTCGGCGCTGGTCTGATCCCGGCGCAAGGTTCGTGTGTTGGCGAGCTCCCACGCGGGTGGGGCCCAGCCGACGGAGAGAAAATCCTCGGGCTTCATGGTCAGGCGGCCGCCCTGACGACCGCTGGCGGCTTGCAGAGCCTCGATGCGCGCCCGCGTGGCCGGTCCCAGGCGCTGGTACACGCCAGCCCGATCGCCGCTGCGAGCGGCAGCCACGAAGCGGTTCAGCGCGCCCTCGGGGCTGCGCGGATCCTCGCCGCCTGCACACCCGGCAGCGGCCAGGAAACCGAGGATGAGCGCGAGCCACCGCATGGCTAGACCACGGGCTCTTCGGAGTTGTCCTTGGATCGGGTCATGCCGGTGTGCTCGGGCAGCGGCACGCCAGGGGCGGGCCTGGCGGGAACGATGCCACAGGCGACCAAGCTCGCTGCCAGGTCACGCACGCCGCGCCCCATCCGAGACCGGGCGTCAGGCCGCGTGAGGGCGGGGCGGTCCACGACGCGGGAGGAAGGGCGATACGTGTCCTGGATCGTGACCCAGTTGCGCATGGCTCCCAGGTTGTTGCCCAGGTGCAGCTCACCCGAAGGCTGGATGCCGGAGAGCGCGATTTCGCGTGCCTTGCCCTCGCTCATCGTGCCGGTTGTAGTCGGCGCCTCCGCACCGGTCAAGCGTGCGTGACGGCCGTTGCCGGCCCGTGAATAGCAGTCTAGCCTCTCCGTCGAATCCCTTGGAGGCACCTATGAAATCCATCGCGCTACGCGCGTTCCTGTTTGGCGTCCTCGCCTCGACCGGCTGCGGGGCCACGTTTGTGGCCACGGGTCCCGAGCCCGAGCCCGTGTATGCCGATCCGGGCTATCCCGACGGTGAGGTCTATGTCCCGTCGAGCCCGCCCGCGCCGCCGGTGGAATACCCGCCGCCCGCGCCCGGCCCTGGCTACGTGTGGGTAGCCGGCTATTGGGACTGGACCGGGTACGAGTGGTACTGGGTCGGTGGGAACTGGGCGCCCACCCAGCCCGGCTACCTCTACGTGCGGCCCCGCTACGTCGCGTCGGGCGGCAGGTGGGTGTATCACCGCGGCTACTGGCATACCCAGGATGGCCACCGCGACTACAACTACGCCAGGCCCGCGCCCGCCTGGCGCGGCTCGCCTGCCCCAGCCCGCCCGAGCGCGCCCGCATCGGGTGGTTGGCATGGTGCGCCCGCGCCGGCCGCGCCGGCCCAGGCTGGCAGACGGAACCCGCCCGCGCCTGCTCCAGGCGGCTGGCATGGAGCGCCGGCCGCTGCGCCCGCGCCTGCTCGTCAGAGCGCGCCCGCGCCAGGTCATCAGAACAACGGGGCTTGGCGAGCCGCGCCCGCACCCGCTGCGCCCGCGCCCGCGGCGAGCAACGCACCCGCACGGCAGGGTGGCTGGGGCGGCGCGCCTACACCGGCGGCGGCCGCGCACCCTGCCCCCCCCGCGCCGGCCAAACCCCCCAATGCGCCCCGCCGGGTGCCCGGCGCGGGCG
>JAEXQJ010000059.1 GCA_023438785.1 Pseudomonadota bacterium
TGGCTGGCCGAGCCACCGTGATCCACCGCCGCACCGGGGAGGAGAGTCAGTTCACCTTCTCGGCCACACACGACCGCTTCGCCGGATTCGAGTGCAAGATTGGGAACGCGCGCCTGACCCTGGAGGACCTGGAGACCGACGCGGCTCAAGCACTGCGTCTGGGCGCCCTGGTCCGCTTGGCCGAGAACGCCACGACGGAGGCGGGCTGCCAGGCCCTGCTCGACATGGCGAACACCCTGGGTCCCCTCTCGGCAGACGAGACGGTGGCTCTAGGGCGCATGTTCGCGGCCACCCTGGTCAGATTCCTCGAAAAACTCCCATTGGATGGGGGCGAGCGCGCCATGTGGGAGACGATTGGTCAACTCGCCGAGCGGGCCGGACTGCCCGCCCAGACCGATGACAGCCGCTTCGCCGAGGAGATGGTTTGGGAGCACCTCTCGGTCTTCCGAGCCAGCCGCCGGCAGCCCCCCAAAGCCCTGCGCGCCCTGGCGGAACGGCTGGGGTTCGAGATCGCCTGATTCGGTTCGGCGTGACCGCTACGGGGTTTGGCGCTCGCAGGCCGCGGCACTTGCCACGGGCGCACCGGCTATGAAACGGCCGTCGCGGTAGTCGCCCTCGGCGACCTTGACCTGCGCCTTGTCCCACTGGGTCCAGTGGCCCACGGCGCGTCCGAGGCTGAACTGCCCCGCGATCCACGTGTTGCCGTTGGGGTGCCAGGCGGTGAACGAGCCCTCGGCCTTGCCCTCCAGGTACATGCAGCTCTGTCGCTTGGTCTTTCCGTCTTGGTGCAGCTCCACGAACTGGGCCGTCTTGCCGTCCGTGCTGCGACACCACATGGCCTTGCCGGGCGTCGATTTCGCCCTGTCCAGGCGCATGTCGTCAGCGCAGTAGTTCGACTTCTGGCTCTGACAGGCTAGGGCCAGGTTCGCGCCGAGCAGCAGCGCGAAGGCGATGGACGACCTCTGCATCGAGACAACCCTCCTTGCCCACACCATCGGCAGGTCTCGCCTGAGCATCAAGTCCGGGGTCACCCGCCAAACGGGCGCAAGCGCACCTTTTCCACCTCGATGGGCATGGACAAGATCGCCTGACCTTGTTCGGCGAACCAGCGCGCGTCGTCGGTGGTGGCGAAGACTCGGCGAGCCCCGCGCGCCAAGCGCGTCTCCATCTCGGGATGGCGCTGCAGCCAGTCGGCCAGGCGCTCCGCCACCAGAGGCCCCTGAGCGATGAGCTCCACCTCCGGCGGCACGATGCGACGAATCCCCGGCAGAAGCAGCGGGTAGTGCGTGCAGCCGAGCAACACGCGCGCGGGCGGCTCGGACGAGCCAAAGAGCGGGTCGAGGTACTTATGCAGGAAGTACTCCACGCCCGGGCCGCTCAGCTCTCCCGACTCGACCAGAGGCACCCACAGCGGGCACGCCTGCTGCACCAGGCGCAGTCCGGGCGCAAGTTTGGCCAACTCCAGGGCGTATGAGCCTGAATCCACGGTTCCCTTGGTGCCGAGGACGGCCACGGTTCCCGTCGTGAGCGCGGGTCGGGTCACGCCTGGGATGGCCCCCGGGGGCAGACCGGCCAGGGCCTCGGCCGAGGGTCGCACCACACCCAGGATGCGACGGTCCGGGTGGTAGGCGGGCAGGTGGCGCTGCTGGAGCGTGCGCAGGGCCTGGGCAGATGCCGTGTTGCACGCCACCACCACCAGGGGGCAGCCCGCGTCGAACAGGAACTCCACCGCCTCGCGCGTGAAGGCGTGGACCACCTCCATGCTGCGCGCCCCGTACGGCGCACGTGCGCTGTCACCCAGATACAAGTAGTCGTACTGGGGAAGCCGCGCCATCAGCGAGGCCAGCACGGTGAGGCCGCCGAAGCCGGAATCGAAAACGCCGATCACGCAAGACCTCTCATCAGCTCAGCAAAGCCGCATATTCCTCGGACAACATGAAGGAGATCAGCTCGCGCAACGCGGACGAGCTGCGCACCTGTTCCTGCCGCTGGCTGGCCAGGTTCTCGGGCTGCGACGGGCGGCTCGCCTTGAAGGCCCCCGAGAGCGCGCGCAGGGCCACGATGGGGCTCCCGCAGACCAGCAGACCCACGCGATCGGCCGTGAAGCGACAGCCACGCAGGTACCCATCCAGGTCCGGCGGGCGTGACAGGGTGTCTCCCGCGTCGACCAACACATCCGCACTCTCTTTGCCCATCGGCATGAGCCGGGTAACCGCGGCCAGCCGTTCAGCCCACCCCGCGGCGGCCACGCCCTCCTCGTCCTGATCCAGGCGATCGCTGGGGTGAACCGAGACGGCGCGGATGATTCCGCGAAGCAGGCTGCGCAAATCGCCGGGCGACATGCGCACGACCGCCAGGGTGCCGGCCCGGGCTTGCTCAAAGGCGCGCGCCAACAGGAAGCGCAGCTCCGCGACGGCAAGAGTCTGCGCCCGGCGTCCCACGACCACGCTCAGCGGCTGCGCGGTCGCGAAGGTGATCTCGGCACCGTCGCCGTGGACCATCAACCCCATCACCGGCGCCTGGAGCTGGGAGCGCAGCTCGTCGAAGATCTCGATGGCCTTGGCCGAGGGCGCCTCACCGCGGCTCGGTTCGAGTGCGCTCTGGGGCACGGCGGCCAGGGCGGGAGAGAGCGCGCGCAGCACGCGCCGCAGAGGGCCCCGACACAGAGGGTGGTCGGCGGCACCTGCCGCAAATGAACCGGGAGCCGTCGCACTCTCGCTCTCCAACTCGGCCAGACGCCCCCCGAGCACCAGGTCCGGGTCGAGAAACAGCGCCAAGTCGCGCGCCGCCCGCGCCCTGCCCTTGTCGCCCCGGCGCTCCAGGAGCTGCGCCAGGAGGATGACCGGCCCCAGATCGGCGGGATCGCCCAACACCGCGCGCAGAGCGGCGGCACACAGCTCGGTCTCGAACGAAGCCGGCCGCCCCTCGAGAACGAAGGTCAGCACGGGCTCGGGCAATTCACCGGCCCGGGCCATATGGCGGGCCATCTCACCCAGTCGCGTGGCCAGGATGGCGGCATCCAAACCCATCCCCTGCAAGCCCATCCCCTGGATGGGTACGCGCGCGGCCTCCGCGTCCGCGCCCAGCACGACGGCACCCAAGGCGATCAGCAGCGGCAAATCATGCTGGCCCGCCCCGCGCCTCCCTTGCGAGGCCAAGAAGTCGCGCCCCACCTCTCTCAAGTTGGCCCAGTCACCCCGGTCCCAGTAGTAGAGAACCAGGCGCTCCAACGTGGGCCCGAACGTCGGATCCAAATCGGAGGCGCGCAGGAAGGCGTCGTTGGCCGCCTCGCCGTCACCCAAGGCGCGCAGGATCTCGCCCTCCCGAAACAAGGCCTGCGCCTTGTTGGTCGGCTCGGGCAAAAGGCGCGCCAGGCGCTCGCAGCTCGACGCCGCATCCCGATGCAGGCCCATGCGCTCGTAGGTGGTGACGAGCAACTCCAGAGAGGCCACGTTCCCCGGCTCGCTGGCCAGCGCCATCTCCAGGTTCTGCCGTGCGGGGGCGAGTTGATCCAAGGCCAGGTACGTCTCACCAAGCCGCTGACGGACCTCGGTCAGACGGACAATGGCGTCCCGCGGAAGCAGCCTCAGGGCCTCTTCGAAATGGGCCACCGCGACCGTCAAATCGCCGCGCAGAAGGGCCAAGCCGGCCAGGGCCTCGTGGGCCCCCGCGTGCGAGGGGTCCAGGTGCACGGCTTCCTCGAAGGCGCGCTCCGCCTCGGCGTGGTCTCCGAACATCTCGGCCAGCTCGGCCCGACGGAATGCCAAGAGGCTCCGATCGGCGACGCGGTCCGCATCGGACATCAGCGCCAGCTTCGCGTAGAGAGAGCGCGCGCGTTCCCAATCCTGTCCCCGGTAGGCCAATTCAGCGGCGGTCGCCAGGGCGCCCGCATCCTGGGGCGCCAAGGCCAAGGCCTGCTCCAGATCGGCCTCCGCCTCGGCGATCTGGTCCCGTGCAACGTGCAGCCGGGCACGCAGAGCCAGTTGGCTGGCTCGCGCCGACGGCGACTCGTCCAGCGCGAAGGCCTGGGACAGTTCTTGCTCGGCCAACTCGATCTGCCCCGCCCCCTCCGCATCCACGGCCGAGGCGAGGTGGACGGCCGCGTGGCACCACGCCGGCAACCCTGGGACCCGTTCCACCAGTGCGGCCCGTGCCCCATCGCGCGCCTGGGGCTCAGCGATTCGCCCGTAGGCCTGAAACAACATCTCCGCCGTGGCGGCGTCGGCAGGGTGCTCCGCGAGCAACTGTTCCAGCTCGGCCACGGCAAGCTCCACCGAGATCGGGGTGGAATTGGAAGACGGCTCGGCGGGGGCCGGGGGCCCCGCGGCCGCCGGCTCGCTCGCCTCGAGCGTCACGCCTTCGGCCGTCCGGCCGGGTGCGCCCTCGCTCAAGCTCCGCGTCTCGCCGGGCTCGCCATGCTCCGTGTTGGGCGCCGCCGGCGACGAGCCCTGATCTTCGGCAAACCAGGCCAGCGCCCGCTCGTCACCCGGGGCCTGCTCGAGGATGCGGCAGTAGGCCGCCTCTGCTTCGGCCCGGCGACCGCATCGGCTGAAGGCCGCGGCGCGCGCGTGGGCGAAGTCCAGGCGCTGTTCAGGCGGTAGCTCCGCTTCGCGGCCGGCCAGAGAGCTGGCCAACTCGCCGCCGTCCCGAATCGTGCGCAAGGCCTCCATCAATGCGGGCAGCGAAACCTGACTCAAGTCGACGATCAGGGCCGCGGCCAACGCCTGCCGCGCGGCCTCGCCCTGGTCATCCCCTTGCGCCCATTGAGCCAAACGAAGGTGAGCCTCGCCGGCGATCTCCGCCGGACAAGGCGAGGTCAGCAACTCGCGGTACTCGGCCGCACTCTCGGACTGGCGTCCCGCGCTCCACAGCAGACGCGCCAGCCCCAGCCGGGCCTGGAGGTCGCTCGCCTCCAGATCGAGGAGCAACCGGTAGCTCTGGACGGCGTCATCGATCTGCCCCAAGCGCCCGCCCAACACACCCGCCAGGCGCAGCAACAGGGACTTGCCCTCCTCGGGCCGCACCTCACCCAGACGGTGGCGCAGCAGATCGGCCAGGCCGCTCCAGTTGCCCGTGGCCTCGGCCAGGGATTCGGCGAGTCCCAGCGCCTCGTGGTCACCCGGCACCAGGCGCAAGGCACTCTCCACGGCGGCCATCGCCTCGCCCTCTCGGCCCAGGTGCTCGTGCAGCAGACGCGCCGAAGCGCACAGGTGTCGCGAGCGCTGCAAGGCCGACTCACCGGTGCGCTCGTCCTCGGCCCAGGCCCGCAGTGTGTTCGCCGTGGCCTCGTCGTCCTTGCGACTCGCGAGTAGCTGTACCAACTCGCGCCAGGCGAGGGAAGCCACGCGCCCAGGCACCTCCGCCTCCAGGCAGTCGCGCAGCCACTCGATGGCGGTCTGCACATCGCCCAGGGTCTCGCTCAGCAGGGCCATCTGCCGCGCGGCCTCGGCGCGAGACACCTCCGGATCGGGCCAACTCTCGCGCGACAAGAGCGCATCCAAGGCAGCCACGGCCCGCCCACACAATTCGGGATCACGCGAAATCACGGCCAGCTCGGACAGCTCGATGGCGGCCCGGGCGTCGTCGTCGCCCGGTTCCATCTCCGTGTGGTTCGACCCGCGGGCGAGCAACGGCGTGACCTCATCCCAACGCCCCTCCTCCGCCCGCCGCCGCGCCAGCGCACGAACCGCCGCCGACAGCCGGCGACTGGCCAACGCGGCATCCAAGTCCAGCAGGGCGCGCGACTCGTTGTCCGCGCGCACCCACAGGCGCGCGGCGGCCCAGCAGGCACACGCATAGTCGGACAGATCGCCCTCGCGACGGGCCCGTTCACCGAAGCGCTCGTAGAGGAGGGCCGCGTCCGCCCAAAGACCACGTTCTGCGGCCGCCATGGCCTGAACCAGGAAAGCGGCCGCACAGTCCGGCCAACGCGCCAGCGCCGCTCCGGCCAGAGCCTCGGCCTCGGGCAGGGTGCCGGCAGCCGAGGCGAGCAGCCACAGCAAACGCTCGGTGGCCAGACGATCGTCCGGGCTGGCCTGGCGATACGCCTCGCTGGCCGCTCGCACATCGCCCGCCAGCAGAGCTG
Source organism: Pseudomonadota bacterium (assembly GCA_023438785.1). Taxonomy (GTDB): domain Bacteria; phylum Myxococcota_A; class Polyangia; order Fen-1088; family Fen-1088; genus Fen-1137. Next base: position 6,086 of record JAEXQJ010000059.1, read on the forward strand.
ACTCGGCCCCCGCGAAGCGCGCGCTGAGCGCGGCATGAGTCGCCAACCGGTCCTGCAAGGCGATCTCCGCGGCACCCTCCTCCGGCGAATCGGTGAAGCTGAGGGTGAGACGATCGGAGTGCTGACCTCCGGCCATGGTGCCCGCGCGGACGTCCTGCCGTTCGGGCAAGCGCCAGCCCGACATGGGCAGAACGGCCAGCAGCGCCAGTTCGAGGAGATCAACGTCCAGATCCGCCAGGCCCTGCAGGCGAAGGAGGGCTGGCAACGGGGCCGGCTCCGCCTGTCCGTCTTCCCTCCGAGTGGCTCCCAAGGCCGCGCACAAAGCGGTGGCCAGAGAGGGCGCCGGTACGGGGAGAAAGCCAAACAGGCGGACGTCGAAGATCACCAGGCGTGCGCGCGCGGGCTGGGACAGGGTCACCCCGGCCAAGGCGGTGAACTCGGCCTCGTGCTCGCCCACCACGGCACGCGCCATGAGGCGGATCAGCCCGTCCTCGATCTCCACCCGAGGATCGAGGATACCGAACTCGGCCAGCCGGCCGGCGCGCAGGACCCGAGCCAGATCGGGCGCGCCAAGGGAGATGACCATCTGCCGCAATCTGAGCCGGCGGTTCTTGAAACGGGCCAGTCCCCCGGACACGTCCACCGGGAAGCGAAGATTGGGGATCTCCAACTCTAGCCGTTCGACCCGACCCAGTTCGGGGATGTCCCGCCCCGCCAGGGTGAGTAGTCCTCGCCCCTCGACGAAGGTCAGACGAAATGCGCCCTCTGGCTCAGCCATGGTCGCCCTGCTGCTCGCGATTGTAGAACAGCCGGCCGCGCCGTCCACCGAACGTCATCACGAGCAACAGACCGAAGCCCACCCCCAACACACTGGCGACCATGGGCACGTGAATCATGAGCACCTTGGCCTCATCGGCCAACTCCGCGACCCCGGGTGGCACCACGCCGGCCCGGCCATGGACGTCCGCCGCCACACGCTGCAAGGCCTCGACGCCAGCGGCCAAGCCGTGTCGAACCACGAAGACCAGAAAGATCGCATTGGCGACGCACAGGAGGATGGTGCCCCAACCGGCCAGGAGCGCGGCCCGCCGTCCGCGCGAATCGTCGGAGAACACCGCCGCCACCGCGAAGAGCAGGACTGCCGCGAGGGCGAACCTCGCCGCCGCATGGGTCCACGCTAGATTCGGGTGCGCCCGCTCCACCACATCCTCGATGGCCCACTGGCCGCGGAGAATGAGCTCCTTCTGCACGTCATGCAGGCTGTCCACAAGCGCCGCGGCGGTCTCTTTGCCGGTGGCCAGCTTGCGCATGTCCGACAGGCTGGACAGGAACAGGCGGGCTCCCGCCAGCAGCATCAGGACTGACAAAACGGCCAACCATCGCGGCCGTGGGCGAGGCAGGGTACCGCTCTCCCGCGAGGGGCGCTGGCCACCCCCACCCTCGCCCGTATTGGGGATCATCTCGATGATCAGAACCGCAGAGGCATGCAGGCCTCGTACGGCACGGGCCCGTCCCCGTTGTCATAGCGCAAGAGGTCCAGGTTCACCTGAATGCGATTGGCGTTCTTGGCCTCTTGGCAGCGCTTCTGGGCCCAATCGATCACCAGGGCCGACCCCTTGCGCATGCCCGCGTCGTCGGTCAGACGCAGCTTCTCTTTCTCGAACTCCGCCATGTCGGGCTTCTTGCGTTCCTTCAGCTTGAGCACGGTGAAGGCGCCGCCCTCTTCCAGCGGACCAGCAAACGGCTGTTCGGTCGAGAGGCTGAAGATGGCCTTGGCCACCGCCGGAGCGGGACCGATGGCGGGCACCAGCGTGCCCCGTCGCGCGAACAGCCCCGTCTCCTCTGCCGCGGACGCGTTGGTCGTCTCGCCCTCGGCGGGCGCGGGGAAGAGCTCCTTGAGGCTCTTGCCCGGAGCGGCCTTGGCCTTGGCCAGAGCGGCCTCCGCGTCGGCCTTGGCCTTGGCCAGAGCTTTCTCCTGCCTCAGCTCGCCCTCGGCCAACTCGGCGCTGGCCTGTTCGAACGAGATATCGCCTTCGCGCGTCCCCTCGGGCATGACCAGCACGAAACCGGCGCTGGTCTTGAGCGGACCGACGAGCTCGCCGTCCTTGGCCTGCCACACCTTGGCCTCCGAATCGGGGCCCAGCGTGGTGCCGCCGGAACGCAGCCAACCCAGGTCGCCACCACGGGCCTTGGTTTGGGCATCGTCGGACACGGCCTTGGCCAACTTGGCGAAGGACTCACCCTTGCGCACGCGCACGGCCAATCCGTCAGCCTTCTTGCCGGCCGCGGCCGTGGCCTCCACGTCTGCATCGGGCGCCAGCTTCACCAGGATCTGGCGCAGGCGCCGTTGCCGGGGTTGCTTGTCGTAGACCGCCGGCTTCCGCTGCTCGTAGATCTTCTTCAGCTTCTCCTGATTGGCCTTCACGTAGGCCGCGATCTCCTCCGGGCTCAGCTCGACCTCGGAGTCGTAGCGCCCGACCGGGAAGCGCACGAATTCCGCGTTGGCCTGGTCAGAAGCGCGCGTCCAGTCGTCCTTCACCTGGTCGGGCGAAACGGACACGCCCGATCGCAGAAGCTCGCGCATGCGGGCGGCCAGCATCTCGCGCCGCTGCTGCTCGATGAACGACCGGTCGCTCATGCCCAGTTGAAACTGGCGGAACTTGGCGAACCGCTGGGCATCCAGGGTGCCGTCGTCGAGGGCGGGCAGACGGCTGGGCTGCCCCAGCGCGATCATCTGGGCGCCCTCGATCATGTCCAGGACCTCGTCGTCACTGACCCGGAAGCCCAGCCGCTCCGCCTCGCTGGCCAGGATTTCCCGCTGGATGAGGAGGTCCATGATGGTCTCCTTCAGGCGGAACTGCTTGGCCTGCTTGGGTGAGAAGCCGCGGTCCAGCATCATGAGGCCGTATTGGAAGTCCTTCAGGGACAGCTCACGGTCGCCGACGCGCGCGGCACTGTCGGTCATCCGGGACGGGCCGCGACGATCGCAGCTCCCCGCGGACTGGGGACCGAAGTTGACAATGAACACAGCAATCACGATCCCGAAGAGCAAATAGATGAGAAGGGATCGGGATTGCTGACGCATCTGCTCGAGCATTTAGCGGGGCCTCCGTTCCACGACGTTGCTGTTACCGAACTGGCTGAAAGGTGCGGCAATCTAGCACGCCTGCAACGGAAAACACACGGGGCGATCCGGCAAGCGGCCCGACGCTGTGTGCGCGGGTCGCGCCTTCGGCAGCCGCCTGCATTAGCCACGACGCGCGCGCTGGGCAATGTGATTTTCTGTGCACGGGATGAAAGAGAGGCGGTTGGCGTATTCAGTGCTGTGTGATAATAGGGCACTGCTGCAGGGGTGATTCACCCCCGAGGTGACTCCCCACCTCGCGCCCCTCGGCAGACGGCTTTGAATGCTGCTGGACTGGGTCTACGGGCTTTTTTCAAACGACCTTGCCATTGACCTTGGCACGGCGACGACGCTGACGTTTGTCCGCGGCAAAGGGATCGTGTCGAACGAACCTTCGGTCGTGGCCGTGCAGCGCACAGGCAACGGCACCAAGAAGGTTCTGGCCGTGGGCAAACAGGCCAAGGAGATGCTGGGGCGAACGCCGGGCAACATCGCGGCCGTTCGTCCCATGAAGGACGGTGTCATCGCCGACTTCGAGGTCACCGAGGCCATGCTCCGCTATTTCATCCAGCGGGTGCACAACCGACAGACCCTGGTCAAGCCCCGCATCATCGTGGGCGTGCCGTCGGGCATCACCGAGGTGGAGAAGCGGGCCGTGCGCGATTCCGCCCTCGCCGCGGGCGCCCGAGAAGTCTATCTCATCGAGGAACCCATGGCCGCGGCCATCGGCGCGGGGCTGCCGGTCACCGAACCGTCGGGCAACATGATCGTCGACATCGGGGGCGGCACCACCGAAGTGGCGGTCATCTCGCTGGCCGGCATCGTGGCCGCGCGCTCCATCCGGGTGGCCGGCGACAAGATGGACGACGCCGTGGTGGCCTACATCCGGCGCAAATACAACCTGCTCATCGGCGAGCGCACGGCCGAATTGGTCAAGAAGCAGGTCGGCAACGCGTACAAGATGGAAGAGGTCGAGTCCATGGAGATCAAGGGCCGCGATCTCATCGCCGGCGTGCCCAAGACCATCGTGGTCACCAGCGACGAGATCCGCGAGGCCCTGGCCGAACCGGTGGGCGCCATCGTAGAGGCCGTGCGCTCCGTGCTGGAGCGCACCCCGCCTGAGCTGGCTGCCGACATCGTGGACCGCGGCATCGTGCTGACGGGCGGCGGCTCGTTGTTGCGCAACCTCGACATTCTGCTTCGCGAGGAGACCGGGTTGCCGGTCATGGTCTCCGATTCGCCCGAGTGCGCCGTCGTGTTGGGTACCGGCCGCGCGCTCGACGAGTTGGCGCTGCTCAAAGAAGTGGCTTTGCAGTAGGACGCCCGCGGCTCGTTTGCTGTGGATCGGGCGCACCGAGAGTCTTAGATTTGCCCCTCCCTGCAGGCATGTTTCCGACTGGTCATCGACGAAAGATCCGCGAGGCGGTGATCATCACCGCGGCCTTCCTGGTCGCTTTGTTCATCTTGCGCCAGAGCGCCAAGTCGCCTGAGTACCTTTCAGCCATGGATCGCGGCATTCTGGCCCTGGTCACGCCATTGCAGTCGCGCATGGCCCTGCTGGCCCGGGGCATCCGGCGTGCGGCGGATCGCTACGTGGATTTGGTGCACGTGCGGGCGGAAAACGAGGCCCTTCGCACCGAGAACGGCCGTCTGCGCGCCGAGTTACTGGAGGCCAAGCGAGGCGCCGCCGAGAGCGTGCGCTATCAGCACCTCCTGGGCCTGCGCGACGCGGTGGCGGCCGAGACACTGGTCGCGCGCGTGATCGCCATCGACGTGTCGCCCTATTTTCGCGTGGCCCGCATTCAGCTCGATCGCGGCGAGAACATGGTCGGGCGCGGGATGCCGGTCATCACGCCCGAGGGCGTGGTCGGACGCATCAACCGCACGGCGGGCGAGACCTCGGACATCCTGCTCTCTGTAGATCCGCGCTCGGCCATCGATGTGGTTCTGCCGCGTACGGGCGGCCGTGGAATTCTCAAGGGTAAGCCGGGCGAGAACGGCTATCGTTGCGCCATCGAATACCTCATGCAGGGCGAGCGGGCCAAAGAAGGCGATCTGGTGATGACCAGCGGCTTGGGCGGCTTCCCGCGTGATCTGCCGGTGGGCAAGGTCACCCGGGTGGCCAAGAACACGGCCGGGCTGTACCAGGAAATCGAAGTGACACCCGAGGTGGATTTCGCGCGCCTCTCGGAGGTCCTGGTGGTCGTGGCCCCCGCACCGGCGCCCGATCCGGACGCGGGCCCGCGCAGGCCCGTCGCCCCGGGGCGCGGACTGGCGGTGTACCGATGAGGTCCGCGGCCACGCTGGCCGTGGGCCTGCTGCTCCTCCTCCTGCAATCCACGGTCATGGAGTTCTCCTCCGTGCACCTGGTCACCCCCACGCTGGGCCTGCTGACCGTGCTTTACGTGGGGTTCTCGTCGCTCAAATGGGCGCCCGGGGCGGCGGCTCTGGTGGGTTTGGCGCTCGGCTATCTCTTCGATCTCGTGTCGGGTGCGCCGCGCGGCGTACATGCCTTCGTGTTTCTGGTCATGGCTCTCTTCGCCCGCGCCCTGGCCTCGCGCCTGGCGGTGCGTGGCGTGGTCCTCAAGGCGGCCACGGCCTTCGTGGCCAGCCTGGTGTGCGCCTGTCTGATCGTGGTCGTGCGTGCCCAAGTCAGCCCGGAGAGTGGCTACGGAGGTCTGCGCCAGGCGCCTCTGGAGGCGCTGTTGACCGGCGCCTTCGGGCCGCCCGTGCTGTGGTTGCTGGGACGCCTCGACGGGCGCCTGGATCCGGCCCTGCTGCGGGTCGGCCTGTCGCGACGGCGAGCCCGCGCCCTGGGCTCGGGCCTGCCGCCCCGCTGAGGAAGCGCGATGGAGATCGCAGGGCAGGACGCAGAGCTCCCTGAAATACGCCACCGCTCGCAGTTCCTCTCGGTGGCGGTGGCCCTGGTCTTCCTCGGGCTGGGCGCTCGCCTGTTCTACCTGCAGATCGTCGAGGGCGACACGTTCTACCGCCTGACCGCAGACAGCATCGTACGCACCGTGACCCTGCCCGCGGCGCGCGGCCAGATTCGCGATCGCAAGGGCCGCGTGCTGGCCACCATGGTTCCCTCGTACGACGTGCAGGTGCAGCCTTCGCAGCTGACCCGCGGGGCCTACGATCGCCTGCGTGAGATCCTGGGGCCCGACACGGAGCGGCTGCCCAGTTGGGAAGATATTCAGGAGGAAGCCCACCAGGGCAAGGACCGGGTGCGGGTGGTGGCCGAGGACATCAACCGCGACGCCATGGCGCAGCTCGAGACGGACCTCGACAAGCCGGGCATCAAGGTGGTGGCCGTGCAGCGCCGCTACTATCCCAATGGAGCCATAGCCGCCCACGCCATCGGCTACATGAACGAGGTCACGGCCGATGAGCTCCGCACGCGCAAGGACGAGGGTTACCAGTCGGGCGACTACGTGGGGCGCACCGGGTGCGAACGCCAGTGGGAACCCTATCTGCGAGGCAAGAAGGGATTCGAGAAGATGGTCGTCAACCGCCGCGGTCTGCGGCGGACGGACGTGCGCATCTCCGATTTGGTCGAAGGCCCGGTCATGCAGACGCCCGTGCCGGGCAACAACCTGGTTCTGACGTTGGACATCGATCTTCAGCGCGCCGTGGAGCGGGCGCTGCGCGGGGCGCGTGCCGCCGCGGCCGTGGTGCTGGAGGTGGAGACGGGCCGCATCCTGGCTATCGCCTCGCGGCCCAGCTTCGACCCCAATCTCATGTCCCGGGGTATCTCGCCCGAAAGCGTGACGCGCATCCTTAGCGATCGCCTGCGCCCCTTCCGCGACAAGGCCCTCTCCGACACCTACAACCCCGGCTCCACGTTCAAGGTCATCACGGCGCTGGCCGCTCTGGAAGAGAAGCTGATCACGCCCGAGGACAAGGTGAAGTGCAACGGCTACGTGCAGATCGGCCGGCGGCGCTTCCGCTGCACCAAGCAGCACAAGACGGTGAACCTGCACGATGCCATCGTGCAGAGCTGCAACGTGTTCTTCTACGAGTTGGGTGGCCGCCCGGGCATGATGAACCGCCTGGCCAAGTTCGCCACCGAGTTCGGTCTGGGCGCCCCTTCCGGCCTGGGCCTCAACAACGAACAGGCCGGTCTGGTGCCCACGGAGGAGTGGCACCGTGCCCAGGCCGCCGCGGATAAGAACCGCGAGGGCTTCGTGATTGGCCACGCGCTCAACACGGCCATCGGCGAAGGCGCCACACGCGCCACGGTGCTGCAGATGGCGCTGGTGTACGCGGCCATCGCCAGCGGCGGAAAGCTGTGGCTACCGCAAATCGCCGAGCGGGTCGAATCCCCGACCGGGCAGGTCATCGAGGAGTTCCCGCCGCGCGTACGACGCGACCTTTCGGTTTCCCCCGAGTCGCTCGCCATCATCCGCAGCGGCCTCGATGGCGTGGTCCACGACCCCAAGGGGACGGCCTACAAGGCGCGCTCGCGCCGCATCGAGGTGGCGGGCAAGACAGGCACCGCCCAGGTGTGGCGCGGTGGACGGGTGGGCAAGGACGATCCGCCCCTGCCCTACGAACGCGTGGACCACGCCTGGTTCGCCGGATTCGCCCCCGCCAACAAGCCGCGCATCGCCTTCGCCGTCCTGGTCGAGCACGGCGGTCACGGCGGTGCGGTCGCCGCGCCCGTGGCCATGGAGATCGTGGAAAGCTACTTCGACGCCGTGGCCCCCAACGAAGAGAAGCTCGCTCCCCGGCCCGGACACAAAGGCCACAGCGCTCGCGAAGACGCCGTCCCCACGCTCCATGTGCACGAACCGTTCGAAGGACAAGGCCGCGCCAAGCCCGCGCCCGCTCGCCCCGCGGCAGCCCGAAAGGACGAGTGATGCCCAAGGTCGTTTCGTGGCGCAAGCTCCGCTTCCGCTTCGACTGGACGCTCACCATCTGCGCGTTGGTGTGTGTGGGTCTCGGTCTGCTCAACCTTTGGAGCGCCGTGCGCGAGCGGCAGTTTCACCTCTTCGCCCAGCAGCTCTCGTGGCTGGCCCTGGGCAGCCTGGTCTTCTTGGCCGTGGCCAGCTTCGATTACCGCCTCATCGCCCGGCTGGGCTATGTGCTGTACGGACTCGGGATCGCGCTGCTCATGGCCGTGCTCATCAAGGGCAAGATCGTGGGCGGCGCCCGCCGCTGGTTCGATCTCGGCGCGTTGCACCTGCAGCCCTCGGAGCTGATGAAGGTGCTGACCATCATCGCCCTGGCCAAGTACATCCACGAGACGCCCGCCCTCGATGGACGCACCCTTCGCCACATCCTCGTGCCCATGGGGCTGGCCGGCCTGCCCTTCCTGCTCATCGCCTGGCAGCCCGACTTGGGAACCGCGCTCATGATCGTCCTCATCTTCGCCACGGTCATGCTGACGGCGCGCCTGCGCCTCAAGACCATGGGCGGCATGCTCCTGGTGGCGGCACTCGCGGCGGCGCCGCTCTGGGAGTACGCCCTGCACGACTACCAGCGCAGCCGCGTGCTGGCCTTCATCAACCCGGCCCTGGACCCGGCCACCGCGTGGCAGCCTCAGCAGGCCATGAATGCGGTGGGCTCGGGGCGCTTCATCGGCAAGGGCTTCATGCAGGGGACGCAGATTCGCCTGCGCTCACTGCCCGCGCTGTGGACGGACTTTCCCTTCGCCGTGTGGGCGGAGGAGCGCGGCTTTCTGGGCTGCGCCTTGGTGCTGATCGTGTACGCGTGCCTGGTGCTCTGGGTGCTCAAGGTCGGCCGCGAGGCACGGGACCGCTTCGGGCTCACCGTGTGCGTGGGCGTGGCCTCCATGCTGTTCTGGCAGGTCACGGTGAATATCGGCATGGTCACGGGGCTTCTCCCCGTGGTCGGCGTCACCCTGCCCCTCATCAGCTACGGCGGCTCCAGCCTGCTCACCGTCATGCTGGCGCTGGGGCTCGTGATGAACGTGTCGGTGCGGCGCTTCGCGTACTGAGCGCGAAAAGAAAGTGAACCTTCCGCAAATCGGCCGTTCGGAGGAGTTTCACCCCTACTTTCGTAAGGGGGGAACCGCTGAATTTGACCGCATCGGGCTTCCCGACTCTAGCGGGCGTGCTCATTCCATCGGCCAGAGGCAGCTCCCAGGGTGCAATTTGTAGGGAAAAAAATCTCGTCCGGGTGTCGAACCGCGCAGAAGGTTCACCGCTGATCATGGGCGCCGCCGGGACGACGGTCAAGCACCAGTCGGCCGCCTAGACAGAGGCTGAGCGTCCGTTAGGGCTCCTTCTTGTCGCGCCAGAACGGCCCGGCGCCTCCCTGCGCCGCCGAGGAGATCTCCCCACGAGAGAGCAGACTCTCGCGGTCCATGATGGCTTGACCGCGCTGGAGGGTCGGCGGGGCGTGCACGAGCGTATCCATGCGGATGGCGTCGCACGGGCAGGCCTCCACGCACAGGCCGCACACCACGCAGCGAAGCTCGTCGATTTCGAAGACTCGGGGCCGCTTCTCCACCTTGGGATCGGGCGATTCCTCCGGGATGATCGTGATGCAGTGGGCGGGGCACACCGTTGGACACATCATGCACGCCACGCACCGAACCTGGCCGTCGGGCCGCTTCATCAACCGGTGCAGGCCACGGTGGCGAGCCGGATAGGGCCGCTTCTCCTCGGGGTAGGCCAGCGTCACGATCTGGGTGCGACCGCGGCGGCCGATGAGGTTGCCCGCGAAGTTGCCGAGGAAGTGGCGGAAGGTCACCACCACGCCCTGCACCGCCGCCCACAAGTAGCTGTTCCGCTTCCATCCCCCGGGCCGCTCGACCGTCTTGACTGAAACCGTCATGTCAACGCACCCACAGGTGCCAGCCGGCCGCCAGGACCAGGTTGGCGAGAGAGAACGGCAGCAGGCGCTGCCAACCGAGGCGCATGAGTTGGTCGGCGCGGAAGCGCGGCAAGGTCCAACGCACGAGCAACTGAACGAAGCACAGCGCGAAGACCTTGGCGCCCCACACGGCCATCGAGAGCAACACGACGGCCCAATTCGGCAAGGCCAGCGCCGGGATCTGCCAGCCCCCCAAAAAGACGGTGACCAGGAGCGCGGAGGAGCCAATCACCTCCAAGAACTCGCCCAGGTAGAACATGCCGAAGCGCAAGCCCGAGTACTCGACGAAATAACCCACGATCTCCGACTCACCCTCGGGGATGTCGAAGGGCGTGCGCTTGGTTTCCGCCATGGCTGCCGTCAGGAAGAGAATGAAGGAAACGAAATGGGGCACGCCCTGAAACAGTCCCCACTGCCAAGGCCAAGCGCCTTGCTGGGTCACCATGCCCCCTGGCTCCAGGGTGCCGTAGGACAGGAACATGGCCAGTACGGCCAAGCCCATGGTGACCTCGTAGGAGATCATCTGCGAGGCCGCGCGCAGGCCGCCCATCATCGCCCACTTGTTGTGTGACGCCCATCCGGCCAGCGTGGCGCCGTAAACCGACAGCGAGGCGAACGCGAAGTAGAACAGCACCCCCGAATCCAGCCGAAGGACCTGCAGGTCGACCGGCTGGCGGCACACGCCCGCCTTGTGCCACTCGCCCCAACACAGCGGCGCCCCGAACGGGATGATGGCCATCACGATGAGGGCCGGTGCCAAGGCCAGGATGGGGGCCAGGGCAAACAGAGACTTGTGCGCCTTGGGAGGAATGAAGTCCTCCTTGAACATCATCTTCAGCGCATCGGCGACGAAGTGCAGGATGCCCCAGGCCCGAAAGCCCCCGATGCTGGCGCGGTTCGGCCCCAGGCGGTCCTGCATCATGGCGGACTGCCGCCGCTCCAGCCACGTGAGCAGGCTAGCCAGCGGCATGGCGAAGCCCAGGAACAGGAACAGCAGCTTGGCCGCTGCCGCGAGGGCGTTGAACCAGGGCTGGCCGTATGACCACATCGACATGTTTAGCCCCTCGAGTTGGCGAAGCGGAGTTGAACCGGGATCTGCGTGCGGCCCCACTCGGCATCCTTCATGCCGGCGATGTGGGCGCGCGCCAGCCGGAAGACCTGCTCGGCCGAAGTCAGGTCCTCCAGGCCCAAGCCCAAGGCCTGCGCCAGACGGGTCGCGATCTGCCAGCCGGGCTCCGCCTGACCCGCGGCGGGAACGGCGGCGTGCAGGCGTTGAACGCGGCCCTGACGATTGGTGACCGTGCCGTCGATCTCGGCCCACGCGGCCAGTGGCAGCGCAACCTGGGCGCCGGGAACGCCGTGCCAGGCCAGCACGACCGAGCGCGCGCCCCTGACCTCGCCGTCGCCCAACACGAGGACCGTGGACACGACCCCAGCGGCCACGTCCTTGTCCAACTCGGCCCGCGAACGCAGCTCCGCGCCCGCCACGCTGTGCACGCCCGCCGTGTTGGGGTTCTTGTCCGCGCTCACCAGGATCTGGTCGGACCAGCCCTCGGCCGCGCCGACCACATAGGCGCGTTCGACCTTGAGGGCCGCGCACAGCCGGGCCACGGCGAAGATGTCCTCGTTGCAGGCCTGCGCCGAAAAGACCACGCCCATCTTCTGTGGGCTCTCGGTCTTCAGCAGCCCCACCGCCTCGGACAAGGCCCGTGGCCAATCAACCAGGCTGCCCCGCAGCGCGGGGGCCAGCAGGCGCTCGGCGTGCACGGCCTTGTACGTGAAGCGCCCCTCGTCGCACATCCAGTAGCGGTTCACCTCGGGATTGGGCCTGGGCACCAGGCGCGCGATCCGCCCCCTGGAGGCGTGCACCTCGATGTTGCACCCGGTGGCGCAGCCCGGGCAGATGGAAGGCGTGGCCCACAGCTCCCAGGCGCGCATGGAGAAGCGAAAGTCCTTCGAGGTCAGCGCGCCCACCGGGCACACATCGACCGTGTTGAGTGAATACGGGTTGTCGAGCTTTCGCCCGGGCGCCGTGGTCAGCACCTGATGATCCCCGCGCATGGCCATGGTCAGGTCGGGCTGATGCGCCACCTCGTTGCACACGCGGATGCAGCGGGTGCACAGGATGCAGCGCTCTTGGTCCAGCACGATGTGCGGGCCCACGTCCACCACCTTGGCCTTGCGCACCTTGATGCCGTCGTTGCGCGCATAGCGGGCGTCGTGGTCGAAGTAGTGCTTCTGCAGCGAGCACTCGCCGGCCTTGTCGCACACGGGGCAGTCGATGGGGTGGTTGAGCAGCGTGAACTCAAGCATCTGGCGGCGGGCGTCCACCGCCCTGGCCGAGCTCGTGAGCACCTCCATCTTGTCGGCTACCGGCGTGTAGCACGAGGGGACCAGCTTGGGCGCGCCCTTGACCTCTACCAGGCACTGGCGACAAACGGCGGGTGAAGACAGGCCCGGGTGCCAGCAGAAAAACGGCACCTTGGCCCCCATCTGTCGGCAGGCATCGAGGAGGATGGTCCCCTTGGGGAACTGGCGCGTCTGACCGTCGATGGTGACGCTCACAAGCTCAGCAGCCATTAGCGGTCGCACTCCCCGCCGATCATGTTGATCATGCCGAAGCTGGGAACCACGTCGGCGATGAACAGACCTGGCAGCAACTTGTTCAGGATGGCGGTGTTCGCGAAGCACGGCGGCCGCACGCGACACTTCCAGGGTCGCCCGGTGCCGTCGGAGACCAGGTAAAAGCCCAGCTCGCCGTTGCCCGCTTCGGTGAACGAGTACACCTCGCCGGCCGGCACTTCGATGCCGCCCATGATGAGCTTGAAATGGGCGATCATGCCCTCGATGGTGTTGTACGTCTCCGCCTTGGGCGGCAATGCCACCCGGGGATCGTCGAGCATAAAAGGCCCGTCCGGCAGCTTGTGCATCGCCTGTTCGAGGATGCGCATGGACTGCCGAATCTCTTCCAGACGAACCATGTAACGGTCGAAGTTGTCGCCGTGGCTGCCCACGGGCACCTCGAAGTCGAAGCGGTCGTAGACCAGGTAGGGGTGGTCCTTGCGCACGTCGTAGGCCAGGCCTGTCGAACGCCCCACCGGGCCGGTCAGGCCCCAGTCCAGCGCATCCTGCCGAGTCATCACGCAGATGCCGTCCATGCGATCGCGAAAGATGCGGTTGCAGGTCAGTAACTTGTCCGCATCCGCCAAGGCCTGCCGCCCGCGGCCCAGGACGTCGCGCAGCTTCGCCGCGAAACCCTCGGGCAGGTCCTTGCAGACACCGCCGATGCGCACGTAGCTGTGGGTCAGACGAGCCCCCGAGACCTCCTCCAGAAGCTCCCAGAGCCACTCGCGTACCTTGATGAGATAGAAGAACACGGTGAACCCGCCCAGCTCCATCGCGCTGGCCGCCAGGCACGTCAGGTGGTCCGTGATGCGCGACATCTCGCCCACGATGACCCGGATGTACTGGGCCCGCTCGGGCACGCGTCCGTGCACGTCGAGCAGCTTCTCGACGGCCAGGGCGTAGCCCACGTTGTTGAGCATGGGCGAGACGTAGTTGAGGCGGTCCGTGTACGGGAAGATCTGCGTCCAGGTGGCGTGCTCGGCCTCTTTCTCGAAGCCCCGGTGCAAGTAACCCACCTGCACCTCGGCCGACGAGATCTTCTCACCCTCGACCTGCAGCACCATGCGCACGGTACCGTGCATGGCTGGGTGGGAGGGCCCCATGTTGAGGGGCATGGACTCGCCCGGAAGCTCGACCATGTCGCCCGCCTCGCGCAGGCCCATGACCAGTTGCCGGCATGACGGATTTCGTTCCTGAGTCATCAGTCCACGCTACCCGGCAGCCGCCGCACCAGGGGCTGCCGCTTCTCCTTGGGGTAATCCTTGCGCAAGGGGTGCCCGACGAATTCCGGGTACATCAAGATTCGGCGCAGGTCGGGATGCCCGGTGAAGCGCACGCCGTACAGGTCGTACGCCTCACGCTCGAACCAATTGGCCCCCGGCCACAGCGAAACCAGACTGTCGATCTCCGGATTCGTCTCCGGTACCCCGGCCAGCAAACGCACACGATGTTTCTTGCCGACCGAGTACAGGTGCACGACCACGTCGAAGCGCGGTTGCCCGGCGGCACCGGGGAATCCCAATCGGTCCACGCAGGTCAGGTCGATGAACATGTCCAGCGAACACGCCGGATCATCGCGCAGGAACTGAACCACCGCGCGCCAGTGCGCGGGAGCCACGCGAGCCCATTCGTTGCCGTGCTGCGAGCCCATGCCCAGGATCTCGCCTTGCGCGAAGTGCGCGCCCAGTCGCTCGAGAACCAGCTTGGCCACCGCTCAGCCTTCCCTTCCCGCGGTCGGCTGCCCTTCGGCACGCAAAACCTTCTGACTATGCCCCTCCCCCCGCTGGATACGCTCCTGGAGGAGGACCAGGGCATCGAGCATCTGCTCCGGGCGAGGTGGACAGCCCGGGATGTACACGTCGACGGGGATGACCTGGTCCGCGCCGGGCATGGCGGTGTAGTTCTGATAGAAGCCGCCCGTGGAGGCACACACGCCGAAGGCAATCACCCACTTGGGCTCGCACATCTGGTCGTAGATCCGGCGCAGGACGGGCCCCTGTCGCTCGGTGATGGTACCCACCACGATCAGGAGGTCCGCCTGGCGCGGCGAAAAGCGCGGGAACTCCGCTCCAAAACGCGCGATGTCGTACTTGGGCCCCCAGGTGGCCATGAACTCCATGCCGCAGCAGGCGGTCACGAACGGGTACTGGAACAGGGAGTACTTGCGTGCCCAGTTCAGGGCATCGGCCAGCTTCGAGGTGTGGAACGTGATGGACATGGCTACTCCCAGCCGATGGCGCGCTTGCGCCAGACATAGGCCAGCGCCACCACCAGCACGCCCACGAAGGCCAAGAGGCACGCCAGCCCGAAGCCTGAAAGGCCGGCACGGCACACGCCGTCGACGAGCGGGGCTCTGCACGACAGCGCCCCGTAGTTGAGCGCCCACGGGTAGAGGAACGCGACCTCGATGTCGAAGACCAGAAACAGGATAGCCACGGGATAGAATCGCACCGGCATGCGCGCCCGCGGGTTGCCGACCGGCTCAGAGCCCGCTTCGTAGGTGATCTGCTTGGCCTTGGTGGGCCGGGATTCGCCGAAGAGGCGCGCCAGGACGGAGAAGGCGCCGGCCAAGCCGAGCCCGCCCAGAATTGCCAGGAGTGCAGCCACGTAGTCCGACATGGGGGATAGCCAGGTGTGCTGGTACCCCAATACTGTCTGGCACCAGAGCCCAGGTCAATCTCGCGGACCGGTTTGACTTGCGCGGCGCCCATTCCTAATCTTCGCCCCGATGAGGCTCTTGTGCTGGAAACGAAGGCTGGTGACGGCGACGCTGTTCGTCGCGGCTTGTAGCTGTTCGAAGAACAAGCCCGAGATCCAATCCGCCCTGGCCGCTCCCCAGGCGACGGGGGCTGCCTCGGCCAAGGCGGGGCCGTCGGGCGGCGACGTGGATGAGACCCCTCCGGCGGGGATCGACGTGAGCAAACTCGACGACTTCGGGCGCAGGGTGTTCTTCCGGGTCGTGAACCGAGAGGCATCGGCCTGTGGCAAGGGCCACAGCCTCATCTACTCGGTCAAGCACGATGCAAGCTGCAAGAAGTCCTTCTACGCTATCCGCTACGTGGCGAATCTCGTCAATTCAGGATACACAGACTCCGAAATCGGCGAAGAACTCTACAAGCGCTTCAGGGACGGCCAAAAGTACGCCGTCGATGTCAGCCGTGCGCCCCTCAAAGGCAGCCCCGCCGCGCGCGTCGCGGTGGTCGAGTTCGTGGACTACGAATGCCCACACTGCAGGACCGCGCAGACCATGCTGCGTGAGCTCGTCGAGGCCTATCCGAATGACGTGAAGGTCTACTTCAAGCACTACCCGCTCTCCTCCCACACCAACTCGCGCCTGGCTGCCGAAGGCGCCGTGGCCGCGCAGAAGCAGGGTAAGTTCTGGCCCTTCAACGATAAGGTCTGGGACAAAGCGGACTTCCTCACTCCCGCTTTGCTTGAGCAAATCGCCAAGCAGGCCGGGTTGGACGTGACCCGCTGGCGCGCCGACAAGGACTCCGAGGCGGTCAAGGCGCAGGTGGACCAGGACAGAGCCGACGGC
>JAEXQJ010000077.1 GCA_023438785.1 Pseudomonadota bacterium
CCCGGCACACCGCCGGAGCCGCCCGCACCCGGCACACCGCCGGAGCCGCCCGCACCCGCGTGGCTTGTCGGTCCACCCGTACCGCCGCTGCTTGAGGGCGGCGTGTTGCCCCCTGAGCCGCCGGAGCAGGCGGCCAAGAGGCACGCCGAGGACACCAAAGTGGCAAACGTGGGACGACAACGGGCGGCGAACCTGTACTTCACGGCCAGTCAACGTTAGCACGCGCGAAGCTCGCCCGGCACGCCGGCCAGCACCAGGCGAGGCCCGGAGAGGCCGAGAACGAAGCCCCAACGAAGCCCCAACGAAGCCCGAAGATGGGCCGTCTCATCGGCCCGGGTGAGCGCCCGCACAGGCCGGTGCCGTCACCTGGCGAACGGGAGTGTGACGAGGAAGATCGCGGCGCTCGTCAGAACAATCAGCGGCCCTGCCGGAAAACCGGTGTGCCGGGACAAAACGACCCCGAGCACCGCAGACACAACGCCAATGGCAGTCGCGCCGAACGCGTACTGCCGCAGATTGCGGGCCACGTTTCTTGCGGCGGCCGGAGGAATCGCCACGAGCGCCGCGGTCAGAAGACCGCCCACCATCTTCACGCCGAGCGCCACGATGACGGCAATCAGGAGCAAGTAGACGAAATTTGTGCGCCTGACGCTGACGCCCTCGGCGGCAGCGAGCTCTTGTGAGATGTTGGCGAGAACGAGTGCGGAATAGCTTGCCTTCACCGCGAGGATGACGGCGACGGACGCGGTGACCGAGAAGACGGTGTCACCCACGCCCGCCTGCGAGATGTCTCCGACGAGTGCGGCCTCGGCCTGCTCGATGGGGAGGAACAGAAACGCGATGGCGACCCCGGAGGCGAAGACGAGCGCCGTCAGGGCCTCCATGGGCAACTTCGTCTTCATCTCGAGCAGCCAGATGGTGACCACGCCCAGGATCACGAAGGGAAAGGCCCCGAGCGAGACGTCGAAGCCCCAAAGAAACGAGAGCGCAATCCCGGGCAGGGTCAAATGGCCGAGCGGACCGGCCACCAGGGCCATCCGGCGGCTTAACATCAAGGAACCAAGGTAGGCAGCGGCGCCGCCGATGAAGGTTCCCGAGACCAGGCTGGGAAGAATGCTCTTCATGGCTCGCGCTTATGCTCGTAGAACTTGACCTCGACACCGAACAGCCGCTGGAGATTCTCGGCCGTCAGGGCCGCCATGGGTGGCCCGTGACAGATGGGCTGCTTGTTCAAGCACAGCACCGTGTTCGACAGCCTGTGCACGACCGCCAGATCATGTGTCACGAGCAGCATGGTGAGCTCCCGCTCGCGGTGCAGCCGCGCCAGCAGGCCGTAAACGGTCTCCTCGCCGCGGAGGTCGACGCCCGTGGTGGGCTCGTCGAAGAGCAGCACATCCGGGTCTCCGGCCAGCGCCCACGCGATGAGAACGCGCTGGAACTGTCCTGACGACAGGTCGCCGATTCTCCTCTCTCTCAGCTCGCGGCCGAGCCCGACGGTGCGGAGCATTTGATCCGCATCCACCTGGATGCCCCGCTTCAGCGCAAAGAAGTCCGCGACCGACAGGGGGATGTTCTTGATGTAGGGAAGCCGCTGCGGGACGTAGCCGATGCGTGTTCCCGGCCGCCACTTGACCGCTCCCGCGTGCCGCACGAGCCCGAGGAGCGTGCGCAGAAGCACGGTCTTTCCGGCGCCGTTCGGGCCCAAGATGGTCAGGATCTCGCCCTGGCGCACGACGAAGGCCAGGTTGGCCAGCACCGTCTCTCCGTCGAGTGCCACCTCGAGATCTGAAACCCGCAGCACAGGCTCCCCCCCTTCCATCATGTTGAGGTTAGCAGGCGTGTGTTCCTGCCGCCTCGCGGGTTCACTCAGGGGGAGACGACGATCTTCGAACTGAAGTCGCCCGAGCTGAGCTTGGCGGTGGGGAGATGGGCCCAGGAGATGGCGTCGTTCTGTTTGAACACCACCTGGCCCTTGGGGGAATACTCGCCCGCGCTTACATACTCGCAGGAGTGGCTGGCGAGCGTGGTTGGCGTGACCGCACCGCTACCCAAGGGCCGGGTCGTGAGGTCCACGACGCCATCGCCCTCACAATCCCATTCGAAGCGATCGATCGTGTATTCGGACGTCTCGGCACAATTGATCGAGAGCGTCACCTGGAGCGGCGCCTTGCCTTCCCGCGCCGACGCCTGCAGCGACACGTCGGGCGGAGGGCCATCGATGGAGCTGCCGCCGCAGGCAGCAGGCAACAGGCCAGCGAGCAGTGTGGCTACGATATGCGTCTTCATGAGACGAGCTTCATATCGTCCGCGCGACGAATCCACGAGAGGAGTCCGGTTGACCTTCGTCAAAAAGAGCAAGCCACAGTGCCATTCCGGGCACACGTCCGCCTGTCTCCGCGGGCGCGAAGGGGCGGGCTCGACCGCGCGGTTTCGAGAAGGTAGACAGTCGCCGACTCCATGCCTGCCCTGACGGCGACTCTCGATGCGCGCACCCTGGAGCGCGAGGCCGCAGCCCTGTTCGACGAGGCCCAAGCAGCCGCGCTGACGGGCAGGCGCGAGGAGCACCGGCGCTATCTCGCCCGGGCCATCGATCTGGCGTGTGCCGCCGCCGAAAGTGACGACGCGGATCCAGAAACCACTGCGGATGCGCGCCTCACGTTGGTGCGGGCCCACGCGGCTCGCGCGCTCGACGCCCGCCACGGGGCGGGTCAGCTCTCGCTGGGCGCTCAACGCGCCCCGACGCGCGACGATTGCGAGGACGGTTGGCAACGCGTGGAGGAGATCGTCGCGGTTGCGGAAGCGGCCGCGGGCGCGGCGACCCGCGTGGCGATCACGTTGGACAAACCCGCCGCGTGGAAGGTTGCGCGGCTTGCAGAAGGGGCAGCCCGCGATGCGCGTCGGATCGTCGACGAGCGGAACCACGCCTACACCTTCCACGCCGACCCTGGTTTCTCGTTCGGCGAAGGCTGGTACCTGGCCGCGGCGGCCATCCTGGCGGACGTCAGGATTCAGATCGAGCCTGGCAAGCCTCAGACCTTGCAGGCGGAGCAATTCCTTCGCGATGCCGGGCTGAGCCCTTGCTTGCGGCCCTACCGCTCGCGCCCGCGTGCCAACAAGCACCTCCCCGAGATCGTTGCCCGCGCCTTTCGCGCGGACCCGCTGTCCGCACAGCGCAGGTTGCAAAGCGCGTTTTTGGGCACGGCCCCGATTCCGCGGGCCATCATCGATTGGGCCGACGCGCGACTAGCCGGCGCACCCGACAGACGCAAGGTCCTCGTGTGGATCCGCCACGGCGCGCACCATCCGTCGCGCAACACGAGCCACGCTGAGCTGGTGGAGCTTACCCGTCGCACGCTTGCCGCCGGACTCACGCCCATCCTCATCGGTGATGCGGTCCGCGACGGCCCAGTCCCCGCGGACGCCGTCGACGCCACGCTATTCTGGAAAGAGCCCCTGTTTCAGGACGCTCACATGCGGCGCGCGCAGCTCCAGGTCTTCGAGCACCTGAAGGCGGCGCACGGCCTGGTCGGACAACTCGGGGTCACCACCGCGGGGATGGATGGCCCCGCGCTGATGGGCCTCGCCACCATGTACCTGACGGAAGCGCCGAACCTTCGGCTGGGCACCTGGGTCGGGGCGGTCCCGGGCTATCAGGAGATCGTGCGTAACCACGACTACCTCGATCGTATTGGTCAGACCTTGAGCCGATGGGCTGAGGGCTGAGTCAGCGCCACGAGGGCGGCAGGTTACGTTCGATTTCGAGGGCACCGAAGCCCTGGCTGGCGCGCGCCGGCGGCCCCGGTGACCAGGACGGTTGCGCTCGTTAACTGACTTGCCGGCACGATCGGGGGCACGCACAGCATCTATCACGGAGCCGGCGGGCTTTCGGTGCGCCCGGTGCCCGTGCCAAGCGCGGTTCGGCCTGCTACGGTGGCGCATGCCATTCGGTTTCACCCTGACCGCGTTCGACCCGGGCTCGCGGGCTCGGCGCGGTCTGCTGGTCACCCCGCATGGCTCCGTGCGCACGCCGGTGTTCATGCCCGTGGGCACGCGCGCCTCGGTGACCGGCCTGGGGCCCGATGATCTGGGCCAGGTGCAGGCTTCCATCATCCTGGCCAACACCTATCACCTGCTCCTGCGTCCCGGACCCGAGCTCTTCCGTCGCGTGGGCGGCATTCACCCGTTCATGCGCTGGCCCGGACCCGTGCTCACCGACTCGGGCGGCTACCAGATCTTCTCCCTGCCCGCCGCGCGCACCATGTCCGAGGAGGGGGCCTGCTTCGCCAGCTACATCGACGGCCGCGCTCACCTGCTGTCGCCCGAGGGCTCCATCGACATGCAGACCGCCATCGGGTCCGACATCATGATGGTGCTCGACGAGTGCACCGACTCGACCATGGACCCCGCGACGCTCCGCCGGGCCATGGAACGCACACACCGCTGGGCGCTGCGCAGCCTGGCCGCGCGCCGCAACCCCGAGCAGGCCCTCTTCGCCATCGTGCAGGGCGGGCTGATGGGCGAGTTGCGCCGAGAGTCGGCCGCCTTCCTGACCCAACACGCCTTCGACGGCTTCGCGATCGGTGGCCTGGCCGTGGGCGACACACGCGCCCAGCGCGAGGACATGACGGCCTTCGTGACCGAGCTGCTGCCGCGGGAGCGACCACGCTATCTGATGGGCGTGGGTACGCCGCCCGATCTGCTGGTGGCCATCGGGCACGGCGTGGACATGTTCGACTGCGTGCTCCCCACGCGCCTGGCCTGGCAGGGGATTGCCTTCACCTCGACGGGGCGTGTGCGGCTCACGCGCAGCGCTCACCGCGACGCCGACGAAACGCTCGACGCGCGCTGCGCTTGCTCCACCTGCCGGGGTTTCACGCGCGCCTACCTGCATCACCTGATGAAGTCCAGCGAGCCCCTGGGCCCCCGCCTGCTGTCTCTGCACAATCTGCACTACTACGTACGCCTGATGCAGGAGGCCGGCCAGGCCATCGAGGCGGGCACATACGCGGCCTTCGCGCGGGCCCGACTGGCCGAGATGGACTGCCGCGAGCACGCGCGGGCTCGCCGAGATGAACACGAGGACTGAATGGTGAGCGCAACGCACGAGGTGGTGCGGACCCGCGGCGGCGCCTTGGCCGTGCGCAGCCTGGCCGAGGGCGAGGTCATGCACCCAGGCGTGGGTCCGCTGGTCGAGGCCGAGCAGCTCTACGTGCGGCAGTCGGCCCTGGCCGAGCGACTGGGCGAGGCGGGGCTGCGCAAGTTGGTGCTCTTCGACGTGGGTTTGGGCGCCGGCTCGAACGCCCTGTGCGCCTGGCGCCAATCCGAATGCGCACCCCCGTCCGCCGCGCGCCTGGAGTTGGTGAGCTTCGAGCGTGACATGGGCGCGCTGGCGCTGGCCCTGGCCCATGGCGAGGCGTTCGCCATGACCGGTGCCGCGGCCGAGGCGGTGCGGGCCATTCTCCACGTGGGCCATCACGAAACCGCGCGCTCCTCATGGCGCCTGCATCAATGTGACGTGCTCGATGGTCTGGCCCGCGAGCCCGAGCAGGCGGACATCGTCTTCTGGGATCCCTTTTCGCCGAAGAACAACCCCGCCCTGTGGACCGTGGCCGCCTTCGCGGCCATGCACCGACGGGCCAGCCCCCGCGCCACGCTCTTCACGTACAGCGCCTCGACTGCCACACGAGTCGCCCTGTTGCTCGCCGGCTGGTACGTGGGCGTGGGCGACAGCATCGGCACCAAGGCGGAGACCAGCGCGGCTGCGCGCGACCCGCGCGATGTGCGCCGGCCTCTCGACCAGAGCTGGCTGCGACGCCTGTGGCGCGCCGAGGTGCCGCTGCCCCCGGATGCGCCCGCCGACGCGGCCGAGCGTGTGGCCCGCTTGCCTCAGTTCATCGTCCCGAAATCCCCACAGCGGTGGTGAGCATGACGGGCCACGACGGTCGAATCGCCGGACCTCATCGGGAACTGCTGACGCGTGTCCGCCATGGGCTCGGTGCGTCTCGGCGCGAGGACTAGAAGGCGATCTCCTCGGCGCCGTACCAAAATCGGCCGGTGACGTCGAAGGGCTTAGTCGCAAGCTCCAGGATCCGCACCGCTCCGTCCGGCGGCTCGCCGGGCGCGTTGGGGCCGCCCAGATCGGTCTTGAGCCACCCCGGATCGAGCGCGTTCACGGCGACGCGTCCCTTGAGATCGCCGGCATAGAGGATGGTCAGGCCGTTCAGTGCGAACTTGCTCAGGCGGTAGGCGGGCATCGTGGCGTCCGCCCGCAGGACGTCGAGTTTCCCGGCGCCCGAGCTCACGTTGATGATGCGCGGCTCGCGTCCCTTCTCCAGAAGGGGCAGAAGCGCGTGCGTGAGCCAATGGGCGGAAAGCACGTTGGTGACCAGGTTCTTCTCGAGCATATCGAGTGGCTCGTCGTGAAAGCCCTGGTTATAGGACTGCATGGCGGCGTTGTTGACGAGCAGGTCGAAGGCGCCCCAGCGCGCCGCCGCCGCCCGGGCCACGCGCTCGCCCAGGCCCTTGTCGGTGATGTCGCCGGCGAGCCCGCGAAACACCGGGTAGGCGACCTCGAGCGCCTTGAGCCTCTCGGCGTCGCGTGCGACCCCGATGATCTCGGCCCCCTCGGCCGCGAACAGCTTCACCGTCTCGTAGCCGATGCCGCGCGAGGCGCCGGTCAGGACGACTCTGCGATTCTCGAGGCGTTGCATGCGCCCGCTATAGCACACGTCGGCTGCGCGGGACGGTTCGGCCGCGGGCGGCCGGCGCTACTTCGCCTGGCACAAGGTGAGGGCGTTGCCCTCTGGATCCGCCACCACGGACAGGAGAAAGGCCGGGGTCTCCATGACCTCGCGCAGGACAGTAATGCCCTTCTTCTTGAGCTGCTCCGTGAGGGCGACCACGTCGTCCACCGCGAAGGCGACGCTTCCGCCTGAATCCATGGAGGGCTTCACCGGCGTCATGGTCGTCAGCACGAAACACCCGCCCGGCTCGTACTCGACCCATTGCCCGAAGGCGTTGTCGGCACTGACCGTCAGTCCGAGATCGTCCTCGTAGAACTTGCGGGCACGGGCCATATCGACCACCGGGTACATCGTGAACGCGATTCGCTGGACCATGGGGCGACTCTACATCGGATCGCGTCGGCCTCGCGCGGCCGCCATCAATAGATCAGCACCAAGCCATAGCTCGCGGCGCATGGAATCTCCGACGGGGACGCCGTGCCGCCGATGGGATAGACATCCCAACCCACCCGACTCGCCATGGTGAATACGTCCATGCCGGCACACTCCATAGCGCCGCGGGCCTTGGATGGATGCCGGCAGGCGCCTCCCGGCACCAGGGCACTACACGGTTGGGTGGGACAGAACAGGTGCTTGCACGCCCCGCCGGCGAAACCGACCGCGAAGTGGTAGCCGTCGTAGAAGGCCTTGCTCTCGATCTTCGTCACGATCTGATGCGTCTTCATCAGGCCGGCAGCCGTGCTGTTGCGGGCGACGGCCGGACCGGCGAACTCCTGGGCGGGCACCTCCAAGCGCGTGAAGATGCCGTATTGGTATTTGCTGACGATCTGGCGCACCTCATCGAGGTCCATGGCATGCGGCGGACAATGCGCATTGGTCCCATAGAACATGCACTTGGGATAGCTGCACTTGATCCTCACCCGCTCGTCGACCACCACCAGATCGCTCGTGATGATCTTGGCGTCGCTGGCGCCCAGCTCGTCGACGGCAAACTGACGATAGCTCTCCAGGTCGCGGAGGACTTCCTGTGTGTCGACCTTGTCTCGAATCTTGCGTATCACGAATCATCTCCATCCCGGCAAGGGCTCGGCCCGACCTCGGCAAAATACCCGTGCGCTGGGCTGCCAACAACTCTCCACGTGCCGTGCGCAGCGGGATGCCGCATGGCCCGGAGCCGTGGGGCCTGCCGAATTCCCCAGTGATCTTCCCGGAGCTGTGAGATTTCCGCCCGTCAAGGCCGCCATGTCTTGCCTCGGTTGCCACGGATGAGGTAGGCACCTCGCCGCATGAACTGGGACACCTCTGCCGAGGCACTCTACCGACGGGTTGTCGACCGCGTGCCTGCCCCGCAACGGGGTTTGGTCGAATCGCCCCTGCGCCGGGGCGCGGAAAGCCGTGCCGCCCGAAACGCGGCTGAGACCGTCACCGAAGCGGACGTCATCGTGGGCTTCTTCGAGATCACGCCTGAGGCGTTCCACTCCCAGGTCGTCGCCAACCTCACCTCGCTGGGCATCGATTACGGCAAATACCTGAACGCGTCCCCGAGCCGGCCCGAACGGAAGGCGGATCTCCCGGTCTTGCTGGCCGATCTTCGAACCATGAGCGCGGTCGCCGAGGTGCCCTTCGACGAGCCCAAGACCCGGGCCGTCATCGAGGCCTACGCCGAGTTCTTCCAGTCCGCTCCCGTGGCGATGCGCACGACGACCAAGCCCAAAGAGAGACGAGATCTCTCGGTCAGATACTTGGACATGCTGCGCAAGCATGATCCCGATCCGCTGGCCACGGCCTTGGCCAAGGGCTTCGTCAAGAACGACGGCCACCCCATCTATTCGTTCTACGAAGAGGCCAAAGAGCACTGTGGGGCCTTCGGATTCGGCGTGGATCTCAATGTGCGGAGTGGCTTCTCCAAGATTTGGATGGCCCCCGACGTGAGCCGCTCGACGCTGGATGTGGTATCGGCGCTACCGAGCCTTCCCCGGGGCGCACGGAACACGCGAGACCATTTCGCACGCCACGGCCTCGATTCCTTCGGGTTGTTCGGCTTCGACTTCGTCCACCGGACGACCAACCTGTACTTCATGATCAAGCACCCCGAAGCGCCGCGGGACTACCGCGCGCTCCTCGCGGATCTGGCGTATCAACCCGATCTGCCCGAGGCACTCGACGCGTGCCGACCCGCCCACGTGCTCTACTACTCGTTCTCGTGGGACTCCGATCGCGCCGAACGGGTGTGCTTCGCCATCGTATGTGAGAACCGGCGGCAGATTCCGACGCACTTCGATCCGCTGATCGGCAAATGCGCGGCTGACTCCACCTTCATGAAGGGCGGAGAGAAGTGCATCTACAGCGTGGTCTGGGCGCCACGCGGTCACTACTTCAAGATCGACAACGACTACAGTGGGACGATGGCAACGGACCTGGTCGAGGCCGGCGTGGTGGGCGTGTAGGGGCCGACGCAGGACCGTTCCGAGCAGCAATCAGAAAGGCACGGCCGTGGCGCACAAGACAATCATCCCGGCGGTTCGACGTGGCAGCGAAGGAAACCCGCTCTCCTGGTTCCAGGAGCGGCTCTGGATCCTCAATCAGAAGAACCCCCACGACACGAGCTACAACATCCCGGTCGCCTTCCTCATCGAGGGCGCCCTCGACCCCTCCGCGCTGGCCCGCAGCCTGAGCGCCATCCTCGAGCGCCACGAGAATCTCCGCGCGCGTTTCGTCGCCGATCCGGGAAAGCCGCCGGCGCAGGTGGCCTCCCCGCCGCAGAAGCTGGAGCTCCCCGTGCTCTCGGTGCGGCCCGACGAGGTCGCGCGCTACGTAGCGGAGAACGCCGAGCACCGCTTCAACCTCGCGACCGGCCCCGTGGTCATCGCGCGGCTGCTGCGCCTGGCCTCCGACCGGCATGTGCTGCTGCTCAACGTCCACCACATCGTGGCCGATGGCTGGTCCATCGAGGGCATCCTGTTCGCCGAGCTGCAGAGGTTCTACCAAGCCTTCTGCGAGAACACCCAGCCCGACGTGCCGCCGCTGCCCATCCAGTACAGCGACTTCGCGGCTTGGCAGCGCAAGCAGGACATCTCCGACCACGTCGCGTATTGGCGCGACAGCCTGCTCGATTACGAGGGCGCGCTGGAGCTGCCGACCGACTACCTTCGCCGCCCGACCTCGGGTGAGCAGAGCGCGACCTTCGTCCATCGCTATAGCAGCGAGTTCTCCGCCGAGCTCGATCGCTTCTCGCAGAGGCACAACGCCACCTTGTTCATGTCGCTGCTGGCCGGCCTGTCGTTGGTCGCAGGCAGGTACACGGGCAAGCAGGACGTGTGCATCGGCACGACCACCTCGGGGCGTCCGCTTCCCGAGTTGGAGGGGCTGATCGGCTTCTTCATCAACATCCTGCCGTTGCGCGTCCGGCTCGATGAACGTTGGTCCGTGCGCGAATATATGGCCGAGGTTCGCAAGCTAGCCGTGGCCGGGTTCGAGCATCAGGCCGTGCCCTTCGAGCGCATCCTGCAGTCGCTGGGCATCGCGCAGGGCGGGAAGGGCGCCGCCTTGGTGCCGCTCATCGTCCGCCATCAGAATTTTCCGCACACGCGCATGGATAAGGCCATGCCCGGCGGGGTGCGGTTCAGCCCCTACGCGCCGGAGGCGACGGGGGACGATTCGAACGTCGTGAGGAGCGCCCGGGCCCGCTGCGAAGTGGAGCTCTCCTATACTGGCAACCGCGACCGCCTGGAGGTCGAGGCGGTGTACGCGGCCGACCTGTACCGCAAGCCCACCGTCGAGCGCCTGCTGGCTCACCACGAGCAGGTGCTGCGAGCCATGTTCGAGGATGACAGCCGCACGGTGGGCGAGTTGGCCATGCTCAGCCGGGCGGAGATCCACCGGCTCTGCGTCGAGCACAACCAAAGCCTGCCCGGCTCGTCCCGCCAGTCCACCTTCGTCGAGCGCTTCGACGAGCAGGTGCAGCGCACGCCCGAGAAGACCGCGTGCATCGATCGTTCCGGTCCCCTGACCTACCGGGCGCTGGCCGGGCAAGCCAACCGCCTGGCCCACGCCCTGGCCGGCAAGGGCATCGGGCGCGGCGACGTGGTGGGCGTGTGCCTCGAGCGGAGCGCGGCGGTTCTGGCCAGCTACCTGGCGATCTGGAAGGCCGGCGCCGCGTACGTGCCCCTGGATCCCTCGTATCCGGAGTCCTACCTGGGGCAGATCACCGCCGACGCCGCGCCGAAACTTGTCATCGGCACGCTGGCCACGCTGGACAAGCTCCGGGTCGACCGCGCGCACGGCTTGGCCCTGGACGGCGAGGCGGATGCCCTCGCGGCGTTCCCCGACACCGCTCCCCGGGCGCCTGCCGATCCATCCGCGCTGGCGTACATCATGTACACCTCGGGCTCGACCGGCCTTCCCAAGGGAGCCAGGGTGCGGCACCGGCAGCTCATCAACTGGCTGGGCAGCATCGAAGCCAACTGGCCCTTTGAGGCGGGCGACATCGTGGGGCAGAAGACGACCATCGCGTTCGCGCCCGCCGTGAAGGAGCTCTTCGCCGGGTTGCTCAACGGCACGCCCCAGGTCTTCATCGAGGGCCCGGTCGTGCAGGACACGTCGGCCTTCGTGGCGGCGTTGGCCCGACACGGGATCACGCGCCTCAACCTGGTCCCCTCGCACCTCGAGTCCGTCCTCAAGTACCTGGAGAGATCGCAGTCGACGCTACCCGCGCTGCGCATGTGCATCACGGCCGGGGAGCCACTCACGGCCGAGCAGGTGACGAGCTTCCGAGTCGTTCTGCCCCACGCGCGCCTCATCAACAACTACGGCTGTACCGAGCTCAACGACATCACGTACTACGACACGGCGGAGTTCGACGGCAACGAGGGCTTCGTGCCGGTGGGCAAGCCCATCCAGAACACGCGCCTGTACGTGCTCGATCGCGACAAGCGCCTGACCCCCGAGGGCGTGGCGGGCGAGCTCCACGTCTCGACGGTGGGCATTCCCGAGGGCTATCACAACCTGCCCGAGCTGAACGCCTCGCAGTTCATCCCCAACCCCTTCGACGACGGCATCGGGGAGCGGCTGTTCAACACCGGCGACGTGGTCAGGCGACTGCCCGACGGCAACATCGAGTACATCGGGCGCTGGGACTTCCAGGTCAAGATCCGCGGACAGCGGGTCGACGTGCGGCACGTGGAAAAGATCCTGGGCGAGTTCCCGGGCATCGGCCTGCGCGCCGTGGTTGGTGACGACAACCAACTCACCGCCTATTACGTCCCCAGCACCCAGCAGCCCGTCGACATGGGCAGCCTGCGCCAGTTCCTACACGCCAAGCTGCCGCCCTTCATGGTCCCCGCGGCCGTCATCGCGGTCAAGGCGATGCCCCGTCTGCCCAACGGGAAACTCGACCGCCTGTCCCTGCAGCCCGAGCTCGGCCAACTGCAACAGAGCAGCGCCTACGAGCCGCCGACCACCGATGTCGAGCGGGCTCTCGCGGCCATCTGGTCCGAGGTGCTCGGGGTTTCCAACGAGGAGATCGGCAAGAATTCGAACTTCTTCGAGATCGGCGGCGACTCGTTGGCCGCCGCGCGCGTGGGGGCACACGTCAAGGAGAAGCTGGGCGCCGAGATTGGCATGACCCAGCTCTTCGAGCTGCCGAGGTTGGTGGACATCGCCGAATGCGTGACCCAGGCGCGAGGCAGCGGCGGCAGCCTGGAGGGTCAGGAAGGTCCCCTGGTGACGGGCGAAGGCGACGGCGCGGCGGGCGAGTTGCTCAAGGGCAAGCTCGTCCTCATCACCGGCGCAAGTCGCGGCATCGGCAGCGCCACGGCCCGCCTGCTGGCCCGCCACGGCGCCAAGGTGGCGATCAACTACCTCAGCAACCAGGCGCGCGCCCTGCGGGTCAAGGAACTCATCGAATCCGAGGGTGGCGTGGCCGAGATCTTCCAAGGCGACGTCACCGAAGCCGAGCAGGCCACGCGCCTGGTGGACAGCGTGCGGGAGAAGCTCGGCGAGATCGATGTCCTGGTCTCCAACGCCGCCATCGGCTTCAAGATGCGCTCGTTCTTGGACTACGAGTGGGCCGACTTCCAGCGCAAGCTCGACGGTGAAATCAGGTCCATGTTCTACCTGTGCAAGGCCGTCGCGCCGCACATGATCCAGCGGGGCAAGGGCAGCATCATCGCCGTGTCGAGCAGCATGTCGAGGACCTGGGGCAACGGCTTCATCGCCCACAGCACGGCCAAGTCCGCGCTGGACTCCTTCGTGCGCTCGCTGGCCTGCGAGCTGGGGCCGGAGGGCATCCGCGTGAACACCGTCGCGCCGGGACTCATCCTCACGGACGCCACGGCGAATCTCTCGCCCTACGTGAAGGACGCGGCCTCGGCCCGCTGCCCGCTTCGGCGCAACGGCGTGCCCCGCGACGTGGCGGGGGCGGTGCTCTTCCTGGCCAGCGACCTGTCGCAGTACATGACCGGCACCTATTTGCCCGTCGATGGTGGATTTACGATGCTTTAACAATGCGAGCCGCCGTGATGCCGTAGCCTGGACGCCCGACAGAGAAGTGGCCGCATGACCTCGACGTTACTTGTGCTCGACAACTACGACTCGTTCACCTTCAACCTCGTGCAGATGTTCCGGGCCTATCCGCTCGCCATCTCCGTGATTCGCGCCGACAAGATCAGCGTGGCGGAGGTCGCGCGGCGACGGCCCGACTACATCGTGGTCAGTCCCGGGCCGAAGGATCCCGCGGCGGCGGGAATCTCGGTGGAGCTGATCGCGAAGCTGCATCGGGAGATCCCCATCTTCGGCGTGTGCCTCGGCATGCAATCCATGAACGAGGCCTTTGGCGGCAGCACGGTCCGCGCGCCTTTGCCCATGCACGGCAAGACGAGCGCGGTCCACCATGAACAGCGCAGCGTCTTC
Organism: Pseudomonadota bacterium; assembly: GCA_023438785.1. Classification (GTDB taxonomy): domain Bacteria; phylum Myxococcota_A; class Polyangia; order Fen-1088; family Fen-1088; genus Fen-1137. The sequence goes on from JAEXQJ010000077.1 coordinate 13,653, forward strand.
GCCGGACTGCCCAACCCGGTCAAGGTGGCCCGCTATCATTCCCTGGCGGTGACCAACGTGCACCCGGACCTCGAGGTCACGGCGCGCACCGCGGACGGCGTCATCATGGGCCTCGCCCATCGCGCCTGTCCCCTGCACGGCGTTCAGTTCCACCCCGAGAGCTTCCTGACCGAGCACGGGTTTCCCATGATCGAAAACTTCCTCAAGACCGGCCCGCTCCGCTGCGAGTTGCGATGACCCGTCCCACCACGCTCGACGATTTCGTCCGCCTCCTGCCCAAGCCCCTGCGCGGCGTCCACCAGGTGCGCCTGGAGCTGTCGCAACCCTTCCTCGATGTGGCCGGTCGTTTCGCGGACGAGGCGGGCACCATCGTCCTGCTGAGCGGCGGCGCGCTGGATTCGGCTCGCTATCACATCCTCGGCATCCGACCGTGGCTCTCGATTCGCGAAGGCGGTGGCCAGGTCATAGCCGACTTCGGCGGACAGAGCCTGACCGCGGACCTGGACCCGTTCGCGGTCCTCGATGCGCTGGCCAAACGCTACAGCTTGCCCGGGCCCGAGGCGGCCATGCCGCTTTCGGCGGGGTTGCTCGGCTATCTGGCCTACGACCTCAAGGACTGTCTGGAGGTCCTGCCGCGCACGAGCTGCGATGACTTGCACCTGCCACGGCTCTACATGACGGCGCCCTCGATCCTCGTGGTTCACGATCGCCACGATGGGACGACAACCGCGCATGTCCCCATCCTCGACGACGGGGAAGAGGGCGCGCGGGAGCGGCTGGCAAGATTCCAGCGCGATCTGGTCGAGGCCGAGAGGCCGGCGCGTGCGGCGAAGCCCCACGTGGGCGACCTAACCTCCGGGCTTTCCCGCGACGAGTACATCGAAGCTGTGGAGGCCATTCGCGACTACATCGTGCGCGGACATGTCTACCAAGTGAACATGTCGCAGCGATTCGAAACGGAGTTCAGCGGCGATGCCTTCGCTCTGTTCGCCGATCTGTTCGAGGTGAATCCAGCGCCCTTCTTCGCTTTCATTCAGGCCGGCGATCATCAAATCGTCTCCACCTCACCCGAGCGCTTCATCCAGCTCGCGGGCAAGGTCGTTGAAACGCGCCCCATCAAGGGAACGCGGCCGCGCGGCAAGACGCCGGAGCAGGACCAGGGCATGCGGCGCGAGCTCGAGACCAGCCTCAAGGACGACGCCGAGCTGTCCATGATCGTGGACCTGCTCCGCAATGACATCGGGAAGGTGTGCGCGGCCAGTTCGGTCCGCGTCAGTGAGCACAAGCGCGTGGAGGCCTACGAGAACGTCTATCACCTGGTGAGCGTGGTGGTCGGCGAGCTCGACGATGACAAGACCGCGGTTGACCTGATCCGGGCCACCTTCCCGGGCGGCTCGATCACGGGATGCCCCAAGATCCGCTCGATGGAGATCATCGACGAGCTCGAACCGGTTCGGCGGCACATCTACACGGGCTCCATCGGCTATCTCGGATTCCACGGGACCATGGATCTGTCCATCGCCATCCGCACCGCCACCATCACCGGCGGTCGCCTGGTCTTCTCCGTGGGCGGCGGCGTGGTCTTCGATTCCAAGGCTGCCGACGAGTTCGAGGAGACGCTTCACAAGGGGCGCACCCTGACGCGGGCCTTGGAGCGCAAGGGCGCCGAACACGTGGAGGTGACGGAGCGCTTCGGTTGGCAGAGCGGGAAGATGAAGCGCGTGTCGGACATGACGATGTCCGTGGAGGACGAGGGGCTCGCCTACGGCTACGGCTTCTTCGAGACCATGCGCGCCCAGCACGGGCGGGTCCTCATGCTCGACGCGCACCTGGCCCGCCTCCGGAGGGCGTGGCAGGAGTTCTTCGCCACGCCCTTCCCTGACGTCACCTGGCGCGAGGTCATCGATCAGGTCATCGGGAAGAATCATCTCGCGGACAAGGTGGCGGCGGTGAAGATCCTGGCCGCGGCGGGCAAGCCCGGGCTCACTGATCACGGTCCGACCCTCATGGTGACGGCGCGCGCTTACGTGCCCCGCCTGCAGGGCACGTCGCGCCAGGGGCTCCGGCTCGCCGTCTACCCGCACAGGCGTCACGCCCACCTCGCCGAGCACAAGACGATGAATTACATGTTCCAGCGCGTGGCCGCGCGCTGGGCCCAAGCGCAGCAAGCGGACGAGGCCGTGATTCTCAACGCGGACGGCTCGGTGTCCGAGACCAACACGGCCAATCTCCTGTGCCGGATCGACGGCAAGCTCGTGCGGCCCCTCTCGGAGCACGCGCTGCCGGGCACCATGGAGCAGGCGGTGGGCGAACTCCTCGCCGCGTGGGGCGTGGCCGTGGAGCGCCGACGGCTCACCGTGGATGAGCTGAAAGAAGCCGACCACATCATGGTGACCAACGCGCTCATGGGCGCCACGCCGGTGGCGGCCGTCGACGGCAAGCCGCTCGCCGTGGACAGCGAGCTGTGCGAACGCATCAACGGCGTTCTGCTCTGAGCCGGTTCAGATGGAGGAGCCGCGGGGCACGACCACCAGATGGTCGGGACGGCCTCGTAGCGGCAACACGCGGAAGCCGCGGCGCTCATCTTCGCCACGGTCGTAGCCGATCACCGTTCCCTCACTCAGGGAGACGTTCTCGTCGATGATGGCGTTGCGAATACGGCAGTACCGTCCCACCGAGGTCTCCTCGGTGGTTCCGCTTTCGACGGAGCCGCCGAGCATGACGGAGTCCTCGATGAGGGCGTAGCTGTGCACGTAGATCCCAGGTGCCAACACCGAATTGCGGACCTTGGACCCCGAAATGATCACCCCATCGCACACGATGGAGTTGAGCGCCTCGCCGATTCGATTGGCGGATTCGTGCACGAACTTCGCCGGCGGATGGTGTTGGGGAGAGGAGAAGATCGGCCAACGCTCGCCGTACAGGTTGAAGCGCGGCGAGGGTGTCACCAGATCGAGGTTCGTGCTCCAGTAGGAATCGAGTGTCCCCACGTCGCGCCAGTAGTCCGAATCCGTGGCGCGGGGGAGCAAGCGCTTGACCCTACGCCCTTCGTGCACGACGGATTCGGTCTCCTCAATCACGTTTAGCCTCGAATAGTCGTAGGCGTGTATGGGCTCGTTGCGCGCGATCATGCGCGGAAGGATGTCGTGACCGAAGTCGTCTCCCGCGAGCGACAGCCATTCGCGCAGGGTGTGATAGTCGAAGAGATAGATGCCCATGTTGGCGAGGCAATCACGCGTGCCGGGGATGGTCGGTGGCTCCCGCGACTTCTCCACGAACCCCACCACGTGTCCTTCGCGGTCGACCTGGACCACGCCAAAGGCGGAACGCGCCTCATCCACGTCGACGCGGGCGACCGCCAAGGTGACCCGAGAGCCGTGCTCCTGGTGAAAGCGCTGCATGGTCCGGTAGTCCATCTTGTAGATGTGGTCCCCGGACAGGACCAACACCTGGCGAGGCGCGTACTCCTCGACGAGGGCCAGATTTTGGCGAACTGCATCCGCGGTGCCCTTGTACCAGGATGCCCCCATCTGCATCTGGGCCGGGATCTCGTCAATGAACTCGCCCAGGCGCCGCGATAGGAAGCCGTAGGTCGCCCTGAGGTGATTGGAGAGGGTGTGCGACTTGTACTGGGTGAGGACGAAGACCCGTCGAATGCCCGAGTTGATGCAATTCGAAAGGGTGAAATCGATGATGCGATAGCCCCCACCGAACAGCACCGCGGGTTTGGCGCGCTCGTCGGTGAGTGGCCTGAGCCGCTCACCCGCGCCCCCCGCCATCAACAACGCCAACAGATCCACGAATCAAGTATACGTCCTGGCTGAAGAGGCCGAGGTCATCCGCGCCTCCCGTTGCTGGCCGGCAGGGTCGTGAGGCTATTGCACCTCGATCCAGTTCAGCCGGGTGTAGGC
>JAEXQJ010000112.1 GCA_023438785.1 Pseudomonadota bacterium
CGCCCGGCTGTCGCCCCGCCGGCGCCAGCCCCTCCCGCTGCGCCAGCTTTGCTGCCGCCGCCACCCTCGGGGCCGCTCTCGCCCGACCCAGATGAGCAGGCCATGAGGAGCAGCGCACTCGCGAAAACGACGGAACCCATCGGTAGTACACTTGGCTTCATGCCAGCTACTGTCACGGGGGCGCGGACGTTGTGATGGAAAGGTCAGCGCGCCTCACATGACTCACGTTGGGACCCGCTCATGAGCAGGCGCACGGGCGCGCTGGCGGTCTGCGCCCTTCTGCTTGCGATGGGTCAAAGTCGGGCTGGCCAGGAGGCGCCCGCGGTGGCGCTCGAGTATTCCGCCGTCTCCGAGTGCCCCGACGCGGCAGAGTTCAGGGCCACCGTCGTGGGCAGGTTGGGATACGACGCGTTCAGGGAGGGTGTGTCGAGCCGCGTTGCCGTCGACATCGCGCCCCGCGAGCACGGCCTCGAGGGCCGCATTGAGTGGCGGGACGCAGAGGGCAACTGGGAAGGGGATCGGACGTTCCCCTCGCGGACCGATGACTGCCGTGAGCTCGCGCGGGCCATGGCGTTTGCGCTCGCGTTGCAGATCCAGTTCTCGGCGGACCAGCACACCCCCGCGGAAGCCAACGCGCCGGCGCCCGCCGGAACCGAGCCCGCGACGCAGGCCCCGGTGGCCGCGGCGGCGCCGCCCGCGCCGGCGAGCAAACCGCCGGAGGTGACTGGCCCGAACCAGGCAGTGGAAACACCAGAGCCCGGCGTGCGGCCCACAATCATCGTGGGCGGTGGTGCCTTGGGCGGGTTCGGCCTGTCACCCGGCGTGGTGCCTCACGCTCGCCTCTTCGGCAGCCTGGCCTGGCCCCTCTGGGCCCTGGAGCTGGCGGCCGAGATCACCCTGCCCGCCACCATTCGGCGCGAGGATGGCGCGGGGTTCTCGCACCAGCAGATACTGGTGACCGGGGCCGGCTGCGGGACGCTCCAGCCGTGGAGCCTGTGTGTGGTCGCCAAGGCCGGGCAGGTCCGCATCGTCGGCCGAGACATCGACGCGCCCGCCTCTCCCTCGGGGCTGGCCCTGCAGACAGGAATGCGCCTCGCTATCTCGCAGTCTTTCTGGGACCGCGCCTACGTGGCCGCGTACGTGGAGGGGCTGGCCATGCTCACCCGCTGGAGGGTGAATCTGGATCGGAATCTGGTGTGGACGTCACCTCGCTTCGCCGAGACTCTGGGCCTCGACGTCGGCGTGCGCTTTCCATGAGAGACTCACTGGACGGCCTGACCATGCGACACGGACGACCGAACAACCCAAGGCTGCTCGCCGGCCGCGTGGCGGCGCTGTTGCTCGCTCTCCTGGCGGCCGGCTGCACGGACACCTTGGACGCCGGGCGAAGCATGCCGCATGGTCTTCTTCCTGTGGACGAACGAAACCCCGTCGTCCTCCTCAACGATGGCGCCTACGACAACTGGCAAGGGGAGTACGCGCTGCTGCTCGCGAACGGCGGAGGACTGCAACTGGTCGGCATCATCGTGGTCACGAGCCCACCGCGGCCGACAATCGAAGACAACATCGCGGGCTGGCGTGGACTGGTTGCGGCCGCGCGGGCGAGCGGGATGCGGAACGTCCCCAGTCCGCGATCGAGCGTCGGGTCCGCGCTCAAGCGTCCGGCCAGCGGTGACATGGATGAGACCGTCCCCAACGACTCTGAAGGCGCGCAGTTCATCATTGACGCGTCGAAGACGTACAGTCTTCCCTATCGGCCGCTCGTGGTGCTGACGGGAGGGCCGCTGACCGCCGTGGCGGAGGCCTATCTCAAGGACCACGCGGTCGTGGACCGCGTCGTGATCGTGTCTTCGCTGGGGACCCTCACTGCATCTGGCGCGGCCATGGGCGCGCCGAACGGCGAAATGGACCCATGGGCCGATGCGATCGTCGCCGCCAAGTTTCGCTACATCCAGGTCAGCGCCTTCTACGATCAGGCGACCGACGTGCCGGCCGAGCGCCTGACCGAGCTCTCCGACGGCAATGCCTTCAAGGCCTGGATCGCGGCCAAGCAACCCAGCATCTACGGTTTGGCCAAGGCGGCCGATCAGGTCGCGGTCGCGGCGGTCGGGATCCCGAGTTTCGTGCTTCGCGCGGATCGCGTGTCGCCCACCGGGTCGGTGGCAGCCGGTGCGACGACCGGGCCCGCTCTCGCACAAAACCCGACCGGGGCGGGATGGCTGGTGACCGAGAGCGCGGGGGCCGCGGCCACGGCCCGCTTCTGGGAGCTGCTTGCGGATCCCAAGACCTTCCAGCCCTGATGAGGACGGGCAACCTCTCGACGCCAATCGAGATTCCTCGATCACGGCGATGGCCGCCTGACGCCGGTGACGCGACAACCTGGGCCGGGCGTGCGATTTCAGTGAACAGTCGCTAGACCCGAGACAATAGTCGATGGAGCCTCCTGGTTGATCGCATGAGCTACCTTCGTCTCGTCCATTCCGCTCCGCCCGCGCCGACGCCGGAGAGCGCCTGTGTCGAGGCCTTCGATCGAGAGCTCGACTACGTCTTCGCGTGCCTGCGCCGATTGGGGGCCGCGCCGTTCGAGCTTGAGGATCTCGCACATGAGGTCTTCATCGTGCTGCATCAGAACTGGGCGATCATGGACACCAGCCGCCCGCTCCGGCCGTACATCTTCGGCGTGGCCTTCCGGATCGTCTGCGCGCACCGACGCAAGCGCGCGCGAGAGATCCCCCAGGCAGCCCTGGATGCCGACGACCGCGGCGCGGGCCCCGAGGGTCTCCTGCAGGACAAGGAAGCGCTGTCGCTTCTACTGGCCGCTCTCGAAGCCGTGCCACTGCCACGTCGAGCGGTGGTCATCATGCACGAGCTCGATGAGGTTCCCATGGACGAGGTCGCGCGCCGGCTGTCCATCAGTCGCTTCGGGGCCTACGCGAGGTTGCGTAAGGGCCGAAGGGAGTTGGCCGCCGCCGTCCGGAAGCTCGTGAGTGGAGGAGTACGAAAATGACGCCCAACGTGGATTTCGATCTGGATGCGCTGCTGGAGCGCGGAAGGGTCATCCCGCCTGTGCCGGACGTGGTCCGTGCCCGTTCGCTCGCCCGCGCCCGTGCTGCCGCAGAAAACGTAAAGGCCCGCCCCGAGCTGATGCCCGCGGCGCGACGACGTGGTCTGACCATTGCGTTGGCGGCTTCGGTCGCCTTTGCCGTTCTCGCGGCAACCACGGTGGCCGCCTTTCGCGGCCGAACGCCTCAGGCCGTGGAGCCACCGCGGCCGAATCCCGTCGTCGCCACGCGGGCTCCTGCGCTGCAGCCGCCGGCCCCGGTTGCGGTGCCCACCGTGCCATCACCCGCGCCCGCTCCCCATGGTGTCTCGGTGGACAGACCACGCCGTCCGCCTACCGTACAGGAGTCCTACGCGGCCGAGTTGGAGCTGCTTCACCGCGCCCAGACCGCGCACGCGGGGCGCGACTTCGTGGCCGCGTTGGCCTTGCTCGCCGAGCATGGACGACGCTTTCCGAACGGGCGTCTGGCCGAGGAGCGGGAGGCGTTGCACGTGCGGGCGCTGATGGGTTTCGGACGAATCAATGAAGCCCGTCGCGCCGCCGCGGCATTTGCCGAGCGCTTCCCGCGTAGCGTGCTGCTGCCGCGCCTGGCGAGTGAGCTGCAGTAGATCAGCCGAGCTTTTCCGCCATGCCTGACGAGCGGGCGAGCGTGTTGCCGGCGCCGGCGGCCAGGACCGGCAGGCTGCCGCACACGGTGACCGAGGTGCGGGCGCGCGTCACGGCCGTGTAGAGCAGCTCGCGCGAGCACAGGGGCAGGGGCACGTCGGGCAGGAGCAGCAGGATGTGCTCGTGTTCCGAGCCCTGCGCCTTGTGCACGGTGAGCGCGAAGGCCAGTTGCAGCGATTCGCCCAGCACGTCGGGATCGAAGGCGACCCAGCGCGCGCCTTCACCCGCCGGCGAAGCGGCACGAAACACGGCCATGGGGCGAGCCGCCCGACCGCCCTCGCGCACCAGTGCCACCAGACCCTGATCGCCATTCCACAGCCCGCGCTCGTAGTCGTTGTGCACGATCATCACCGGCTCGCCCGCCGCAAGCCCGGAGCTGCCCGCGTGGCGCTCGTGCAGCAGGCGGTTAACCTCGCGCACGCCGGTCGCGCGCTCGCGCGTGAGGCAGAGGATGCGTCCCCGCTGCAGTTGGGTGTGCAGTCGGCTCAGCCGCGCGGCATCGTCGTCGGAGAAACCCGCCGGACCGAACTCGTACTCGTGCGCGCACAGGACCTGCCAGTCGGGGTGATCCAGCAGGCGAGCGTGCCAGCGGGCGAGCAGGGCGTGCCGCTCGGCCGCGGCGACGATCTCGACGCCGGCGAAGTCGACCGCCTGGGCCCGGGGACGCTCGTCGAGCAAGGCGGGCAGGCGCTCGCTCTGTCCCTGGCGCAGGGCCGCGGCCATCTCGGCGATGCGGCGTCCGGCGCTCTGTGCGCTGTCCATGCGAAAACCACGCGTCAGGCGCACGGCCAGCGGCGCCAGATCGCGGAACACGGCGCCGGCCTCGATGGAGGGCAGTTGATCGGCATCGCCCAGAAGCACGACGACCGCGTCGTCGCGCAACGAGCGCAGCAGGCGATCCATGAGGAAGAGATCGATCATCGAGCCTTCGTCCACGATCAGGGCGCGTGCGGCCAGGCGGTTGTTTTCGTGATGCAGGAACGAGCCGCGCGACCAGCCCAGCAGACGGTGCAGCGTCTGGGCCGGCGGGCACGCGGCGAGCAGGCTCTGATCCGCATCGTCGGCCAGGGCGGCGAGCCCGGCACGTAGCGATTCCTGCAGGCGGTTGGCGGCCTTGCCCGTGGGCGCGGCCAGGGCCAGTCCGCCCGCCGGCACGCCCAGGCGCACGAGCCCGCGCGCGATGTGCACGGCGATGGTGGTCTTGCCCGTCCCCGGGCCGCCGCTGATGACGGTGAGGGTACGCCCCAGGGCCGCGGCCACCGCCGCCTGCTGCTCGGGGCTGGGCAAGGGGCGCGCACCCTCGAAGAGCGAGGCCAGCACGGCCTGCACCTGGGCGGCCGCGAAGGGGGCTGGTCGCCCATGGCGCGTCTTCACCGCCGTCGCCACCTGGTCCTCGCAGGCCAACAGACGCTCGTGATACAGGTTCGCGCCGTCGAGGATGAGCGGCTTGCGTTCGCCTGGCTGGCCCACCAACGAGGTCGCCCGGGCCAGGATCTCGCGATCCCCGGGGCTCACCGGCATGCGCGTGTTGCCTTGGGCGACCGTGGCCAGCGAGCGCGCCAGCACGGCCATGAGCTCCTGCCGCTCCGTGCCTGACAGCCCCTCGGCCATCTGCGACAACTGCCAAACCAGGAAGGCGTGCTCGTCGCCCAGATCGGCCTCACGGAGCTGGGCGAGTACGGGCAGCACCTCGGCGCCTGTGCTGCCCAGAGGGGAGAGCCGCGGGCCGGAGAAGGAATCGCTGATCATGGCAGCCCCCAGAATTCCCGGCCCAACATGGCCGCTTGCCAGTCCAGCAGGGTGGCCCAGTCAGGACGGCGGAAGTACAGGCCGCTTGCTTGGTCGTCTGCCCGGCGGCCGCGCAGAAAGCAGTACAGCACGCCGCCGAAGCGCTCCTCGAAGCGGGCGGGTCCGTCGATGCCCGCCATGCGTAGCACGGCCAGGGCGTACAAGCGGGCTTGGATTTCGTAGTTGCGCTCGCAGTGGCCGCGCACGGTATCGGAATCCCAGGCCGGCAGGCCGTCGCCCTTCCAGTCGCACACGTAGATGCGCCCCTGGTGCTCAAACAGGAAATCCACGAACCCCTTCACCAAGCCGCGCTCCACCGTCCAGCGCCGACCAAGAGGTGCACCCGCGCCGAGCAAGGGATGGTCGGCCTCGGGAATGGGGTAGAGGAACTCGCACTCGCGCAGGGCCCTGTCCACGCTGGCCAAAGAACGCAGGGGCACGTCGCCGAGTTGCACGGGCGTGGTCAGGGTGGTGTGCACCAGGCGCGCCGCGGCCGGCAGCCAACGCTCGTCCCAGGCTTGCTGGCGGGCAATGCGCTGCAGATCGGCGCGGCTGTGCTCATACCAGCTTGGAAAATCCAGGCCACGGGCCAGGGGCGAAAGGGGCAGCTCCTCGAGGAGGGCGTGCAGGAAGATGCCCGAATGGCGGCCCCGCGGCAGCTCGTCGTCGCTGCCCGTCGCTGCAGACGCCGAGGGCTCGTTGCTGGCCGGGTGATCACCCGTCTCTTCCGCGGGCACGAATCCGCCGTGCTTGCTCTTCACCGCCGTGTACGACGTGACGAGAAAACCGGCCCGCTCGCGACCGATGCGGGCGAAATCTCCGTCGGCCATCACGGGCCGCTGGGGCGGCGGCATCCAGGCCGTCACATCGGCGGTGGGGGCCTGCGCATCCGCGGCGGCGTCATCACAGGCAACCCAATGCAGCAGCGGATCGTCGCGCAGGGCGTGCAAGCGCTCATTGAGCAGCCTGTACGGCCCGTCGAGACGCGACATCTGCGGCGGATAATGGGGCAGGTACAGACGGCTGCAGGCCCGGGTCAATCCAACGTACAGCACGCGCCGCTGCTCGTCCTGCTGTTCGACGGTCCAGCGCTTCTCCTCGGCCGCGGGCAGCCTGCCCACGTGGGCCACGCGCTGACCGCGCTTATCGTGCATGACGGCGAGGTCGGTTGGTTTGCGCACCTTGTGGCTGGTTCCGCCGTACAGGAAGACCACCTCCGCCTCCAGGCCCTTGGCCTTGTGCACGGTCATGATCTGCACGGCGTGGGCGTCCGTCTCCAGGCGCTGCATGTTGCCCTCGTGGCCGGGCGGCGGCCGCGTGCCCTCGACCCAGGCCGCCAGCCTGCCCACCAACTCGCGGAAGGTGCAATGGGTGTGGCTGGCCTCGCTCTGCAGAACCTCGAGCACGTGTTGCACGTTGGTCAAGGCGCGCTCGCCACCGCCCTGGAAGAGCAGCCGGCAGGTGATGCCGCTGTCGTCGAGCATGCGCGAAAACAGGGCCGGCAGATCCCCGCGTACGGCCAGGCGGTGCCATTCATTCAATGCGCGCAGCGGTTCCTGGTGCGGCTCCAGGTCGCCACACGTGGCCAGCTCGGGCAGGGAGAGGCCGAAGAAGGCGCTGAACAGGGCACGCGCCCGGCGGCCTCGATCGTGGGGTCGATCGAGCGCGCGCAACACATCGAGCACGTCGCGCGCTTCGGCGCTCTGAAACAGGCCGTCCTGCTTGAAGAAGGCGAACGGGATCCCGGCGGCGCGCAGCACGTCGCCCAACTGGCGGCTCTCCCGGTTGGTGAAGGTCAGGATGAAGATGTCTTGGGCCTGCAGCCTGCGGGGCTCGCCCCCGTCGCTGACCAGGTGCGGGCGCTCGAAGAGCAGGTTGCGGATCTCGGCGATCACTCGAGCCTGCACGGCGGCGCGGGCCTGGGCCGCGCTGACCTTCTCGCCGCGAGCCTGCACATCGAAGACCACCAATCCGGGAGTCTCCTGCCCGTCGCTGTCGAGCAGGCGGCGGTTGCGACGGCCGCAGGTCACGGGCGTGTCGTAACCAATGTCACCGTCGGGACGGAAGAAGTCGCGCAGGATGGCGTTGTAGCCGTCGATGACACGCGCGCTGGAGCGGAAGTTTTCGCTCAGCTCCACGCGCGCCCCGCCCGCCTCGGCGATGGCCCGGCGGGCGCCCACGTAGGTGTGTACATCCGCGCCGCGGAAGGCGTAGATGGCCTGCTTGGGATCGCCGATCACGGTCAACACGTGCCGCGGGCTTTCGAAGAAGATGCGGCGGAAGATGCTCCACTGCACCTCGTCGGTGTCCTGGAACTCGTCGATGAGGGCGTAGCGAAAGTGGTCGCGGAGGGTTTCGAGCAGCACGCGCGCCGAGCCGGACTCCAGCGCCTGAGCCACCAGCGTCAGCATGTCCTGGAAGTCGTACACGCCGGTCTGCTGCTTGTAGGCGCGCAGGCGGGCCTGCACCTCGGGCAGAAGGCGATGGGCCAGGGCCGCGTGCAGGGAAGGGACGTGGCGGCACAGGGCACAGGCGCTGGCGTACAGACGGCCGAATTCGGGGTGCTGCGATAGCTTGGCCAGCTTGTCGACCAGATACTCCGCGCCGTCGCTGAGCCGCCCCAGCTCGGCCAGCGCGGCGGCCACGTCACGGTTGGCCGACACGGCCGTCACGTGGCCCAGGACCCTGACCGCCTTGAAGGCGGTCTGCGCATGCACGCCCGCCTTCTTGAGCCGTGCCAGGAGATCCTGGTCATCTCCGACCACCGGTGTCCAGCCTGCCAGGGCCGCGCGTGCCGCGTCTTCATCGAAGAGCGGCCGCAGGCCGTCGGGGCGCGCGGGAAAGAGCGAGGTTTGGTGTTCGTGACAATTACGCAGCAGCGTCTCCAGATCGTCGAGCGCGTAGCCCTGGGACAGCCAGGCTTGCAAATAGGGATTGAGGGCCGGATCGCGCGCGATGTCCGCGCGTAGGGCGGTGGTGAAGGCCGTGTGCCAGGCCTCGTCGCTGTCCATCGGCTGCTCGTCGAAGAGGCGGTGGTGCAAGAAGGCGTGATCACGCAGCAGGCGCTGGCAGAAACCGTGGATGGTGAAGATGTTGGCGCGATCGAAGGACCGCAGCGCCTCGTGCAGCCTGGCCCGCGCCTGGTCGTCGAGCACCCAGTGCAGGTCGGTGGGCTCCTCGTGGCTGGCGCGCAGCTCGGCCAGGTGGTGCAGCTTGGCGCGCACGCGGGTGGTGAGCTCGGCGGTGGCCTTCTCGGTGAACGTGACCACCAGGATCTCGTCCAGCTTGGCCCCCTGCGAGAGCAGCAGATCCACCACCAGGTGTTCCAAAACGAAGGTCTTGCCCGTGCCGGCCGACGCCTCCACCACGGCGTGGCCGCGTCCCAGGTGGGCCAGCGGCGCGGGGCGCGGATAGCGCGGACTGGCCGGCGAGAAGAACGAGAGCTGAGCCGCATCGGGCGGGGGCGCGCGCCGGCTCATCGTTTGCTCCTGCGTCCGTTGCGCTTAGCCTGCACCTCGTCGGACGGCGCCGTGCCGCCCGTGGGCTCAAGCAGCTCGAAGAAGAGAGCGAACCGCTGCTCGACCATGTGGCGAGCCTCATCCTCCGCCGGGGGCCGATGGCGTTCCACCGCGTCGGGCACGGGACCGTAGACGCTGCTGAATCTCTTGTCGGACGAGAGATAGCGCTCGCACAGCTCCTGGGCTTGCACGACGGGGCTGGTCCCCGAACGCCGGGCCTCGAACACGGCCTCGCAGGGCAGGAGATAGGCGTGCACATCCGTGGGCCGATTCGCGCTGTCCCGCGTGCCCGCCAACAGGTCCTGAACCAAGTTGGTGAGGTAGGCGCGCGCCCGTGGGGCCTCCAGGGGCGCGAAGCGATGCGCGAAGGGTCGCGGCGTGCGGCCGTCGCTCCACAGCACCAGGCTGCCGTGCGCCTGCCCGAGCCCGCCCGCCGTCAGGGCCACATAGTCGAGGAAGGCGCGCAGCGTGTCCTTGTCGCGTCGGCTCTGCTCCTGGTCGTACTTCGATGCCGAGGAGAAGTGCAGCGAGCTGCGGCCGCTGTCCTGCTCGACGAGCAACCGGGTGCTGCCCGAGAGCTCGACTTGCAGCCCGGGCAAGTCCAGGACGATGGCCTCGCGCACACCGCCCGCCGCGTGCTCGTCGGCGCGGCCCCAGCGCACCACCTGCCCGCGCGCCGGTGTGGCCAGCTCGGCGTGCAACAGATCGTGCCAGTGGCGCAGCAGGGTCTCGTTGACGGCGCGTCCGGCGTGGCGGAAGAAACCGGTGGGCGCGTGTCCGGCCAGCTCGGCTTGCAGGAGCCATTCCTCCCACGTGGACAGGACGGTCTGCCAGGCGGGGCGGGCATCGGCCGCGGCCAACACCGCCTGGGTCAGGGCCTGGCCGAGCAAGCGAGCGCGCTCGCGGCGCGGGATCTCGAAGGGCTCGTCCTCCACCTCGGCCTCGTCGTCCTCCTCCTCGCGCATGCGCAGGCGGAAGCGCGCCGAGCCTTGCAGCGGATCCTCCAGGAAGTGACGTAGCTGGGCCAACGTGACGGTGATGCGCTCGACCGACGGAGCCGCGCTGGCGTGGGGCAGCCGCGGCAGGCCCAGGTGCCCGTCCACGAGCTCACGCGCCGGCTCGCTCAGGGCCGCGCGCAGGGCACTCAGCTCGTGGGGCAGCGGCCCCGTCGCGGCCTGGCGCAGCGCTTGGCCGAGTCGCTCGGCGATGTGCTCGCGGTGGGCCGCGGGCAGAGCGTCCAGGCGACGGTCGTCGTGGAACCGGCGCAGGGGCGGTCGCTCGTCCTCGAACAGAGCCTTCACCTCCGGGGCCTCCAGGTGGTCACGCGCCAGCATGTCGCGCAGATCGAACAGCACGGAAGACGCGGGCAGATCCTCGCCCGTCACCTCGTCGCGCCCCACGTAGGACAGCACCAGGCGATCGCGGGCGCACAGCAGGGTCTCGAGGAACATGTACAGGTCCTGCTCGCGCCGGCCCACGTCGCCCGGCGCCCGGCGCGCCCGCCGCAGGTCCAACTCGTCCCGCGTATCCGGACGGGGAAAATTCTCCTGCCCCAGGCCCAACACGAAGACCACGCGGAAGGGCAGGGCGCGCATGGGAACGAACGAGGCCACGGTCACGCCCGAGGCCAGGTACTGCCCGCGCGTCCCCGACACACCGGACAGCGTCTGGCGCGCCAACTCGGCGGCCACACGGTAGGAAATCGGCAAGCGGCCCAGGTCCAACTCCTCCAGCCCGGCCAGCTCGGCCAGGCAACGCGCCAGCAAGCCTTCCTCGGCCCCGTCGCACGGAATGAGGTAGGTGGTCAGCAGGCCGCGCATGAAGGCCAGCCACTCGCCCAGCGGCCGCTCGCCGTCACGCGCCCAGCGTGCATCCGAGAGCAGCGAGCGCACCAGCAGCCCGAATTGCAGACTCGAATCGTCAGCCGTCTCCACGGGCAGGTAGCTGTGCGCACCCACATCGAAGGGCCGCGTGGCGCCGCTGGCCGGGCCCGTCATGAAGGCACCCAGGGCCAGGCGGCGCAGCCCCTGATCCCAGGTGAAGAGATCGCGCTCGATGTACGTGCCCTGCAGATCGGCGTGCTCCGCGCCGCGCACGATGCCCAGCTCGTCGACCAGCTCCAGCCACCGCTCGGGATCCGCCTCGGGGAAGCGGGCCATCACGCAGGGATGGGTGATGAGCGGGACCAGCTCGCGCCGCGTGAACGACGACAGCGGCACTTCGAGCAGCATCTCCACGGCCGTGCCCAGGCGGTTGCCCCCACCGAGCGGCAGATCGACCACGCTGGCCGGCAGCTCCCGGCTCTCGGCGAAGACGGCGCCCACCAGCGACAGGTACTCCTGCTTGCGCGATTCGGGGACGATGACCGCGATGTCGTTGCAGCGCAGGGTGGGATCGGCGCGCAGACAGGCCCAGATCTCCGCCGCCGTGACCTCCAGCTCGCGGCGGATCCCCGGACAGCGCAGGACGCGTAAGCTGCCGTCCGCGTGCGTGCTCGCATCGGGAGACTGGCGCGCAGCACGGTTGAGGACGTCGTTCTGCAGCCGCTGTAGCAGGGTGGGGCGCTCGCCCGCGGGCTGGAAGCGCTCGTCGAAATCGCAGTCCGTGTGTTGCCCGAGCAGCCGCACGTTTTCGCGCCCTGGTCGCCCCCACAGCCGCAGGGCCAGGTTCTCCGTGTCATCCTGCAGACCGAAGGGATCGTCGTCACGTTCGCGGCGGCGCCGCTCGGCGGGGGTCTCCACGTCCTCCCAGAATTCGCGGCACGGGTTGAGCGTGTACAGGCGCACGTCGATCCGGCGGGCCAGCGCGGCCAGCATGCGGTGATAGGCCGTCGCCATGTACGAGACACCGAAGAGATGCAGCACGCCGCCGACCGCTTGGCTGCCCAACCCGTCGGCGCGCGCCAGCAGCTCGTCCAGACGCAACCAGGAGACGCCCTCGGCTGCCGAGCGCCGCGCGACGCGTCCCCGCGGGCCGAAGATCTCCAGCCACAGGGCGCGCTGCCAACTCTCGGTTTCGGCGAAGGCCGGCTGAGCGGCCAGCGTGGGTCCCCGCGCCCAGGCCTGAACCATTTCGGCGCGCGAGGTGCTGTACTCCTCGAACAGCTCACTGCACCGGCGCGCCAACTGGCAGCGCCGTCGATCGAGCGCATCGCGCCCGCCCTGGCCCGCGTGCAGATAGGATCGCACCGGTTCGTAGGCGGGTTGGGCCAGCAAGTCGTCGTCGTGAAAGAGGGCCAGCAGGTGCCCCTGGATCTGGGGCGCATCCACCAGGCGCACCGTGCCGGTCCCCGCGCGCGCCGCCCCCGCCACGGGGGCCAGCAGCTTGCGCAAGAAGGTCACCTCCAGATTGGCGGCGATACCCAGTGCCTGGGCCAGGTTGAGGCGCAGGTAGGTCTCCACGCTGCGGTTGGGCACCACGATGCGGATGGGCTCGAAGGGCCCCTTCTCTTGCCGTTCCCGGCGCACCCGGTCCACCAAAGCCTCCAGCAAGGCCTCGGTGCGATTGGAGGTGCAGACGCGCAGCATGGGTTGAGCAGAATACCCCAGCGACGCGGCTGGCCCCCACCGACGCAAAAGTGCAACCGGCTCCGGGGCAACCCGCCGTCATCCGCCCGCCGGGTGTAGCCCCGCCTCGCTGCCCAGCGCGGCCTGGAGGGCAAGGGCCAGTTGGGGTGCGTCAGGATTCTCGTGCTTGAGGAAGGCGTAGCTCGTGGCCCAGGACTGGCTGGCGATGCGCGCGGCCCACGTGGCGATCTGCGCGAGCCCATAGTCTCGTCGACGCAGGCGCACGTAGCCCCAGGACGTGGTGGGGACGAGCGGCGTGCGCAGATCGTCCGATTCGGCGACGCACAGGGCAGCGGCCGCGCTGTGCAGGAGATCGTAGATCTCGTCGTTGAACCATGACGGATGACGAAACTCGAAGGCCGCGCGCAACCAGGGGGCCGATTCCCTCACCATGATGAGGAAGTCATCCAGGAGGACCGCGTCTTCGCGCAGCGCGGGCGGTAGCTGAAACAGCACCGGCCCCAGGCGGGGTCCCAGCGCGGCCAGGGCATCGGTCAGGCGCGCCACGGGCTGGGCCGCGTTCACCAGATGCAACTGATGGGTGATGAGGCGCGGACATTTGAAAGCGAACCGGAAATGGTCCGGCGTCGCGTCGGCCCAGTCCTCCAGCGTCTGCGCGCGCGGCGAGCGATAGAAGCTGCTGTTGATCTCCACGACCGAAAAATGGCGGGCATAGAAGGCCAGCATGGCCTCGGCGCGCAGGTCCTGCGGATAGAAGCTGCCGCGCCACTCCTCGTAGCCGAACCCACTCGTTCCCACCCACACCTGCATTCTTGAAGGGTAGCACCCGTTCCTTGACGGCTCGCTTGGCCTCGTGTCTGCTCACGACATGCCCCAGATCCTCGGCATTCCTTTGTACGACGGGGATGTGGACAGCGCGGTGGCCGAGGTGATGGCCACCTGTCAGTCGGATCAGCCGCCGCGATCGTGGTGCATCAGCGCCACTGATGCGCATGGCCTGGTGCACGCGCGCGAGAATCCCGAGTTCGCGGCCCTCTTGCGTGGCTTCCACATGGTGTTGCCCGACGGGCAACCCAGCGTGTGGCTGGGGCGGCTCAAGGGGGCGCGGCGCATGCGCCGCTGTTTCGGCCCCGACTTCTTCGCCTCGGTCATGCGGGCCAGCGCGTCGCACGCCCGGGTGGGGCACTTTCTGTGCGGCGGCCTGCCTGGGGTGGCCGAGCGGTTGGCCGTGGCCTGCCGCGAGAAGTTCGCGAACACCCACGTGGTGGGCGTGCATTGTCCGCCGCTTCGCCCGTTGAACGACGACGAGGTGATCGCCCTGGCCCGCACCATCACGGCCAGTGGTGCGCAGATCGTGTGGATCGGGATCAGCAGCCCCAAGCAGGAGATGCTGGCCGCGCGCCTGGCCCCTTTGCTGCGCGTCCACTTCATCGTCACGGTGGGCGCGGCCTTCGATCTGCACACCGACCGCGTGCCCCGTCCGCCCGCCTGGGCCGAATCCCTCGGCCTGGCCTGGGCCTACCGCCTGTACAAAGAGCCGCGCCGCCTGTGGCGTCGCTACCTGCACACCGTCCCGCGCTTTGTCGCCTACAACGCCCTCGATGTCGCCCGCGGGCGTTTCTTCGAGGACTAACGGGGCCGGGGTCTCGTCAGCGAAGCTCTGGCTTGAGCTTCCAGGCCTTGAGCAGCCCCACGTTCTTGGCCTCGATGGGCTCCAACTCGCCGAATTCGGATTGCGTCGTCTCGTGAAGCTTCTGGAAGAACGTGTTGGAGACGACCAACTCGTTGCACGAGGCGCGTTCGAGCAGGCGGGCGGCCAGGTTGACAGCATCGCCCACCACGCCCACGTGGGTTTGGGAGAACGGCCGGTACAGCACCACGTGGATATCGCCCATGGCGATGCCCACGTGCACGCCGCCGTTGGGCTGCACGCGATCCAGCTCGCGCTGCCAGCGGTTCGACACGGAGCTGCCGATCTGCAGAAGCGAGCGCGCGCAGTCCAGGGCCCGCTGCGTGCTGCCGTCCTCATGATCGGGCACACCGAACAGGGCCAGCACCTCGTCGCCCACGAACTGCACCATCACCCCGCCCGAGTTGATGATGGCGTAGCGCGAGTTCGAATAAAACGACGTGAGCGCGCCGCGCATGACCTCGTCGTCTCGGGTGTCGCGCACGAAGCTGGAGAAATACGAGAGATCAGCGAGCACCACCACGGCGTTGCGATAGCGTTGCGGGGGCAGGATCTGTTCGGGGGAGAGATCCTTTTCCTTGTGGAGCTGCTGCAGACGCGTGTAGCCGAAGTGCCACAGCAGCGACGATTTGAGCTGGCTGTTCTGGTATTTGTCCCCAAACGCCCAGCGCCATTTGCCGTCGTCGATGCCCGCTCGCAGCTCGGTCAGCCCCTCCACGGTGATGCCCGACAGCTCCAGGCTGAAGCACTCGCGAATGAGGGCGCGCAGCCGCTCCTCGTCCCACACGATGAATTCCAGATCGCGGCGGATGACCTCGCGCAGGCGCGCCTCCAGCCGCGGCCAGTCCGAACGCCGCTCCCGATCGATGAGCAACACCACGCGGTCCGCGCTCGGAACCGTGCTGGACGGTTGCCCGTACTTCATGCGCAGGTGTTCAACCAGGCGATCGCTGGGATAGCCCCACTTCACCTCGAGGAAATAGGGCGGATGGGCCGGTCGACGCACCAGCATGTCGGCGAAGGCGCCGGGCAGGCCCAGGTCCACCTCGCGCGCCACGTCCACCTCCTGGGTGGGGGCGCCCTCCTCCATGGCCAGCACGCGGCAAATGTCGCAGCAGATTTCTTCGAGGAAGAGGCGGAGTTGGCGATAGAAGTGGGGCTTTTCAGAGGGCCCTGGGAAACCGGTCGTCATGGTAAGGAGGCCATCATATCCTGCCGGCGGCTACATGGGCGTACAGCGCGATGGGATCTCGACCGGCCGCGTTCACCCGTTCCTGGCGCTGGCGACGGAGGTCTGAGTCATCCCCGGCGAGCCTCGGCCGCTCCTGGTTTGCGCTACCATGCAAGGCCCGCCGTGCGCTGGTCCCTCTTCATAGCCGCCCTCCTGCCGCTGGGCTGCGGCCCCGTGGGCGGCGGACAGGATGCCGGCCCGGCCGACGACTCGCGACCACCCCGACTCGACCCCGTGTCAGCCATCGATGCGGCCCGCGACCGTCCCCTTGATGCGCTCAGCGAGCGCCGTCCCGACTCGGGGTCGGACGCACCCCTGCTTACAACGCGCGATGCGTCTGAACCCAAGTCTGACGCACCCTGCGACGCCGCCTACGACGCGGACTCGGGCGACGCGGGGGACGCTCCCGCCTGTCCAGGAATCCTCTGTGCATCGTTTCAAGACAGCGACGAGACGGTGTGGAAGGTCGGCACGGGCCTGACCAGCGAGTGGTCCGCGCGAGGCGGAATGTGCAGCGTGGGGACGTCGAGCGCCACGTCCGAATACGTGACCGGCTCGGTGACCTGGACCGACGTGAGCGTGCGCGCTCGCGTGCGGGTCATTCGCTTCGGCGAGGACCTCTCCGCCTACCGCGTAGGGTTGGTGGCTCGGTATAGCGCGGAACCTTACGCGTACTACGCGGTCTTCTTGCGCGGCGACAGCCGGATCGAGGTGCGGCGCCAGGGCCAGCAACTGGGCAGTTCGGTGGAGGTGCCGATGGCGCTGAACCAGTGGCACACGCTCGAGCTGAGGGTGAGCGGTCCGCCGCAAGAGGTGAGCGTGGCCGCCCTCTTCGACGGCGAGCTGGTCGCGGCCGTCGCGGACACGCGCGGCCCGGCCTGGGGTCAGGTGGGCCTGGCCACCTACGGCAGCGGCATCCAGGCTCAATTCGACGACGTGATCGTCTTCTCCCTCGAAGGTCAGCCCACGCTCGCGCCCTGAGACCCTCTTCCGGGTGGACGTCTCGCTGGCCTACTACCCCGTCAGCCGCGTCCCCCTGTCGCGCATCGCCTTGGAAGCCGAATTCCCCGCCCTGCGCGTGCGGGCCTTGCAGGGCGGGCGCCTCGTGGAGCTGGTCGAGGGCTGGCCCATCGATTACAGCGAGGAGAAGGTGGCCTTCCTGCAGCGGGACGGCAAGGAGCTGGTCATCAACCGCGACAGCATCTGGTCGCTGCAGGTCATCCGGCAGGAGCACGGCGTGGCGGGGGCCCTCGCCGCACCGGACGACGTGGAGTATGCCCATCCGCAGGCCTCGGGCTTCTGCGTGCGCCAAGCCGAGCGCGCTGGGCTGCGCCCCATCTTTCCCCAGCAATTCCTCAACGACGAGGTGGTCATCAAGCGAGAGCTGGACCGCCTGCAAGAGGGCTACGAAAAAGTCGATAAATATAGCCAGGACCAGATCTTCTATCCCGTGCCCGAGGTGTACCGAAACGTGACCTCGCTGGGCTTGTGGCTGTCCACCGGCTCGCGCCACGGCGCGAGCGATCGTCGCAACAACATGACGCCGCTCTTGGTGGACGAATTGTCGCTGGGGCCTTTTGGCTACCAACACGTGATCCGCACCGGCAGCGCGCCCAATCGCCTGCTCATCCACGAGGAGCCGCAAACGCAACTCTTCTACGCCTTCAAGTCCGCCTATTTTCACGCCTCCTTGTTCTTCGATCCCAACGTCGTCCTGGTGGGCAGCAAATACGATTGGGCGGCGGAGGACTTTCACGGCGTGGGCGCCAGTGACCGCTGGGTGGAGGCCTTTCTGATCGAGCTGGGGCTCGACCTCGGGTGGTTCTCCATGCAGCTCGTCCCGGTGAGTGTGGGCGAGATCGGCGTGGGCGGCAGCGGGAAGCACACCGAGGTCGACGCGAACCTCTGGCGCGTGGGCCCGCGCATCGCGACCCGCACCTTTCAGGCCGATGTCACGGCCGGTTTCTTCACCGGAAACAGCGGCGGCATGGGCCAGCACAAGCTTCGCTACGCGCGCGCCAACCTGGATGTCCTGCTCGCCTCCGGCGTCACCTTGGGATGGACCACCATCGTCCGCAGCGTCGCCTCCGACGGAGACGTCTACTTCGTCGCGGAGCGCCAGGGCGTGGATGGCTTCGATCACTATGACGGGCGCACCCTCGTCAACGCGTTCCATGTGCACTGGCTGCTCGGCCACCGGGCCGCGATCGAGGGCCAGCTCTCCGTCGAGAACTTCCACGGCCGTTTCGACAGAGACGCGAGCAGCGATACCCAGCGCAACCACGTGAAAGCCGGCTTCTGCGGAAGCTTTCGTTTCTGAGGACAGACTCCCGGGCGCCCTGCTCTCGGCTGCTTTCGCGGCGCAAGGGGACCGGCGCGTTGCCAATCCTCAAGTCGGTCCCGGACAGTCCGATGCTTGATGAAGGTCGCACCGCTGCACACCGCCGCCTTTCCGTGCGGTCATGCGGTGTGCCGCGGTTGTCGTCGAGCCACGCGAGCCTGGTGAGCGACCTTCCCCCGTGAACGCGAGAACCCAAGATGCAAACCAAAACGAGTACCAAGATTGGGATTGGCTTCGGCGTGGCCATGGCGGCCATGCTGGTCGTCGGGCTGGTCGGCTACAGCGGGATCCGGAGTCTCGCTCAGCGCGCCGAGGTCCTGGGCGGCCAGGCGCTCCCCGGCGTCCACGGACTTGCGAGCATTGAGAAGGGATTGCTCATCACGGGCCACGCGGGCCGGGGATTGATCAACTCCCGAATGAACAAGTTGTCCCTGCGGCAACAACAGTACGACCGCACGCTCGCGGCCTACAAGGCCATCGCCGACGGGCGCAAGGCCTACGAAGCGCTGCCCCGGGATGAGAAGGAAGACGCGGTTTGGCGCGCGGCCGCTCCTCTGCTCGATCGATTCATCGTGGAAAACGAGCGCGTGATCGAGGCGGCAAAAAAGCGGGACGCCCTCGTGCTGTCAGGCCTGCCGGTCGATGACCCCAAGGTGTTGGCCGCGGAAGACGCGACCTATGCCACGGCCGTTGGCACGCGCGAGACCTTGGTCGCCACGCTGGCCAAGATCAACGAGCTGTCGGAGACGCACCTGACGACGGCCGCCGATTCGGTGGCGCGCGTGCGCGGGACGGCGGAGTCCGTGAGCCTCGGGATGCTCCTTGCGCTTGTCGTCGGGGCGTTGGTGCTGGTGGGCCTGGGCGTGTCGCTGTCGCGCGCCATCGGTGCCAACTTGCGCGCTCTGCTGGGCGAAATGCGCCGCCTGACTCGCGCCGCGGTGGATGGCCACCTGGACGTGCGCGGCGACCCGTCCGTGATCACGGGAGAGCTACAACCCGTGGTCGAGGGGGTGAACGCCACCTTGGACGCCGTGGTGACGCCCATCAACCTGGCGGCCAGCTACGTCGATCGCATCGCCAGGGGCGATATCCCGCCGAAGATCACCGAGAGCTACAGCGGCAGCTTCGGCACCCTGAAGGACAACCTGAACACCTGCGTGGACGCCATCAACGCCCTGGTCGTGGATACGCGAAGCCTGGCCCAAGCGGCGGTCGCGGGCGATTTGGGCGTACGCGCCGATGCCTCTCGCCACCAGGGCGACTTCCGCAAGGCGGTGGAGGGCATCAATGAAACCCTCGAGGCGCTCATCGGTCCCCTCGACATGGCGGCCCAGTGCCTCGATCGCATCTCGAAGGGCGACATCCCGGAGAAGATCACCGAGCAGTACAACGGGGCGTTCAACACCATCAAAGACAACCTGAACCGCAGTATCGAGGCCGTGGGTCGCCTGGTGCGTGACACCAATATGTTGGCCAGCGCGGCCGTGGCGGGCCAGCTCTCTGTGCGCGCCGACCCCGGTCAACACGCGGGCGACTACCGCAAGATCGTGGAAGGCATCAACCTCACCCTGGATGCCCTGTTGGCACCCATCAAGGACGCGACGTGCGTTCTGGAGCAACTGGCGCGCCGGGACCTCAGCGTGCGCGTGACCGGGCAGTACCAAGGCGAACACGCCAAGATGAAGGACTCGGTCAACGAGGCCGCCGAGGCCCTGCACAGCGCCCTGTCCCAGGTGGCCGCGGCGGTGGAGCAGGTGTCGGGCGCGGCCAATCAGATCGCCTCGTCCAGCCAATCGGTGGCCAACGGCGCGTCTCAACAGGCCAGCTCGCTCGAAGAAACGTCGTCGAGCCTGGAATCCATGAGCGCCATGACCAAACGGAGCGCCGATAACGCCGCCCAGGCCAATGCCCTTTCCGAGGCAGCCAAGAAGGCGGCCGAGGGTGGGGCGACGGCCGTTGGGCAGCTCTCCGTGGCCATGGGCAAGATCAAGGCCTCGGCCGAGGGCACGTCACAGATCATCAAGGACATCAACGAGATCGCATTCCAAACCAACCTCCTGGCCCTGAACGCCGCGGTGGAGGCCGCGCGGGCGGGAGAGGCGGGGCGCGGTTTCGCCGTGGTGGCCGAGGAGGTCCGCAGCCTGGCGCTCCGTTCGAAGGCGGCGGCGACCAAGACCGAGGCGCTGATCCGCGAGTCGGTCAGTCAGGCCGGCGAGGGCGAGGTCACCTCGCAAGCCGTGGCCACGCGCCTGCACGAGATCCTGACCGGCATCGATCGGGTGAGTGGGATCGTGAGCGAGATCGCGGCCTCGGCCAAGGAGCAGTCCTCGGGCGTCGACCAGATCAACCGCGCCGTGGCGGACATGAACCAGGTCACGCAGCAAAACGCGGCCAATTCCGAAGAGTCCTCGTCCGCGGCGGCCGAGTTGTCGAGCCAGTCCGAGGAACTGGCGGCGATGGTCGGCAGCTTCAAGCTCCAGCAGGCGAGCGGCGTCACTCTGGCCCGCCCGGCCATGGCCGCGGTGAGCGGGCCACGCAAGGGCGCGAGCCGAACGCCGGCAGAGCTGTTCTGAGTCCGCGACCGCGCGAGTGATAGTCCGCGCGCACAGCCGCGCTCGACTCACCGGCGTCGGCGCGCGGCTGCGAGCAAGAGACGCGCGCGGCAGTGGCGCAGGTGCAGGATGGGGTACACGTTGGCGCCCACGTTCAACGCCAGCAGCGCGAGCGCCGCCGGCCACCAGCCCTGCCAGGCCGCGAGCCCCGTGTACAGCGTGACCGCCACGAACGCGAGGGTGTGCGACCCCTCGGCCTCCTCCAGGGCCGCCGCCAGCATGCGCGAATCCCCGGCCGCACCCCGGTACACGCGTGGATTGAACCAGCGCAGAGGCGGCCTGCGCAAACCGGCCCCGAACGCGCGCACGCCAAGCAGCCGGTACACCCGGCCCCGCGCTTCCCACGAGCGCGGCGCACCCAACAGCGGCCGGAAGCGAACGAAATACCGCGCCAGATCCAACAGCCCGAGGAGCGTGAACCCGGCGACCGCCGCAAAAAGAGGATCGCCCGGCCCCACCGCGCGTCCCCACGCGCACAGCCCCGCCACGATAGCGCCCCCAACAACCACCCGCCCCACGCCCCCAAGACGCGCGCCCCGCTCGCACCCGTGCCGCACCACGGTCCACTCAGGGGTTCGAACTGATCCCCATGCCGGTCAGCCGAACGGACAGAGGGGCACCAACCTCGGGTACGATGAGCAGCTTGCTGTCTGTGGACATGGGGACGGCCTTGAACGCCACTTCGAGATGACAGGACTCGCCGGGAGCCAGGGAAACCCCGCTGCACGTGTCAGCCCGCAGCGTGAATCGATTCTGGTCCAGGCTGACGACCAGCGCTCCGGACGGGGTGGTCCCGGTGTTGGTGATGGTGAGGGTCTTGGCGGGCGAGGTTTGGCCAACCGGCCACCCGCCAAATTCGATGATGAACTCTGGCGATTCCGTTAGCAGACAGTAAGGCAGCCCCGTGCCCGTCACAGCGATCGAGAGCTGCCCATCGATTCCATCGCTTATGAGTATGGTGCCGATGAGGGTGCCCGTGGTCGTGGGTCGCAAGGCCACACCAATTTGGCAGCTACCCGCCAGTGACGTTCCGGAACACCGATCAACGGCCAGGACGAACTGGGGATCGTCTGAAGCAACCTCTAATTTGCCGCCCCCGGTATTCAGAATTGTGAAGTACTTCGGTGCGCCGGTCCTTCCCACGGCGGCCTCACCAAGGTTGGCGGGCTGCGTGCTCGGGGTAACGGAGAGTCTCGGGGCTCCCGTCCCCAGGTCGTTGGACCTGCCAAGATCAGCCGCCGCGTCCGGGGCGACGACCGGCCCCGCCACCTTGGGGCCGGCGTCCTCTCGCCTGGCCCCATCGGACGGCGGGGCCGCGCCATCTACCGGCGCGCGTCCATCGGCTCCGCCATCGAAGACGGCTGTATCCATCTTCGTCGCCGAATCCGCGTTGCCGGTTGCGGGGTTCTGACCGGAACCGTCACAACCCAGCAGGGCGATGGCCGCCAGAAAAAGCACCCCCGGGCAACCTTCTAAATGACCGACCGTGATCCGAGATCACGGCGTAAGTGGTTGAAAATGTGGGGGCAATTCCTGATTGTGAAGTTGCAAGACAACAGCAATCCGGAGGAAGCCCCCACATGGCGAGAGTACCGCGAA
>JAEXQJ010000073.1 GCA_023438785.1 Pseudomonadota bacterium
CGGATCCCGAGAAGCCTGTTTGGTTTTGGCGCGTGATGGCCAAGATGAGCATGCCGTCCTTAATCACCGCGTTGGCGGGATCGAAATCGACGCGATTGCCTTCGAAGGTCCAATCGGCCCGTGCCCAGCGAGAGGAATCGAAGCTGTTGAAGTCATCGGTCCAATCGAGCGTGAAGCGCCCGTTCTCGTACCGGTAGAACTTGATCCAGTTGATGAACTGGTAGGCTGGCAGCGCACTCTCGTCGAAGGTGCCCACCCACTCCGCGGACTCGCTGGACCAGGCGTTGAAGCGCAGGGTCTCGCCGTTGGTGAGTACGGCCACCTGCCCCCCCTGCGTCCTGCGCACCTGCTGGCCATCCAGGGCCCAGGCCACATAGTCAGGGGTCCACTCGACGGTGTACGTGTGGAATCCGTCAGCCAGCGACGAGGTGGCCGTGAACACCTGCTCCGAGGTCTGCTTGGGGTTGCCGGAGATGATGTTCGTCTGCCAGGTCTGAGGGTTCTTGCCGAACACCTCGACGTCGATCTCCTCCCACACCGTGCCCGCCACCTCGGAGCCGTTCTTGTACGTGAAGAACGAGGACAGCAGTCCGCTGCCCCGGATCATGCGCATGCGCACCTCCATGCGACCATAACGCACGGGATTCAGACCGTAGACCTCCGCGCCCTTGTACGATTTGGCCGCAGCGGTGGTGGTGATGAGGCCCGCGCTGGCGCCAATTCCGGCGGCCAGCAGCAGTGCGGTTCCTCTTTTGCATTTGCGCATTGTTCGTCCTACGTGGCTCGCGCCGTTTGCCTACTAGGAGTCGTCAGACGCACAAAGTGGGTCGTCTTTCTACTCACCTCCCCCCCCGATGCAGAAAACCTGAACCACACGGTAGGGTTCGCGACTCCCTTGTATTCGGAACTCCAGGACTTCGGCTCGGAGCATGCCAGGGGAACGCGCTGCCTTGCTGATCGATGCAATTGCCTTGCGCGGCCAGCTTGGCCAGACTGGGCAAGTCCCGCGTATGGCTCTCGCCCCCGTGCCCCCGCCCCTGCCCCCCGTGTCTTCCGATGAGGATGCCATGGACTTGGTACGTGCGGCGGGCTCGGGCGACAAGCGGGCCTGTCGCGCGATCTGGGAGCGGTACACGCCTCTCGTGCAGCGCCTGGTGTACCGCTATTTTGGACCCGAACCCGATCAGGCGGACGTCTGCCAAGAGGCGTTCCTGCGCGTGTTCCGTCGCCTGCGCGAGCTGCGCGATCCGGCGGCGTTGCCCGGGTTCATCGTCGGCATCACGCTGGGCGTGGTCCGCAACGAATCGCGACGGCGACGAATCCGCGCCATCGTGGGGCTGACGCCGCCAGAGGAGTTGCCCACTTGTGTGTTCCCCGACGCCGATAATGAGGCGCGGGAATCGATCATTGCGCTGTACAGACTGCTGTCAGCGTTGAGCGCCGAGGAGCGCTCGCTGTTCGTGACTCGTTTCGTCGAGAGAATGGGTATGGCCGAAGTGGCATCGGTGCATGCGATGAGCGTGTCGACGGCCAAGCGGCGGATCGGACGCTTGGCGCTCCGGCTGCAATCGCGGATGAAATCCGAACCGGCGCTGTCTCAGTACGCGGCTCTGCTGGGACAAGGAGACTTGGGGTGATGCAGCGGCACGAGCGTCACGCGCAAGAAGCCCTTCGACAGGCTCAGGTGCTGGGCGACCTCGTCTCGGCGACGCTGGCACAGCCACCGCGCGATCCGGGCCAGTGGTCGGCGATCGAGGGACGACTGTCGCATCGGCCACGGCCCCGCTGGCGCATCCTCGTGCCCGCCCTGGGGACGGCCCTGGCCCTGATTGTCGGTGTAGCGGCCCTCCGCACCTTGCGCTACGAGGTCCAAGGATTGGGGGTGGCCGACCATGGCAACGTGGTCACGACGGGTGCCGCGGAAGGCAGTCTGACTTTTGAAGAAGGCACGCGCGTTCTGTTGAGTCCCAGCACGCAAGCGCGCATTCACCCCTTCGCCTTCCGTCGAGGAGCGCGGCTGGTGTTGGACCGGGGGCGAGCGAGGCTAGCCGTGGTCCATCGTCGCGGCGGGCGCTGGGAAGTGAGCGCGGGTCCATTCGCCATCGAAGTGACGGGTACGCGTTTCGACGTTGATTGGCGCCCCCAAGATGCCCAGTTGGAGCTGAGTGTCACCGAGGGAGAGGTGCAGGTCAGCGGCAGCCCCTTGCAGCCGCGCACGACCCTGCGCGCTGGACAGCGGCTCTCGGTCTTCCGCGATCGAGTCGCCGTGGCGGACCTGGAGGTGCGCCGCCCGCTCGCCGTCGCCGTTCCCCGGCCCGCCCCGGAAGTCCCCACACCGGCGGTCCCGGCTGCCACGCCTGGGCCCGTGATTACGCGGCGTAGCCGGGCGCACCGGGGTGTGAAATCGCCCTCTCCGGCCGAGAAAGCGGTGCCCACGCCTGCGCCGGCCCCGATCGTCGCGCCCGTTCCTCCAGCCACACCCGTGGCACGGGCGCAGGCCGCGCCTGCGAGAACGATCCCAGGCGCGACAGGACCGTTGTGGGTAGACGGCGGCTCGGGAACCGTCTTCGCCTCCCGGGCCCCCATATACGAATTCGAGGACGGCATGTTGTGCGCGCGCGGGACCATCGCGGCCCTGGCCTGCGCGAACGCGGGCACATCGAGCATCCGTTGCGACTGGGACACCAACTGGGGGGCCCTCGTCGGCTGGAAGGCTCGAACCGATGGCGGGGCCTGGGGCAGCGCCGCCGCATCCCAACTGTCCGTGGAGTACCGAGGCCGAGGCACCCGCTTTCGTTTGGTCGCCCACCGGCGCGGCGATCCGCCACGCAAGGCATATTGCGTGAGCGGCTATCGCTCGGGCAAGGTCGTGAAGGCGTCTCAATTCAAGACGGAGTGCTGGGAGAACAGCGGAGCATCCTTGCCCAGTTTCGCCGAGGTCGACCGCTTCGGCATCCAGGTGGCATCGGAGGAACGCGAGCAGGCGTTCCGTATCTGCGTCTCGTCGGTGAGCCTATTCTGAACGTCTGTCGGAGCGACGCGGCCACAGGCGTGACGGCGGCGCAGCCCTGACACTCAGGGGGATCAGACTGGTGGGCCCCAATGTTGCGACGTTCGGAACCTGCCTGGCGAGACGGCGCCGCCCGTCGGCAGTGGGCAGCGTGGTGTCTCAGAGCGGGCGGACAAGCGCGATTCGGCCGCCGGCCGCACGGAAGCGATGAGACCATCGCGCGGGGAAGAGCTGTCGCGCGAGATCGCTGTCGCTCCGATCGACCATTAAGGCAAAGCCGCGCTCACGCAGCCACGGCGAAAGCTCGGCTGGCTCCCAGCCGAAACGCATGGGTTCACCGAGGCGTGCGGCGATGCGATGCGATCGGAGCCTTCCGATATGGCTGCGTTCGATGTAGTTGAGCACGATGCGAGACTCGCCCGAGCCGAAAGCGCGAATCGCGGCCAGGGTCGCCGCGACCGCTGCTTCGCTCAGATAGGGGATGACGCCTTCCCAGATGGTGAGGGTCGGCCGGCCCGGATCCAAACCACACGCCTGCAGCGCTGACGGCAATTCCTCCAGGCGATCTCGCTCGAAGTCCCAGGCCACAAACCGAGCAGCCGTCTGTATCGAATGGGCCTGCATGATCGACCGCTTGCGAGCTTGGGTCGCGGGGTGGTCCACCTCGAACACCGGCCTGTCCGACAGCTCCGTCATCCGAGCCGCGCGCGAGTCGAAGCCCGCACCCAGGAGCACGACCTGCGCGCCAAGCTGGCCACTGAACTCCGCGACGATGTCGTCGATGGCGCGCTGCGCAACTGTAGCCAAAGGAGCAGGCGACGAAGAGGCGTCGCCATGAGCAAGCACCCACTCACCCTCGGAAAGAGCCGCACCACTGGCCGCAGCTTGCCCACGATCGGCGGCGCGAAGAACCATCCCCAAGGATCCTCGCACAGGCGGAGCTCAGCCGGCAGGCAGGCACCCAGGGCCCGCCACGCAGCCACCAGGGCAGCAGTCCGACTTGACCCGGCGTTCATGGCGGTGATCTGTTCAGATTCCTAGCATCGCAGCAAGCGCTTCCTGCGCATGCTGCTCACGGCCACCCTGCCCCGCCTGTGACCTTTCAACTACGGCGCGGTGGTTTTCACCGTCCAGCTCCGATCGTCGGACAGCGCCTCGGGGCTGCCGGTGTTCGGGTTGACCGCCACGAACTGCGTGTGACAGGACTCCTCGATGATGATCTGGTCGCCAGACATCGTGGTGCTGACCCTGTGCTCGACAGGCACGTCGTTGCCTAGGATATTGGCGCGGCACTTGTCGGTGTCGCGGGGCGCGTAGTACCAGAATTTCGACGCCATGGGCACCGGATAGGAGGTGGCCACGGCCTCGCCGGTGGGATTGCCGCTCACATCGACGACCTTGCCCACATAGTCGGCGGTACACATGTCCATGTAGGGCGCCTGGATGCTGTAGACGCCGTCGGAGTTGAGGGTTACGTCGAGTTTGGTGGTGCTCGATTTCTTGTTCCACACGCACGCGGGATCGTTCTGGGCCGCGCAATAGGCGCCAGTGAAGTTGACCACGCACTCGTAGTCGTTGCGCTCGATGGTGGCGTTCAGGGTCTTGGTGCCGGGCACGCCCTTGAACAGATCGCGGATCCTACAGCCGACGATCCATTTCCCGTCGTTGTCGTCACAGTCCGCTCCGCTGCACGCCGGGCCCACGCCGGCGCCATCGCTGTCGCGGTCTTCGCACCACGGGGTGCACACGCCGGTGGCAGCGGGGCACGCCGTTTCGCACACGCCGGCCACCGTAGACGTGCAGCCGCAGTCCGCGCCCGCCTTGCAGGTCTTCCCGGACTCGCAACGCTTGGTGCAGATGCTGCCGCCGCAGTCGACGTCGCTTTCGTCCTGGTTCTTGATGCCGTCCGTGCAGGTCGGGCACGCGATGCACTCGCTGCCGCCGCAGTCGATCTTGGTCTCGGTGCCGTTGGCCACACCGTCGGTGCAGCTATGCGCGGGCGCGGGCTGGCCCACCTGGCTGGGCAGGCTGCGGCTGACCATGCTGCCGTCGCCCAGCTGGCCCTTGCTGTTGTTGCCCCAGCACCAGATGACATCGTTGGCGTCGCGGGCACAGACGCTGGTCGTCCCGACCGCCACGTTCACCCAGTTGCCCTCGGGGCCTTTGATCTTGGTCCACGCGTCCACGTGGATCTCGTACGCGCGGCTAGGAATCCAGTTGCCGTTGGCGAGTTGACCGTACTCGTTGTTGCCCCGGCAATAGAGGTCCTTGGTGCCGTTGATGAGGCACATGGTGTACGAGGCGGCGGACACGTCGGTCACGCCGGTGGGCGCGGTGGTGTCGATGGCGGGATACCCCCAGCCGGCGATTCGTTTGACGGTGGTCCCGAAGCGCATCAGGTGATGGAAGTAGCCAGGCGCCACCTGGGACACCTGCGCCCCATAGGTGTCAGTGGCCGTGCCCGGCAGCACTGCCGCTTTGTACTTGTACGTGCTCCAGTTATTGCCCCAGGCCCACAGTCGCGCATCGGGGCCGTTGACCGGCGTGTGCATGGCCAGCGCAACGTCGCTCAGCCGGATGTCCTGGAAGGTATCAGGCGCGGCTACCCGCAGTGGCCTGCCACTGGGAGGCGGATAGTCACAGGTGTCGGTGATGGAGGGGTCGCAGTAGCCCAGGATGCCGCCGCCGCCATCGCCCCAGCACCACAGGGTGCCGTCGGTCTTGATGCCGCATCCGTTGCCGCCGTTGGCCGCGACCCTCACGTAGCCGTCGCCCACCTTGCCGGGCGCGGATCGGCTGCTGCTACTGGTCGAACCCAGGCCCAGAGAGCCGTAGCGGTTTTGGCCCCAACACCACAGCGAGTTGTCGGTCTTGATGGCGCAGGTCATGTTGCCGCTTGCCGCCACGGCGATCCACTCGCCCGGCACCACGGCCGGCATCAGGTTGGTCGAGCTCTGGCCTTCGTAGCCGAGTTGGCCGTACTGGTTGTCGCCCCAGCACTTGAGGGTCGTGCCCCAGATGGCGCAGGCATGGGAGTAGCTAATCGACAGGCTCTGGCTGGACAGGCCGTCCGGCGAGGCCGGCGGAGCGTCGGGACTGCCCCCATCGGGAGTGGCCGCATCGACGCGCGGGCCGTCCACCGCCGCATCCGTCACCGGCCCGTCCACGCCCCCGTCGCGACCGGCGCTGCCGACCGTTCCCCCCTTTCCGCCCGCGCCCGCGCTACCGTCGGTTCCGGCTGCGCCCCCGTTTCCATTGCCGCCCGATCCGGCACCGGCGTTACCGCCCTTGCCCCCTGTTCCGGCCACCACGCTTCCGCCGTTGCCACCCCCTCCGGCCACCACGCCTCCGTTACCCTTCTGCCCTTCTCCGTCACCGCCGCAGGCCGCAGTGAAGGCGAGCAGTCCAAGCACAATCGAGCGCGACGAGGTCGTCATCGGATCCTCCGGGTAAGTTCGTCAGGGCAACACTACGGACCAGCGAATCGGAAAGCGTGCCGCTCAGATGGCACGGCTCACAGCAGGCGGAACTCGTGCGAACTCAGCTGCTCGCCGGAAGACTGTAACCGGCGCCTCCGGCGGAGAGTGTGTGCGGATTTCTGCACAACGGGTTGCCGGCCTGCTACGAACGCAGACACTCCGACCAACCGCTACACAACGGCCTCACCTCCGAACTGCGCGTGGCAGTTCAGAGCAGCCCGTGCTCTTCCAGTTTCGTGTACAGCGTGCGGCGGCTGATGCCCAACAGGCGCGCGGCCACGGTGCGATTGTTGTCGGCGCGCACCAGGGCCTGACTCAAAGCCTCGCGCTCACTGTGCCGCAGGCGGGTGGCCAGGTCCAATCCGCCTGCCTCGCCCGATTCGGCCGACGGCTCGGGGCGCGTGCCCGGAACGCGGGCCAACTCGCGCAGCACATCGTCTTGCGTGAGCGCCTGGGAATCGGACAGAACGATGAGGCGCTCGATGAAGTTCTCCAGCTGGCGAATGTTGCCTGGCCACGGCTGCGCGGCCAGCAACGCCAGCGCCTCGGGCTGCAAAATCGCGTCGACCTTGCCGTTGGCCCTCCCGTACACGCGCACGAAGTGCTGTGCCAGTTCCTCCACGTCACCACCGCGCTCGCGTAGCGACGGCACGCAGAGGGGCACCACGTTGAGCAGGTAATACAGGTCCTCGCGAAAGAGCCCCTCGGCCACCCGCGCGTCCAGATCGCGTCGGGTCGTGGCCACGAAGCGCACGTCGATGCTCAGCGTTTCCCGCCCGCCCAGCCGCTCGAAGCGCCGTTCTTGCAGCACGCGCACCAGTCTGATTTGCATGGCCGGCGAGGTGTCGCCGATCTCGTCGAGGAACAACGTCCCGGCCTGCGCCAGTTCGATGCGACCGGGCTTGCGACCGGCCGCGCCCGGGAACGCGCCCTTCTCGTAGCCGAACAGCTCGCTCTCCAGCAGGTTGTCTGTCAGGGCCGCACAGTACACTTTGATAAAGGGGCCCTGCCGACGGGGGCTCTGGTCGTGAATGGCGCGCGCGACGAGTTCCTTGCCCGTGCCGGCCTCGCCGCGGATGAGCACCGTGGCCGTGCCTGAGGCCGCGCGCCGAATCAGCCCCTGCACCTTACGCATGGCCACCGAACTGCCCACCATGCTCCCATCACAGGGCCGGTCGGGAAGAAAGCCTCCGTCGGAGCGCCGCCCGGCCAGCACCTTGCGCATCACAAAGACGATCTCCTCGCGATCGAATGGTTTGAGCAGAAAATCCGCCGCGCCCGCGCGAATCGCCTCTACGGCCAACGGCACTGTGCCGTGCGCGGTCAACAGCACCACGGGCAAATCAGGCTGCTGGGCCATGATCCGCCGCAACAGCGTGATGCCGTCCATGCCCGGCATGCGCACGTCCGCCAGGACGGCGTCGAAGGGATGGCTGTCCAAGATGGCCAGCGCCTCTAGGCCCGAGCGCGCCCTTTGCGTACGCATCCCCACTTGAGACAGGAGCGCCCCCAGCACCACACCCACAGCCGGATCGTCGTCGACCAAGAGAATGAGCGGATTGAACATCAGTTCGTCTCGCGGGCGGGCAGCCACAGACTGACCGTCGTACCCCGCCCGGGTTTACTGCGCAACCTGACCTTTCCCCCATGGGCCACGGCGACCCGCCGCACGAAGGCCAGCCCGAGACCCGAGCCGGTTTCCTTGGTGGTGAAGAAGTCGTCGAACGCGCGCTCAGCCGCGCGTTCGTCCATACCGCAGCCCGAGTCCTCCACGCTGATCAAGACACGCTTGAACGGCGGACGCCCTTGACCCGCGGTTCGCACCAGCAGACGACCACCGTCGGGCATGGCCTCGGCCGCGTTGCGCACCAGGTTTTCCAGGGCGCAGGCGACGAGATCGCGATCCAGGCTGCAGACGGGCAACCGGTCATCCAGCTCGGTTTGCACGCCCACGTTGACGTGGGCCAGAGGCTGCGCGGCCAGCACTTCGAGCACCAGGGCGTTGAAGTCCACGTCCCGACGCTGCGGCTGGACGCGCCCCAGACGCTGGTGCCCCGTGACCACCTGCTCGATGCGCTCCACTTGCTGTTGGACCAGTTCCAGAAGCTCGCCTTGCGCGACGAGCGGACGCCCCTGCGCCACCTCCTCACGGAGGAACTGCACGCCACCCTTGATGGCCGCCAGCGGATTTCGCAGATCGTGCGCCATCTGCGCCGACAGGCGGCCCAACGTGGCCAGGGCCTGCACCTGTTGGCGATCCGCCACGCGTCCCAGTACCAGGCGGCGGCCGAGCGCAACCAGAGCCAAAGCCACGGTGAGGGTGGCCACCACGACCAAGGCGATGCGCCCCTCTGCGAGCAAGACGATGGCCACGTAGGCGGCCAGGCCCAGCACCGCCGCACCGATAGCGCCCAGGGCCGAGGCCATCGAGAACGCCTGCTCGAGGAAGCGCAGCCGCAGGATGATGAAAGCCATGAGCGCCATGGCCATCAGGATCCCCACGTTGGCTAGGGGCGGCACGGGCAGGCCGAAGTCGTCCAAGAACTCGGTCAGACCGGACCCCGTGCCGATGACGACCGCCGCAAGCATGACCAGTCCCCGGGCCCGCTCGTCGGGTTGAGCCGTCCTCAGGTGCCGCGAGAGGAGAACCAAACCCGCCCCTGTGG
>JAEXQJ010000235.1 GCA_023438785.1 Pseudomonadota bacterium
GGCGCAGGCAGCGCGGGCTCGTCAGGCGCGGGCGGCTCAGGGCCCATCGTGTCGGCGTGCGGGCTCCCGGCGGGCCCCCAGTCCGGCGTGGCCGCACCGACCGGGGCAGGAACGAAGATCACCGTGCTTCCGTGGGCCGGCTTCAAGGCCGCGACGTCGATTTCCCTCGACGACGGCACGCAATCGACCATCGACAACTACAAGACCCTCAATGGAATGGGCGTGAAGCTGACCTTCTACCTGGTCACCGGTTGGGCTTCCGCCGGCAATGCGGTCTGGAAGCAAGCCGTCCAGGATGGACACGAAATCGGCAACCACACCCAGAGTCACTCGTGCGGAACCGCCAGCGCCGGGCAAAACGACGTCAAAAGCAAATACGGCGTCACGGCCTACACTCTGGCGGCGCCCAACGGTGATACGGCGTGTGGGGCGCAAGCCCAATCCTTGAACCTCCTCCTCAACCGCGGCGTGGGCGGCGGCAGCGTCTCCTTCACGGCGGCCGAAAACGTGGCGTGGAATCTCCCCACCAGCCTCCCGCCTCAGGGCGCCAGCGCAAGCACGCTCATCTCCACCATCGACGCCGCCTACGCCAAGGGCGAGTGGCAGACGTTCTGCATCCACGGCTTCTCGGATGGCTACCAGCCCATCCCGCTGGCGTCGCTCACCGATGCCATCAAGAAGGAGAAAGAGAAGAAGGATCTGTGGATCGACACCATGGCGGCCGTCGGGGCCTACTGGCGCGCGGGCCAGACGTTTGCCAAGGCGACCGCGAGCACGTCGGGCAGCGACAAGACCTGGAAGTGGACCGTGCCCACAAACTTCCCGCCCAACACCTGCCTGCGCGTCACCACGGACGGAGGCGTGCTGAAGCAGAAGGGCGCCACGCTCCCCTGGAATGACCACGGCTACTACGAGCTCTCGTTCAACGCCGGCGAGGTCACCCTGTCCGCGCAATAGCCCCGTCGTCGCAAGGACATAAGCGGGCGCGCATCGCCGCCCGCGCCAGAAATGCGGCCAAGCCGGCGGCTTGCCAACTCCATCTTGGCCGCCTGCGTGCGGAGCCCGGAGGCCGGGCCCATCTTGGTGGGCGGAGGACAATCATGAGACCACGACTCAGCTCTTGCGTGTTCGCCGCTGCCGGTCTGCTGGCCTGCTCTCACACCGTAGAACTGCGGCCCGCGCCGGGGGCGCGACAGGTCCCGGGCCAAGCGGCCACGGCGGTGGCCGAGGCCAACGGGGTGCGCGTCAGCGCCTCCGGGCGCTGGAACGGAGATCCCGGCGATCTCTGGAACAAAGTGATGCCGGTCCGCGTGACTATCGAGAACAACAGCGGCACGCCCGTGCGCATCCGCTACAACGATTTCACACTGACCTCGACGGCCGGGGTCGTGTTCTACGCCATCCCGCCGTTCCAGCCGGAACGACCCGTCGTCGTCAAGCCGCGCTTCCCGGTCAGCGGCTTCTCAGTGGCCGCGCCGTTCGCGGCCTTCTATCCGGGCTATCCCTCCTGGGTCGGCCCCTTCGACTACGACCCCGCCTACTTCTCATCGGGCTACCAGTGGCCCTCGTCACTACCCTCGACGGACGTGCTGGCCAAGGCCATGCCCATCGGTGTGCTCGCCGACGGCGGGAGCGCCGAGGGCTACCTGTACTTCCCGAAGTTGCCCAACAACGTGCATGCGGCGACCTTCACGGCGACCCTGGTCAGCGCAACCGCGCAGGCTCAGGTGGCCCAGATCTCGATTCCCTTCGTGGTCTTCGTTGACGGCAACTAGCCCACCGCCGCTTCGCATGGTCGCGGATTAGCGCTTCCCTCGAATGGGTCGGCGTGGAAAGGTCGGGGCATGCTGAAGACCCTGCTCGATGGACTCTCGCTCATCGACCCCACCGGCCTCGCCATTCTCGGCACCACGGGATTGACGCTGGTCCTGGCCATCCTGCTGACCCTATGGTTGCGCGGCCGCTACGCGAAGATGAACGACGAGCTCGCCGCCGCATGCGACGAGAGCTCGGTCTCTCATCCCGTCCTGCGCGATACCTTCGCCGAGGCCCGCCAAGCCTCCGCCGCCGGCGAGGCCAATCTGCAAGCCATCATCGAAGACCGCTTCCAGTCGGATCTCTCGGGCATGCTGCTCGCCGAACGCTTCGTGCGCGCGGCCACCGGGCTGGTGATCATCCTCGGCCTGCTCGGCACGTTCTATGGCTTGACCCTGTCCATCGGCCGCATCGTGCACCTCGTCTCTGCCGACGGCGTCGCCGCCGCCGATATCGCCAAGGGCGTGGGTGAAGGGTTGACCAAGGCCCTCTCCGGTATGGCGGTCGCCTTCTCCAATTCCTTGGTCGGCGTCCTGTCCGCCGTGATCCTCTCCATCGTCGGCGCACTCGCCAACGTGTCCGACCTGCGCACGGGCGTCATGGTCCGCCTGGAATCCGTGCTGTCCCGTGCCTTCCCCAGGCCAGACCGCGCCGCCGCGGCCGCCCACTCCCCCGAGGCCGTCGCGAAGCTGGAGGGCACGGTGGTCCGCTTCGAGCAGGCGCTGGCCAATTTCGCGACCACGACGCGCGACTTTCGCGAATTCAACGCGCACCTCAGGGACAACATCGCGCGCCTCTCACTCACCTTCGCCGAGCTGTCCGAGACCGTGAAGGTGCAAGTGAACACCCTGCGCTCGCCCCACGTTCCGCCGCGAGGCTAGGCCATGCGAAACCGTCGACGGCTCCTGTCCGAAGGCGACAGCACGCGCGAGATCTGGCCCGCGTTCACGGACGTCATGTCCACCATGGCGATCATCATGTTCGTGCTCGTGCTGCTGGCCTACGTGCGGAACCTCATCAACGAGAAGCAGCTCCTCACCTCACGCGCCCAAATCGCCCTGTCGAACCGCGAACTGGAGAAGGTCCGCGCTGAAGTGGCCATCGGCAAGAGGGAACTGGAGGCCTCGCGTTTCATGCTGCGCGACCAGCAGGCCACCATCGCCGAGAGCAACCGCCAGCTCGGCACCCTGCGCACGCAACTGCAGAACATCGCCGTGCTACGGGTTTCCGTGCTGGAGAAGCTCAAGAACGCCATCGAGGCGCAACTGGGCTCGTCGCACCCCGCGGGTGGCCGGGCGGCGACGATTCGCGACAACGGCGACATCGCGGTGAACGAAAGCCTGGTGTTCGAATACAACTCGTACGCCATCAAGCGGCAGGCCCGCCCCGTGCTCGACGCGCTGGCCCGCGCGCTCTACAACCTGCTCTCGGACGGCGACGTGCGCGGCTATATCGATACCATCGTCATCCAAGGTCACGCCGACGCCCGCGGCTCCGCGTCCTTCAACTGGGATCTGTCAGCTAAACGCGCCACCGCCGTGCTCGATTACTTGTTCCAAAGCAACAAGAGCCTGGCGGAGAGCTATGGCGGCTACTTCGCGGCCGCCGCCTATTCCAAGTTTCGCCCCGTGGACACCGCCACCACCGAGGACGCGTACCAGCAGAACCGCCGCATCGAGATCTCAGTCATCCCCAAGGACGCCAGCCTGCGCAAGGTGGTCGACGAGTACCTCGCGGCGCCGAACGCGCCAGGCGCCCCGGCCGCAGCACCGTAGGCAGCCCCGCGGTTGCCGGCCGTCGAGCAGGAAAGTCTCGGCCGAGCAGCGTCAGAAGACACATCGCCTTCCACAATCCACATCCGGCGTGCTATCTGTCCAACGTCCCTCCGAGGCCGGTGCAATTGGCCACGCTGGACCGAAACAGGCCCCGACCGACTCCGACGAAAAACACGTAGAAACCGAAAGCACCTGCGTTTGCGTTCGTAGCTCAACTGGATAGAGCATCGGCCTTCGAAGCCGTCTAGTCTTGCTCCCAATTGCCGCCACAATTGGGAACCCCTACAAAACAAGTGGTTCCCAATTGTGACCATGCGGCGAATGCCACAAGCGACCGGCATTAAGACGCACGCAATTGCATCGGAATTGCAACCTGAGGCACTGATCGCAGCCCGTGCATTTCCGACAGCTCCAACGGCGGCCGATCCAATACCGCTTGTTCGAGCGCGGCGCCGGCACTACGCTGGACTCGGAAAGATGGTGCGTGACGATGGCGACGCATCCGGTTTCGCGGAATATCGGGAAGAGAGGCATCCTCACCGTCCTCGTGCTGTGCTCGGGGTGCGCGGGTGGGGTTGGCATCCCGGATAGCGGGACGAGCGAAGGCGCCTCATCGCCCACCCGTCGGGCGCCTGATCTGCAGGTTGACGCCCGAGCCGGTGCTCAGGTTGACGTCCACGTCGTCGTCGACAGTGCGCCGTCGGTCGACACGCGTCCGATTGCCTCCGACACGCAAACGGCATCGGCCACCGCGACGGCAACGGCTGTTCAGGTTGTGGACGCAGCGGCGCGGGATGTCACCAGCCCTGTCGAAGCCGGTGCCGATCGGCGCGTCTGGCTGGATGCCCCGCCCGTGCCCCCGCCGCCAGCGCCGCCGCCACCCGACTGCCTGGACCTGATCTTCTATCGGGGTGACGCCCTCGACGGGAAGTGCAACGCCAAGACCCGCACCGGCGAGCCCTTCGAGTGCTGGACCCAGTGCTACACGCACGTCACGCGGGACATGACCGTGCCCGAGTGGTACACGGTCGGGCCCCTCATCAACTACACGTGCCGGGGCACGTTCTTTGGGACGGAATCCCGCAAGCGCTGCGACACCTGCACAAGCACGGTCCGCGATTCGCCGTTCGGGACCACGATCTGCGTGGACAGCTGCGAGACGTGCCTGCAGTGGTGGTGATCCCGCCCCGGTTGCCCCTTCCCGCCCGATGGCTCGCCCTGGCCCCCCCCCTCCGACTCAGGCTCACGAGCGCTAGGATTCACTCGGAGCGCTCCCGCGAAGGCATCGCGACATCCCAGGCCTTACGCCACATCCTCCTTGCCAACGCCAGTTAGGCGATGTAACTTAAAGCTACAAAAGATGGCTGGGCCCCACAACGAGGACGAAGCTCGTAGGTGGATTCAAGACTGCTTCCAAGCCGGTAGATACATAGTTTCAGATCACTTCGGAGATCGCCTAGCCGAACGAGATTTCGTTATGGCTGACATCCGAAACGCCATCGAGCATCCCAGTATCATCAGTCCCTATACACGTCGCAAGCCGGTGAACGGCGGGACATCGTGGCGCATTATTGGAAAGAATGTGGACGCTGACAGGACTGTCGGCGTCGGGGTTGAGGCGTTCTATGACAAACGTCGTCGAGTGTGCCTCTGTACGGTCATAGACATGGACAAGGAACAGGAGAGCTAGTCATGCCCTCTCGCACCAGCAGCATTCGGTGTCACTGCAACGGGCAACTGCGACCGACTGAACTACTGAATTTTGACTTCTCGGCCTTTGTTGGGGTGCCTGTCACCCTGCAGAAGGTCCCGGGCTATCAGTGTCAGAAGTGCGGCGAGGCCAGCTTGTCCGGAAGCATGGTCAACTTGGTCGAGAAGGTCTTGGTTCTCGCCATAGCTAAGAAGCCCAGTCGGCTGGCAGCACAAGAAACCAAGTACCTGCGGCGGTATCTGGGACTCACTCAAGAAAAGTTGGCCGACAGAATGGCTATTGATCGTGTGACGATCGCTCGCTGGGAAACCGGCGAGGTTGACATCTCGCCCCAGCACGATTTCATTCTACGGGGCATGATGCTGGCAAGCCTTCGGCCCGGAGGCGCACACGCGAAGCCAGCCACACCGCCCAAGGTCCTCGACGACGCCATCAGTTCCCTAACCAGCGTTCGGCGAGATCCGCCCACTCCTGGGGCGGTGCTCGATCCTGCGGTAGTGCAGTCCGTGCTCGACAAGCTTCGACCAGGCAGCCGACAGCACGACCGACTATAGACGCATCACGCCTGAAATCAGTTACGTCCGACGTCGGGACCGCGCTTACGCCCAAGCAGAGGTGCACGCAGCGCACCGAAGCGGCTACCCAAGTAGTTCCACAGACTCCCCCGTCTCCCAAGCCTGATCCGTGACCCTGACGTCCCCGTGACGCGAGGAGATGGGTCTCGCACTGAAACGCCAACCCCACCACCATCGTTCCGTCGGGCAGCGAACCGTCTGATCAACGGCTCGATGGCCGCCGAGCATCCCCGGCGGCCCTGCCCATTCTTCGAAGGCAACCGGTGCCCCAAGTCGAGCCGGCGAGCCTTCGAGCGTCGTTGCACTCGACCGGCCTTCGCTTGCGTTCCCGTCTGCACCTGCGGTCGCGCACCGGCTTCGGCTCTTCGTCGTGCTTCTGGCGGCTCGGCGGGATGAAGGGCTCGCAGCCCCACTTCATCGCTTCGCACACGTTCGCCTCGGAGAAGTAGCCCGCGTCGGCGAGAAAATTCGTCGGCTTTGCGCCGCAGTTCGCGACCGTTTGCACCAGCATCGGCACGAGATGTTCCACGTCCGGCGGTTGATTGATCACCGCCTGCGCCACGATGATTTGGTGTTCCTCTTCGACGACGGCCTGGCACTTGTACGCCTGCACGTACCCTTCGGGTGACTTCATGATCAAAGTCCGGGTCTCCGGATAAGTGAAATTGCGCTGCGCCCTTCGGGTCGATTCCGCCTTTGTTTGCAATAAACGTGGCGATTTCATTGGGAAGAAACGTTGTCGGCAACAACGTGTCCACACACATCCCTGGCCGCAGTCAAAAACCGAATCTGCTGAAATCGTCAATCCGTCGGATGATTGCCTCAAATGACAAGCAAGGCAACGTCCACCGTCGCCCTCAAGGAAGCTGAACGCGCCGCAATCGCGGCCGTACTTCGTGAGCGCGGCACAATTGCGGGCGCCAAAGAACTAGGCGCCAGTCGGGCCGCTTGTGAGAGGGCCGCGGCTGGGCTCGGCATCCACAGAGGCACCGCCGTGTTGTTGCGCCAGGGGCTCGCCCGGCTCGCGCCTGCGGCGGCGGTGGAACCATGACCGGCGCGGAGATCGCCACGACGGCGGACACCGGGGCCATCCTGGCCGAGCTGCGCAACCTCCGCGCGACCGTCGAGGAGCTGCGCATGCAGATGCCCATCGCGTGGATCTCGCTCGCCGAGGCCAAACAGCGCTTGGGCATCCGCGATGACCGCACGGTGGTGGCCGCGATCGACCGCGGCGAAATTCGCGGGAAGAAGCTCGGGCGGAAATGGCTCATCGACCCTTCGAGCCTTCGGCATGTGAGCAACGACGAAGTGGTCCGGATGGCCGCGGAGGCCCGGCGATGAGCGCGGCGGTTCGAAATCGGCGCGCCGAATCTGCTGAATCTGAAACACGAGGGGATGATGTGTACATGGAGCGCACAAATCCATCCGAAGCCGCAACGGCGGCACCCCGTCCGCGCACAGCCAAACTCCACTGGCACGTCATCCGCCGCGTGGCCGTCCACGCTGAGGCGGACCCGCGATCGGTCCATCGGTTCTGTAGCGGACTGCCGATCCGGGCTGGCGTAGGCGAACGGATCGCGCGCGCGTTGAAGGCCGAGGGCATTGAGGTTGTGCAGCCATGACCAGCGCGGTTGAGGCGCGCGGGCTGTGACCGAGCCCCCCAATCCCATCGCCACCACCGAACGGCGCCTACTCGGTGTCCCGCTGGTGCTCGGCCACCTGCCGGACCCGATGCGGGCGCTGGGTGCCGATGACTATCTACTCATCGAAAACCAGGATACCGCGCGTGTCTACGCCGACTTGGACGAGCGGCGGGAGCCCATCACGCCCGAGGCATGCGACCATGTCGCGCGACAACTCGGCCGTCAGCTGCCGAGCCCGACGTGGTGGACCGACTTGGCTTGCGAGCTGGCTATGTCGCGCGAGACGGTCGTCGATTCGCACGTCGTGCAGATGGTCTCGATCGTCACTGATCACGCCAACCGTCGTCGGATTGAGCGTGACAGCACCGAGATCGCAGCCGCCGCTCGCAACGAATGCCCCGTCAACGATCTGGTGGATCGTGTGGAGCGGGCGGCCATGCGCGCACGGGCGGCAATCGCTGCCACTCCCGGAATCGAGATCCCTCAACGGGGTTGCGACGAGGCGCCCGAAATGTGGGCCAAGCCGCTGCCGCCGGCCATTCCCACGCCATACGCCGCCCTGGACAACCTCCTCGGCGGAGGACTGCGCGGCCCGATTGTCGCAAATGCCCCCTCCGGCGTCGGTAAGACGTCGCTCGCGATAGGAACAGGCTGCGGAATCGCGCGCACTCACACCGTCGTGTACATGTCGACCGAGCTGTCGCCGCGGCAGATCTGCGCCCGCGCCGCCGCCCAAATGCTTAACCAGCCGTGGCGCCCAATTTTCGAGGGCGGCCCAGAGATGGGCGGCGTCGTAGCCGACGCCCTCGCCGGGCTGGACTTCCGCGCGATGGATCTGGGGCCGCAGACCGACATCGTTGGTACGCTATCTCGTGTAGCTGACCGGTTGGGCAAGCCGCCGCTGCTCATTCTGGACTATCTCCAGGGCGCTGCCCGATCTGCGCCCGCGGAGTCCGACCGTCGGCAAATCATCGATGCCGCCAGCGAGATGATCATGCGCTGGACGTGCGAAAGCGGGATGCCCGCGATCGTTGTGTCCGCCGTAGGCAGAGCGTCCTACTCGGTCGCCGAACGCACGCCAGCCGAGTTGGTGGGCACTGCTAAAGAGAGCGGCACGATCGAGTACGACGCGGCAGCGGTTCTCTACCTGGAAACCGAGCCCTGCCCGTTGGGCGGCAGTTCCAATGCGCGCCTGCACGTCGCCAAGTCGCGATTCGGCGCAACGGGCACCGTCGGGCTTCGCTTCCACGGCGCATCTGGCCGCTTCACCGAAGACCAGCTTGCCTCGCTCGCTCCTGA
The DNA here is from genome assembly GCA_023438785.1 of Pseudomonadota bacterium. Classification (GTDB taxonomy): domain Bacteria; phylum Myxococcota_A; class Polyangia; order Fen-1088; family Fen-1088; genus Fen-1137. The sequence continues at coordinate 8,819 of JAEXQJ010000235.1, forward strand.
CCAACGAGCGGTCTTCGATGCAGTCGAGGCCGGCGCCACCACCTACGACGACCTTCGCGCCGCCGTCGCCATGAACAAGCAGAAGACGCTCCAGATCGTGAAGGCGCTGACCGCGCGACGGCTCATCGACACCAACCCGCTCAGGGTCCTCTGATGACGAACCAGACAGCCTCTCTTGCACCAAAATCGGCCCAATTGCCGCGCCGCAACCTGGAACCGGTTCCATCACAGGTTCCGGGGTCTCGCACTTCTTCATCTTTCCCCGAGAAAACACAGGTTCCGGGGCTTGGAACCGCGCCCCTAAAAAGGGAGGACCGGTTCCCTCCCTTTAGGGAGGCGCCGGAACCGGTGGCGGTTGAGCACCATCCGGAGGTCGTTCGCCTCTTCGCTGAGTCGGCTGCGCGGATTGAGTCCTGCTACCCGGCCGATGCCTGCGGCTTGTGGGAGGTCATCTCGAAGCGCAGCGACTTGGCCACGGTCATCAACCTGACCGAGGCCGCGGCCGAGCACACGGCGTTGGCGTACCAGAACGGCCAAGCCACGGCCGAAGGCCTCCGCGCTTCTCTCGGTCGATGGGAAGCAGCTTGGACCACGGCCATCGCGGCGGTCACGAAGCGAGGCCAAGCGTGAGCTGCACTCGCGATACCTGCGACGTTTGCGCCGGTGCCACGTGGTCAGAGGCGCACTACATGGGCGGCAAGCTCGTCTGCGCTGCTTGCTGGCGCGAGATTTCGCGCGCCAAGGCCCAGAGCCCAGCCGACCTGCAAACGCTCAACAGCGCGCAAGCCAGCGCGTTTGGCGACGCCTGCAACAAAGTTTCCCCGACCGGAACGTGCCGTCGGTGCCATATGCGCCGGCTGGCCCCCTCCTGCCACCCTCGTGTGAGCCACGGTGCCGCTGTTTCGGTCCATTCGGCGGCGCCAGCACGTTCCGGTCGGGGGCCTAATCCTCCCGGCGCTGGTCGAGCCGTCGCATGTTGCGGCGGTGCGCGTTCCGAAGGTTGTGCCAGCCCTTCGGAGCGCGCGCCAGCGCCGGGGCCTATTGTCAGGCGGTGCCACCGTGGCTGACCTGCGGATCGTGTCCCCAGTTGGCCCCGGGCGCGACGACAACGGCCAGCAGGGCGAAGCGCTGACGCCCGCCGAAACCAGGTTCGTTGATGCCATCGCGAGCGGCGGCTCACTTTCAGACGGGGCCACCGCCGCGGGCATCAGCTATCGGAGCGCGAAGCGCTGGCATCGCAAGGCGCACATCCAGGCGGCCATCAAGGCGCGAGTGAGCGAGTCACTGTCACAGGCCCGCGCTGTGCTGGCCAGCGGTAGCGCGCGGGCGGCCCGTGGACTGGTCGACATGGCCGACGGAACGGCAGAAGCGCACGCCGCGCGCGTGGCGGCAGCTCGTGCGGTCATCGAGAGCGCCGCGAAGCTGTCCGAGCAAACGGACCTCGAAGAGCGGATCGCCGAACTGGAAAGACTCAACACAGCCGGCGCGCCCGGCTTCTCGAAAGGACAGTGACATGAACCGAAGCTTGAGAAATCGCATCCTGCGGCTGGTGGTCGCACGCCAGCGCGCCGTCGAGGACAACACCATCACGGCGGTGATCGAGATTCCCGACAACGGCCGCGGGCCGAAGAGTAGCGAGCCGTTTCCGCGCATTTCCAGGATCGGGCACGCCGCGATCGTCACGTACAAACCAGGCGAGCGGCCCACCGACGCCCACGTCGCCGCCATGCTGGGGGGTGTTGCGTGAGCCTGCGCTCTCTCGCCGCACGCCTGGCCAAGTTGAGGGCCTGCATCAAGCCGGCGTTGAAGGCGCCGAAATTCTGCGTGCAGTTTGTTGAACCGGCGCAGGGCGATCACCGTGTCCGCGTGGTGGAGAGGCTCTTCATTCCCTCGCGCGTGTTCGAGCGCGTGACGGCCTACGCGCCCGACGGCGTAACGCCCATCGCGTGGGCGCGCGTGGACTGTGAGTCCGCTGCGGTAGCTGCGGGTTCTCCGTCGAAGAACGGCAGCACCAAGACGCCATTCATGACCACAGTGCAACCTCTTTCCCCTTCCAGCGAGAGGAACCCATGACCCCCAATGTTGAAGGCCACCGCTGCCTGATTCCGATCGCGATCGGCGCCATCGCCCGCTCCCTGGAGACGTGGGCGAGTCGAACGCCCGGGTACAAGCCGCCGCACAAGATCCCGCGAGTCGGGGAGATTGAAGCTCGACTGGAGAAGCACCTCGCGCTGCCGGGCGCGCTCGCGGCGATGCAGGACCCCGGCGCTGACGCCGGCCACGCGATCGCTCACCTGGCCTATGCGGTCCAGGTTCTGGAGCAAGCCGGCCAGCCCTTGCCCGACATCGTGCCTGCCCCGCTGCTGAATCTCGTTCGCTCGATCAATGCCCGCCGCACGAAGGGAGCCCCGTCATGAGCACCGTGATTGATGAGCTAGTTTGCCGCCTAGGTTTCACGACGGACCCCAAGGGGCTGGAGGGGTTCGCCAAGCTGGCCGAGGACGGCAAGAAGGCCATGCTCGCACTCGGGGCCGCCACCGCTGGTGCGGTCTACGGCCTGACCGAGTTGGTCAAGGGCACCGCGGAGCGCATGGGCGGCATCGCGAACTTCTCAGAGCAAATGGGCATCTCCGCCCGCGAGGTGGCCGCCCTGGGCAAGGTTGCCGCGGACAACGATTCCTCGCTTGAGTCGATGGAGGGGAGCCTCCGCACGCTGAGCCAGACGGCCGGTCAGGCTGCTGCGGGCATCGGGCGCGGGGCCTTGCTATTCAAGAAGTACGGCCTTCATGCGAAGGACGCCGCCGGCAACGTCAAGTCGATCGACGTGCTCCTTGGCGACGTCGCCGAGAAGATGTCCGGGATGAAGTCGCTGCAAGAGCAGCAGGCGCTGGGAGCGCGCCTCGGCTTCGACCCGGCGATGATCGTTCTGTTGAGCAAGGGGCGCGCGGAGATCGAGAAGCTGCGGGCGCAGGCGCTCAAGGAAAACCCGTTCGCAGACTCTGACTACGAACTGGCCGACAAGACGGACAAGGCTTTCCAGCGTGCGAGTCGGTCGGTCACGACGCTGAAGAATCGCCTTGCGGTCGGACTCATGCCGGCCGTGCAAGATCTGCTGGACAGGTTCACCAAGTGGATCTCGAAGAAGGAGAACATCGAAAAGATCCAGAGCGCGATTGGAAAGGTGAAGGAGGTTGTCATGCTGCTGGTGAACAACCTCGGCAAGGTCGCTTCTGTCGCCGGCGTCTTCTTGGCCCACAAGCTCGGGGCGAAGATCCTGGAGCTGTCCTCCAACTTCGGCAGCGCCGCGAGGGCAGCCGGCTCTCTGAAGCTCGCGATGTCCGGGGCAAAGGCCCTTCTGACGGGCGGCCTCGCCGGTGCGATCGCGCTCGTTGCTGAAGACCTGTGGGTCTTCTACCACGGCGGGGAGTCAGTCACCGGGTGGCTGGAGGAAAAGTGGCCTGGAGCTGTCGACGGGATGCTGGCCACGCTCGACTTGCTGAGCGCGGCGTTTCTTGGGCTCGCAACCGGTAGCGGCCCCGTCGGCGTGTTCGTGTTTGCGCTTGGTGGAATCGTAATCGCAATCAAAGCGATCCACGACGCATGGACGCCGCTTGTCCAGTGGATGAAAGAGTCGCTGAGGGACATCGGCGACCGCGTGCGACTGATCGCCAAGATCGTAACGCCCGCAGTGTGGCTCATCGGCAAGGCAACGGGGACGGCAGACAAGATCTACGGCAAGGACTCCTGGGAAAAGGCGGCCGAGGAGAGCGACAGGAAGACCCGCGAAGAGACCGAGGCCGCGAACGAGCGGATGCGGAAGAAGAACGGCGGTTTTGGTGTCTGGTTGCCGACTGAGCAAATGCCTGCGACCTGGAACATGCTTGTCGGAGTCCGCCATCCGGTGGCCCCGGCTGGACAGGCAGGAACCGTCATCAACGGCGGGCTGAACGTGACGGTGAGCGGGTCTGGAGATCCGCAGGCGACGGCGGATGCGGTCTTGCGCGAGATGGACAAGCGCGTGAACGCGGCAAGGGCATCAGGTGGACAACGTGACGCCGCCCGTACGCGAGCCCGTAACGCTGGTGCCATGGGGTACTGATGAACAGCCGCAATCCAGCGTACTCGGATCAACAGACCGACGCCCTACCCATCCTCCCACCGACGGAGGACGCACACGCAACCCTGTAGCCCGGTTGCCATACCGGCGCACAAACCGAAAGGAAAACTGACCCATGCGAACCGTATTCATCAGAGACGAGATCACCAACGACGAGTGGAACCGGCAGGTCATGGCGGAGAAGCAACACTGTGGAAACGACAGCGCCAGCGCGAACGCCGCGCCCACGACGGCCAAGCGCGTGGGCCGCGACGCCTTCCTGGACAACTCGCAGCGCGCGTTCGCGACCACGCAGAAGCACGGCCTTCGTGGCCGCGACGCCTTCATGGCCAATTCGCGACGCTGCAACTCCTAGCCCGCCCTCACGAAGAAAGGACACACACCATGAGCAGCGTCGACGCCCCGAAACTTGTCGCCGAAATCCAAGAACTCGCTTCCCAGTTCCGCACCCCGAACGATGCCGAGCTAAACGAAGGGATCGCCGAGCTGGCAAAACACGTCGGCAAGAAAGCGGCATCCTCACCGACATGGACGAAACGCCTTGCCGTGTCGACGGCCGACGGCGCGCCCTGTCTCGTGATCACGGGGTGCCTGCCCGCGCACGAAGGCAGCCCGTGGGTGGATTTGCCCTTCTCGCTTTTGCCGGTGCCGAGGAGTTGCCCGCTTGCCGAGGGCGTGGCGCTGCTGGCGTCTGCCGACAACCCGGAAGCCACCTTGGAGCGTCGGCGGCAGTTGATTGCCGACCATGAGGCAGAGGTCCGCCGCCTCGATGAGGCGCGACGCCAGCAAGCAATCGAAGCCCAGCAGAGGCAGCAGGAAGAGCACCAGGCCCGCGAGACGTTCCACGCAGACACGTGGCGCGCCCTGACCGACGATCGTCGGTTCAAGTTGCGGCTCGCGATCGCGGTGGAGAAGGATCAGCCCGCCATGGCCAGCGCGATCCGCTCGCTTGTAGCCGAGGAGATCGCCAACAGCCGCGCCGCCGAGCAGACGGGCGAGCCACGCCTGGCGTTCCCGCGCTGCGATTGGTGGTCGGCGTGCAGCATCTACGTGGGGAAGGTGGCGGCATGAGCTACTTCGACAACACGGGCTTTCACAAAGACTCATTGGCCGACATCAAGGCCCGCCTCGAAGCGGGGGCGCGCGCCATCTTTGGCGATGACATCGACCTGGATCCTGAAAGCCCGGATGGGCAGTACATCGCTTTCCTGGCTGGACAGTTCGCCGATGGGCACAACCTCGCCGAGAAGATCTACAACAGCATCAGGCCGAGCGAAGCGACAGGCGACGCGCTGACGGGACTCATGCAGATCAACGGCATCAACCGCCAAGCTGGTGAGCCCAGCGTCGCAACGCTCACGCTGACCGGAACGCCGGGCACCCCCGTCAAGGCCGGCTCGCTTGTGGCTCACAAGTCCGAGTCGGGCGTGGTGTTTCAGACCACGACGGACGAGCGGATCGCAGCGAACGGGACGGCCACAGCTTCGGCCGTCTCGACGGTGAACGGCGCGATCGCAGCCGAGGAAGGCACTCTGACCCGCATCCTGACGGTCACGTCGGGTTGGTCTGGCGTTACCAACCCCTCGCCGGCCATCCCCGGCAGCGTGATCGAAAGCGATCCAACAGCCCGCGTTCGACGGCAGAAGTCGGTAGCGCTCGCCAGCCAAGGCTTGGTGGACGGGCTGGAAGGTGCCTTGCTGCTCATCAACACCCCGGCGAACCCGGTGAAGCACGCGAAGCTGTACGAGAACCCCCTGGGCCAGAACCGGGAGTTCACCTTCGGCGGCTCCGTCACGCACACCATGCCGCCGCACTCGATTTGGGCCGTCGTCGACGGTGGCGCGGACGATGAGATCGCCAACACCCTATGGGTTCGTCGCGCGCTTGGCTGCACGATGAAGGGCGAGCAGCTCGCGAGCGTCACCGATCGCCATGGCGAGGCACACGTCATGCGATGGGACCGCCCTGTTGATCGCCCCGTCTACGTGAGGGTGACGCTCACCATGTCCGGCTCGCTGACCGACGAACTCGTCGCCGCCGTCCGCACGGCGATCTTCAACTGGGCAAGTGACACGCTCGACATCGCAGCGCCGGTACGATGGTGGCAGATGATGCAGGCTCTGACTCCTGCGTTGCTTGGCGATGGTGTCACTGTCGCGAGCATCCAGCTTTCCACCGACGGCACGTCATGGGCTGCGGCAGATGTTCCCGTCGACGCGAACGAGATCGCGCGCATCACGGCCGACCAGATCACCGTCACGGTCGCGTGAGGCCGAACGTGGGCAACGTCGAGGCGAGCCGTCTGGAAAGCGTCGAGGAGTACGTGCGGCGCGTCTCTTCCGCCCGGCTCGCCTTCATCGTCGCGGAGTGCCTGCAGCCGCCCACGGCTTGGGCGCCATCTGCCCAAGCCAACGCCGGAAGAACCGCGCGGCGATCTCGTGGACGTTTGAGATGGCGCCGCAACCATGCGGAATCACACGAAACCGCAAGCCGAGGCCCGCGCTTCTGTGAAGCAATGTCGGAATGTACTTGCGTAAATAACGACCTCGTGGCGAGATACGGCTATGGTCAGCGTTGAAAACTCGCGACGGGCGGTCAATTCGGCGAAAGTCGCGGACGTGGGTAGGCCACGGACACGTCCACCGACTGAGACGACAACGCTGAGCTTCAAGGCGGATCCGAAGCTCATTGCCGCCTTGGACAGTGAGGCTGAACGCATCACCCGCGAGCGAGGCCCCGGCGCCTCGAAGGTCAGTCGGACCGAGGCCATCAAGGTGATCCTGCACGCGTGGCTTGAACAGCACGGGCAGGAGCCGGAAGACAACTCGTAAGCCCGCTCTGTCCCGCCTGGCGTCCACTCGCCCCTGACGCCACGCGTGCGCCCTGAACCCCACGGCCTGCGACCCGCAGGCGCGTGAACGCAACCGCTCTGCCCAGACGAAGGAGACGGCACCATGAAGACAGCACAGCTACGCCCGAAGTCTGCCCAGTTACCTGCCCGCACCGCCACGCCCGAGGAACTCGCCGATGAGGATGCGCGCCACCGTCGCGCCGTGGAGGCCGAACGCCGCCGACGTGAAGCCGCCGCGCTCCCGCCTGACCTGCGCCGCACCGTCGAGACGCCAGCCTTGACCGACGCGCAACTCATGGACGAATGGCAGGCCGCGAATGCCGAGGGGGTGCGGTCATGAAAGCGACCAACCGCCCCAAGCAATACGCCCTCTGGCTCATGTGCGGGAGCGCACCGCCGGTGCAAATACCCGGCAAGCTAGTCATGCGTCGCGTGCGGAACATCGTCGAACGGTTCGCAGCAGGCGGGCTTTCGACGGAGATTCGTGACGGCAGGCGAGTGGTCAAGCGCACGAAGGCGGTGGTGCTGTGATGGCGCTGGAAACGGCGGTTTCCGCCCTGTCACCCGAGGTCC
>JAEXQJ010000244.1 GCA_023438785.1 Pseudomonadota bacterium
CTCCAGGGCCAGGGCGTGGCGCAGGGCCTGGTCGGCGCGCTCGGCCTCCAGGCGACCGCCGTGCTCGGCCAGCAGCAAACCCAGGTGCCGCCAGGCGCCCGCGTGCGACGGGCTGAGCTGTACCAGAATTGTGAAATCGGCCACTGCGTCGTCGATTTGCCCGGTCTGTTCGAGGACCAGTCCGCGCCGCCAGCGCGCCTGCGCCCAGGCCGGCCAGCGCGCCACCAATTCATCCAGCGTGTCCAGCGCGCCTCGCCCATCCAGTGGCAAGCGCTCCAACAGCTTGACCTCCGCGGCGCTGACCTCGGGAGCGGGCCAATCCTCCAGCGCCCGCTCGCGCGCCTCCGCGTCCACTTGGTCGCGCATCTGGGCCGCGCGCCGTCGCACCTGCAGCGGAACGTCGTTGCCCGTCAGCCGCTCCAGACGCGCCCGCGCATCGGCGGTGCGCCCCAGACCGCGTTCCAGGGCCGCCAGGCGCAATTCGATATGCGCATGGGCCCGCGCATCGCCCGCGAAGAGGGTCAAGGCACCGGCCAGAAAACCGATCATCTCGTCGCGCCGCTGCCAGCGCGCCGGGTGCGAGGCCCACAACTCGCCCAGATTCACGTAGGCATAGAAGCGGTGGGGATCGGTCTCGATGGCCAGGCGGTAGAGCCGCTCGGCCTCCGCGTTCAAGCCCAGGTGGGCCAGCGTGTAGCCGAGATCGGTGGTGATGGCCGCGTCCTTGGGATTCTTGTCGTGCGCCGCGCGCAGCAGATCAACCGCGTCGCCCCAGGCGCCTTCCTTGATGCGCGCCAGGGCCTTGCGCGCCAGGCGCAGCGAGCCTTCCCGATCCACGCGCTCGGGCTCGCCCGCGTCGCCACGCGCGTCCACCGCGTCCACGCCCGCATCCTCCCCCGCCGCGAACGCCGGTGTGCCCAGGCAGCAGGCCAGCACAAGGCACGGGGCGCGCCTCACTTCAGCTCCTCGCGCAGCTCGCGCAGCTTGAGGCCGAGCTGGTTGAGGCGCAGGTGCACCTTGCGCCCGAGCCCCGGCTTGCCCAGCAACTCTTGCCCCATGCGCTCCAGATCGCCCTTGCTGCGCAGGAAGAGCGCCTTCAAGTACTGCCGCTCCACCTCGCCGCTGATGCGAGCGAAGGTGCCGCCGCTGGGCAATTCGATCTCCAGACGCCGCCCGCGATCGGCCGTCGGTCGCGCCTCGGCGCTGCGCACCGAACCGCCCACCAGCTTAGCCACCAGCGTGTCGGACACCGCCAACAGGGCCGGGGCGCGCTGGGCAGGGCGGGCCGCGGGTACGTCCAGCAGGCGGGTCAACGCGTGTACCAACACGTTCACCGCCCAAAGACGCAGCTCGCGGTGGTTGCCGGGCCAATCGTGGCGCAACAATCGATCCATGGCGTCGCGGCTGACGAACACGGTGAACGCGTCGCCGCGGGCCTGGCGCGCGGCCGGCCGTCCCACGACGATCTGGTTGTGCGCCTCGCAGAAATCCTCGGGCGTGGGTACCTGGGCCAGGTAGGCGCGAACCAGCGACCGCAGCCCGTCCGAGCGCAGGGCCTCGAGCAGAGCGAAACGCACCAGCTCCGGCAGGTCCTCGCGGCGTTGACGCAGCGGCGGCACGCGCAGCCGCGTGGACGGATTGAGACGCATGTAGAGATCGGCGCGAAAGCGCCCCTCGCGCACCAGATCCTCCAGCGACTGGTTGGTGGCGGCCACCAGCTTGGGCACCGCGGGCCGCGGTCGCGCGTCGCCCAGGCGGGTGACCGTGCCGCGCTCCAGGACGAGCAGCAGTTGCTTCTGCAGCTCCAAATCCAGGTTGGCGATCTCGTCGAGGAACAAGGTGCCGCTGTGCGCCTGCTCGAACACGCCCGCGTGATCCTCGACCGCGCCCGTGTAGGCGCCCTTGCGCGCGCCGAACAGGTGGGCGGGCAGAAGCGCCGTGGGAATGGTGCTGAGGTCCGTGACCACCAGCGCGCCCTTGGCCCCCGAACGAGGGTGAATCACGTGCTCGGCCAGGAAGCTCTTGCCCGTGCCCGTCTCGCCCTCGATGAGCACGGGCAGCGGAGAGCGCGCCAGCGTGACGATCGACCGGCGCAGTTCCAGCATGGCGCGGCTCTGCCCCCAGAACACGCTGCCTTCCTGGACCGCCTCGCTGAGCGCCAAGGCGTGCTTGATCTCGGCGGCCAGGCTGCGGCTGTCGATGACCTCGTTCTCGCAGAAATGCAGCAGGGGATCGCCCGGCCCGGCCTCGCCCAGATCGGCCCCCGTGGTGGTCAGCATCACGACGGGCAGTTGGGGATAGTCACGGCGCAGGCGCTCGAGGATGAGCAGCCCCTGCTTGCGGCGTAGCTGTTCCAGCGCCGCCTTGCGGGCGCGCGGCTCGGCGGGCAGCGCACTCTTGTCCTCGGGCAACAAACGCTCCTCAGGCAAGGCGAAATGCAAGTCCAGCACCACCAGGTCAGGCAACGCGGGCAGGCGGCGCAGGGCCTCGGCCGCCTCGCCGTAGTCGTGCGCGCACTTCAAGGGACAGCCGCGATCGCGCTCCACGCACACCTGGCAGGGCACGTGGCGGTCGCAACGGGTCACGAAGTCGAACTCGCCCAACTGGCGATGACACATTTCGATCGTCTGATCGCGATCGTCGATGACGAGCAGCCGGGCCATGTCAGGGCTCCCCTGCAAGCTTGACGGCCAGCCGCGCGAAGGCCGGCTCCAACGCCAGCACGCCGTCCACGTCGTCGCGGGCCGCCGCCTCGTCCGCCGCGCGCAACGCCTCTCCGAAGGCCGTGAGCGCCTCGTGGTCAGGCTGGGGTGCCTCGTCGCGTAGCGCACGCCACAAGTCCGGCAACTCAATGGGCCGCCCCTCCTCGTCCACCAGGCGCGGACGCAACTCGCCCGCGACCACGCGGCCCCCCATGTCCTTGCGATCGCGCGCCGGCCACAGCACGCGCTTGACCAGATCGTGTCGCAACCGCCGCAGCCAGTCTTGCCAGGTCATGCGGCGATTCTACGGAAGCGGATCTACGAAAGATAGACCACCGCGCACGCGCCGGCCCAAGGCCGCGCGCACACGCGCTCGAAGGCCGGCACGACGGCTGCAAAAGGCCTTGCCGTCCTCATCAAAGGAGAAAGGCCATGTTGCTCTCGTCCCTGCTGCTCGCCGCTGCCGTGAACCCGCCCCCGCCCCTGCAAGCCGATCTGATGCTGGGCGAAAGCGTAAAGCACGACCAGATCCAGCCGCTCGAATACCCCGACTGGATCGAGGCCGGCCAGACCGTGGTGGCGTGGAGCGAGGTGACCGGCCCGGGCGGCGGCTTCGTGGAACACGTGTGGTACCGCGACGGCGAAGAGGTGGCGCATCACTACCTGCCGCTGAACGGACGTCCCCACGCGCACGCCTGGAGCCGTCACAAGCTGGAGGAGGGCGAGTACCGCGTGGAGGTCGTGGCCCCCGACGGCAAGTGCCTGCGTGAGCTGCGTTTCACGGCCCAGGAGCCCATCGTCGATTGAGCACACGCGTGAATTCCCGGACGGTGCCTGGCATGTTGAGGGCATGCCTCCGTTGCCGCGCGCCATCTTGTTCGACATGGACGACACCATCCTGGCCGACTCGTTCAACACGGAGGTCTGCCTGCGCAGGGTGTGCGAGAGGCTGGCGCCGGGGCTGGGCGTGCCGGCGGCCGAGCTGCGCGCGGCCATGGAGGCAGCCAGCGATTGGTACTGGAGCGATCGGGAACGCCACCGCACGGGCCGACTCGATTTGGATCGGGCGCGGCTCGATGTGGCGCGCCTGGCCCTCGGTCGACTGCGCATCGAGAACGAAGGTCACGCCCAGGAGTTGTGGCGCAGCCTGGCCGAAATGAAAGACGAGATGATCCACCCTTTTCCGGGGGCCTTGGAGACCCTGCAGCATCTGCGCGAATCCCGCGTTGCGCTGGCCCTGGTGACCAACGGCCACGCGCGCCGGCAGCGCGCCAAGATCGAGCGTTTCGGTCTGGCGCCGTTCTTCGATTGCATCGTCATCGAGAGCGAGCTCGGCGTGGGCAAGCCAGACGCGCGCGTGTTCCACCATGTCCTGACCCGGCTGGGCGTACCAGCCTGGGAGGCCTGGATGGTCGGCGACAACCTGGAATGGGACGTGGCGGGCCCCATGAAAGTGGGCATCACGGGCATCTGGCTCGATACGCCCGGCCGCGGCCTGCCTGCCACCTCGCCCATTCGCCCTGACCGCATCGTTCGCGCCCTGCCCGACCTGCTGTAAACCGGCGGGCACGGCGGGCATCGAACCAACAGGGCGGCCGGCGGCTCGGCCGCTCAGGCGCTGGATTGAGACGGGAGGCGCCCACATTGGGGTGGTTCGCGGTTATTGCGGGTGCGCTGCTTTTGGCAACGGCACTGTGGGATCATCGTCGCTTGGCGCGTGCCGCCCGGCAGCGCTCGGTGCCCAGCCCCTTGCTCGTGCACTACCCATCCCTCACCATGATTCGCCCGGTGCGTGGCCTCGACGTGGACGCGGCGGCCAACGTGGCGGCCGCCCTGGACACGGGCTACCCGGGGGAGATCGAAACGATCTTCGTGCTCGACGATGAATCGGACCCCGCGCTCCCGGTTCTGCGCAAGGCTATAGCGGCCCACACCACGGCGGTTGGCGGCGGCGCGCGCATTCTTTTCGCGGGTCCCCCACCCCTCGGGCGCACAGGCAAGCTGAACGCCATGATCGCGGGACTGGCCCATGCGCGCGGTGAATTGGTGGGGTTCGGCGACTCGGATACGCGTCCCGATCGGCTCGTGCTCCGCCGCGTGGTGGAGAAGCTGATGACGTCGAACGACGCGGGCGCGGCCTTTGCGCCAGTGATGGTGCGCGAGCCGCCTCGCAGCGCCGGCGATGCCGGCGTGAGCGTCATGATGAACGGCATCTACGGGCCGGCGGTCACGTGGACCGCGCGTCACTTTGGGGACGTGCCCTTCATCATGGGGCAGCTCATGGTCTTCCGTCGCCAGGCCCTGGCCGATCTGGGCGGCCTGCAGCAGCTATCGGGCGAGTTGGTGGACGACATGGCCATCGGCATCCGTCTGGCGGCGCTTGGATGGCGCAACGTGACGTCGGCCCATCCCTTGCCCATCGTGGTGCGCGGCCTCAGCCGCCGAGACTTCGCGCTCATGATGCGACGGTGGCTCATCTTCTCGCGCTCGGGATTGCCCGCGCGAGCCTTCAAGTTACCCATTTGGCTGCGTGGCGTCCGCTTCTGGGCCGGCCTGCTCCTCACTCTCGTGGCCCTGGCAACGGGACACGTGGGCGCGGCTCTGCTGCCGGCCGCGGCCGCCGTGGCTGTGGGTTTAAGTGTGGGCCGTCTCCACCGGAGGATGGGCGGCGCGCGGCTGGGCCTGCGCTACGGCTGGATGCCCTTCTTTCTCTTCCTGACCGCTCCTTTGGCGCTCATCACCGCGCTGCTGCGGCCGCAAGTCAATTGGCGGGGCCGCACCTACCGGTTGGATCTGCACTCGCGCTTGTCGGACACCTCCGCCCCGGCCTCGACGGGACGCTGGGATCGTCTGGTGCGCTGATCGATCCGCTGGGTTATCCTGTGTCCGGAGGTACCCCGGTGACTGCGCCGCGCCCGCGGAGTTGCGCATGAAGCTTGGCGAGATTCTCGTCAGCCAACGAATGATCACGGCCGACCAGCTTCAAGCGGCCCTGCAGGCTCAGTCCGTGTTCAGCGAGAAGCTGGGCACTACCCTGGTCGAGAGTGGCGCCCTGAGCGTCGAGCAACTCACCGAGGCGCTCAGTCTGCAGTTCGGCGTGCCCGCGGCCCAAGACGCGCATTTCCAGCGCGCCGACCCGCAACTGCGCACCCGCCTCAAGGCGGCCCAGGCCGCGCGCCTCAAGGCCATTCCGCTGTTCGCTACCAGCGCCCGCCGCATCGCGGTGGCCATGGTCGATCCGGGCAATCCCGAAATCCTCCAGGAGTTGTCTTTCATCCTCAACGCCACCATCGAGCCGCTGGTCACGCCCGACATGGTCCTGACCCGGATGCTCGAGCGGCTGTACGCGGTGCCACGACGTCGCAACACCACCCTCAACCTGCCGGCCGTGCGGGGTGGGCCGCGCCCGTCGTCCGAGATACGCATCCGCACCACGTCCTTCGCCGACGACGTGGGCGACTGCATCCCCGCGATCATCGAGGACGAGCCGTTGAGCGCGCGCCGGCGCAGCGCCTTGGTGGCGCCCGTGGATGAGCTGCCACCTCTCACGCCCGTCCCGTTGACCGCTCCAATGACGCCGGCTCCGCCATCCGAGGTCGACGGTCGCGCCCGTCACCGAGGCGCGGCGCTGGCAGAAACCCTCGATTCCCTGTTGCCGCTGACGCCTGCGCAAGCGATCGACCCCGAGATCCCCGGGGCTCCCCCGCCGCTGACGCCCGTGCCGCCCGCGAAACGGCGTCCCCCACCCACGCCCCCGCCCCTGCATGCGCCGCACACCCCGCCCGCGCCCGCGGGATTGCGTCCCCCACCCACGCCACCGCCTCTGCCTGCGCTCGCGCACCGTGCAGTGCCACCGCCCGTGCCGGGCGCCCTGAAACCACTCACCCCCGTGCCTCCGTCCCAGGCGGCTTTCGCACCCCTGGTACCCGAGCCCACACCGCCGCCTACGCGCATCCCCACACCCCTGTTCACGCCGGTGGTGTCCTCGGACGAGGTGGTCCTGCGAATCCTGTCTGCGCCCACGCGCATGGAAGCGGCGGAAGCGCTCCTCACGTTCATGCGCTCGTCTTTCCGGGCGGGCGCCATGTTCACGGTGTCCGGCGTCTTCGCGCTAGGGCGATTCGGCTTCGGCCCTCACGGCATGTCCCCGGGCGTCGAGAGCGTGTCCTTTTCACTCTCGCTGCCCTCGTGCTTTCGTCAGGCCTACCACCAGCGCGCCACCTTCCGCGGGGCTCCCCCGGCCGAGGGCGCGGCCGTGCACCAGCGGCTGTGGAACGCCCTGGCCGACGAAGTCCCGGCCCAGGTTCTGGTGGCGCCGGTCATGGTGGGGGCGAACATCTCCCTGTTGCTCTACGCCCACGGTCGCACCCTGGACGCCCACGCGGCGGGACGCATGGAAAACGTCTGTGTGGCCCTAGGCTCGGCCCTGGAACGACTGGTCGAGTAAGCTGGGCACGAACCGCGCGTGCGGACTCAGCGCCTCTTCTCCAGGAACACCAGCGTAGCCGCCGCGGTGAGGGCCTCTCGACGAAACGCCAGGTAGCCCAGCTTCTGGTACAGGTGCAAGTTGCGCTCGCTCTTCGCGCCGGTGAACAATTCGAAACGCACGACATCGGGGAAGCGGGCCTCGATCTCGCTCATGAGCCGCGTTCCCAACCCGCGATTCTGGAAATCGGGGTGCACGATGAGCCGTCCGATGTGGCAGGTGCCTTCGCGCTCGATGGCGCGCACCGAACCGATGATGCGCGTCTCCTGCACCGCCTTGAGAACCCGCTGCCCCGCCAAGTCCGCCTGCATGCCCGCCAGGTCCTGGAGCAACGGCGGAAGCTGGAAGTCGCCATTGAGCCGCGCCTCGGTCTGATAGCAGAGCTTCTGCAAGGCCAAAATCTCTGCGGCGTCGGCGAGCACCGCTTCGGCGATGGCGGGCAAGGACATGACGAGCCCTACGGACGCCTGCCCTGCCGCTCGATTGTCGTGAGGCGTTTGGGGCATTGTCGCGCGAGGCGAGGTGGTGGATTCGCGGTCGTCATGCGTCGTCCTGCGTTCAAAGTACACCGTAGGAACGCCGACTGTCACGACCTGCTCAGGATCGTGGTCCTCGGTGCCTGTCGGTCTACTCCAGATCGAGCCGCACACTCGTGATCGCGCCTTCGACAGGTACGAGCACGCTGCCCTCGACGACAGGCAGAGACCGCAGGTCACGCTCGCGGGCCGTGCACAGGCGGGCCGCTTGGATGGGGCGGGCGGCGCGCAGGCGAACGGTGAGCGGAAAGTGATGGGTGAAGCATTCCAGGCGGACGATCACGCCCTCGCCGCTGCCCGCCGGTTTGACCGCGCCCACCAGCACGTCCGGGCGATCGCAGGTCACGGCCTGTGCGGCCAGGCTCTCGGGATCGCGGTGGCCCGGGTTGAGGTACTCGTCGCCCAACACCCGCCGCGCCAGCCCGGGCAAGCGGTTCTCCAGCACGCCCCCGCTGGCCGTGAAACAAACGGCGTAGTCTAGGACTTGCTCGTCGGGCGTGGTCCCGCCGATGGGGTGGCACAGGATGGGGATGCAGCGGAAGGCGCGCTCCTTACGAGCGTTGCGCAGGGCCAGCCACTCGACGGTACCCGGCGTCTGCAGCGAAATGGCTGCCGGGCCACCCAGGAAGGCGGCCATGCCGGACTGCGACTCCTGGTCGCGCACGTGGGCAAAGCTGCGCGCCGGCCAAAAGGTGGGCGCACACAGCTTGTGGGCCGGCCTCTCGACCAGGCCGCCGGGCACATCCATGTGCAGGCGATCGGCGTGCAGCCGCAAGGGGAAGCGACAGGTGATGCTGTGGCCAGCCTTTGCCGCGCCTTGTACACGCATGCGAATCACGGGATCGGCGCCGCGTAGCCACAACCAACGCACGAAGGACCGGCCGCGCAGGCGCGAGGCGATGCGCACCTCGAGCAGGCCGTCGCGCTCCCGCACCTGCAGGCGCGCCGGCATCGCACTGGACTGCTCAGCGAGGCGAAAACGGCCACCACGGAATTCGTGACCCAGGCGCCACAGCCCGCCTGAATCGGAGTAGGCGCACAAATCATTGGCTGGCCCGGCCAATTGTTCCTCGTTCTCGCATTCCACGCTGGTCAGGCAGCCGCCCGCGGACTCGCTGATGGTCAGGCGGTAATGCTCGGTCTCCACGCGCAGGGAACCGTCGCGCAGATCCCAGGCCGGCGGACGGACGGCCCGGGAGCGAGGCAGACGCTGTCCGTCGAGCACGGCCGTGGTGGCATGGGCAGCCAGGGCCGCGGCCTCGACCAACCAAGGACGCTGCTCGTCGCGCACGGTGCGATCGGGCGATGTGCCGGTGATGAAGTCGTGATGATTGGCCAGCACCAACAGCTCCCACGCCTGCCGCGCGTCCCGCTGCCAACTCCTGCCGTTGGGGCGCAAGGCCGCCAGTTTCTCGACACGCAGCAATTCACGCTCAATGCGATTGCAGGCCCGTTTGAAATGAGGCCGAGTGGCGTAAAAACCCATCCAGTACGGATTGGGATCGAGCGACAAGACCGGCAGGCGCGCCCGGTGACAATTCACGAGGGCCAAGTAATCGTCCAGCCCGGCGTTCACCACCCAGATTCCGGTGCGCGGATAGTGCTCCCGGTTGTAGCGGTCCACCAGCTCCACCAAATCGCGAATGGGCGCCACGAAATCGCAACCGATGGGGCAGAAGACGTAGGGCGTGGGCGCCAGCGTCTCCAACTGGCGAACGAAACCCTCGATCCGACGCGCTACATGGCGCGAGGTGCGCCAAGAAACCGCGGCCGGCACGTCCATCCAGCGCACGATGCCCAGGTGGGCCAGCATGTCACCCTGGAAATACGAGAAGGCGTTCCAGTGGCATAACACCTCAGCACCGTCGGGGCCGCGCCACACGAAGTCGGCGGTGCCCGCCTGCTGCAGGATCTCGGCGCTGGAGCCAGGCAGGGGGAAGGCCGAGCGCGGCCGCAGATCGGAGGCCACGAAGTACATGCCATCGATGCGGGTCAGCGCGGCCATGTCCATGTCCAGGGCGCGCAGGATGGAGGGCAGCGCGGGCGAGTGGCCGAAACTGTCGGGTAGGTAAGCGAGGCGCGGCTCCGCTGTCAGTCCCTGTGACCACAGCCATTCCTGACCGAAGAGATAGTCGCGCAGCAGCGATTCTGTTCCCGGCAGCACGGTATCGGGCGTGGTGATGCCCGAGCCGGTCAGACGCAGTTGGCCCTGACTGAGCAAGCCGCGAATCAGGCCGCGCTGCAGTGGCTTCAATTCCCAATAGAGCCGCAAAAAGAACAACGACTCGACGGAAAAAACCCGGCGCGGCTCGTGCACCAAGGCATCGATGACCTGGTCCAGAATGGGCGCGACGCGGTCGAGGTAGTAGTCCTGCGACGTGCGCAACCAGTTGGGATCCCAGTGGCTGCTTTCGCCCAGGATGATAATGCGGCGGGCGTCGGCGGGAATGGCCAGACGGGCGCGCAGGACTTGTTCAGTCGGGGGCGCGGAGACAGGCTGAAGATGGGGAGCGTGCACGGGAGTCGCACCGGCCACGCAGCCCCCATCTATTCCCGCGTTGCGCCTCTGCGCGTGAGCCGGCCTCTCAGTGGTGCGCTCTCACCCGGGAGAGGTCAAGGAGATCTGGAAATATCCCGCAATTTGCGTCTGCGCTGGCCAATGTTATTGAGCACTATTGCGAGTTCACGCTCAATTCCAGCTCATTAGCGGGATCAGCAGGACGGCACGCGCTCAGAACGACAGGACCCCTTCGGCCTTGTCGGCGCGTATCTCGTATAGGACCACCGCGTGGGTCTCCAGGCCGTAGGTC
Source organism: Pseudomonadota bacterium (assembly GCA_023438785.1). Lineage (GTDB taxonomy): Bacteria > Myxococcota_A > Polyangia > Fen-1088 > Fen-1088 > Fen-1137. The sequence goes on from JAEXQJ010000244.1 coordinate 10,535, forward strand.
TCCACGAGGAGCTCCAGCTTGCCGTCACCGTTGGCATCCACCAGCTTGACCATGCCCAAGGAATCCTCGCCGTCTTCGTCCTTGGAGAAGGTGACGCTGACGGCGCGGTCCTTGTCCGGCGTCACGATGGCCACCAACTGGTAGGCCTTCTTGCGCTTGGCCACCACCAGGAAGTCGACCGCACCGTCGTTGTCCACGTCCACCTGGTCCACGCGACCGATGACCGGGTTACCCGGCTTGCGCACGCCATTCTTGGTCAGCAGCGCCGCGACGGCGTCCTTGACCAACTTCTTGTCGCCACGGGTTGACTTGCGAGGGAACGGGTTCCAATCGCCTCCCAGGCCCAGATCGGCCTTTTGGGGCCACTCGGGCCAGCGCAGGAAACTGTCGCCGTACATCTGCTCCGTCGTGAAGATCAGCTCACCGGCGCGGGCCTGCCCCACACGTCTGTCACCGTGGAAGAGGCGGACCACGGTGCCCGGCTTGAAGAGGCCCGCCACGCGCACACCTGCCAAGTCGTCGTCACCCTGTTGCACGCCCAGCTTCTGGAAGTCGATCGCGGTCCAGGCCTGGCCCGACCAGCCGCCGAGCAGCGTCTCGGACACGAAGATGGGATTCGGAATCGGGGGATACTTGCGGTTCGTCCACAGACGGAGCTGCGGCGCACCGCCTTCGCTGGCCGGAGTCTGTGCCAAGGCCAGAGGCGACGCCAAGGCGACCGCGAGGAGCAAGGTGAGGAGCTTCATGGCTAAAAAAGACCGCTCTGGCCGGTCAGCGTCAAGCACATCGCACCCCGCGGCTCGGGTCTTCAGAATCAAGGCGAGCGCACGGCGTCGATTCGATTCGATAGCGGCCATAGGGCGGTGCCCGACGAGACGTGTTCGCGACACGCATGTCGTGGCGACGTCGTGCCCACTTGAGTGTGGCCTCGGAAAACTGGTATCAGCAGTCCCGCGGGCCAGGGCACGCCGGTTGCAGCTCCGCCACGCAGCGCATGTCACTTCCCGATCCCAGACGCGAGGAGCAGCCGGTTCCGCCCCTGCCGTTCGTGCCGCACCTGGCGCCGCCCGCTCCTGTCCCCCCCGAATCGCCGCCGGTGCCGCGCTGGGCATGGGCCCGACGCTGGGCGCGGGCCTACCCGTGGCTGCTCTTCTTCGCACCCGCGCTCTACCTGGTGACGGTACACCTGAGCGCGGGGCGCGTCCCCCTGACCCATTCGTACCTGCCCAACGTCTTGTGGAGCCACGAATGGTCCGAGGCGGTTCGCCAGGGCGTGTGGTACCCGCGCTGGATGGAGCACACGTTCGCGGGGCTGGGCAGCCCCACTTTCCATTTCTACGCGCCGCTGGCCATGGCCACGGTGCTGCCGTTCTCGCTGGGCCTGGGACTTCCGCCATCGCTGGGCGTCCTGTATTCGTCGTGGGCGGCGTTGTTGGTCCTGGGCCTGGGCGTGACGAGACTGGTGCAAACCGTGTGTTCGCCCAGCAAGCGCCTGATTCCCGTGCTGGCGGGCGTGCTGGCCATGCTGTCGCCGTATGCCCTGTGTGACGTGTATGTGCGTGGCGCGCTGGCCGAAACCTGGAGCATGGCCCTTTTGCCGTGGCTGCTGGCGGCCCTCTTTCGCAGCCTGGAGAGCCCGCGGCGTGGACCACGCTTTCTTCTCGTCATGTGGACGGCGGCCTTCGCGCTCTGCCATCCCGCCACGCTCCTCATGGGCACGACCGCGCTCGGTTTGGCCCTGGGCTTGACGCTAATCCGCCGTGCCGAGGTGGGCGCGCTGCTCAAACGGGCCGTGCTGCCCGTGGCAGGGGGCCTGCTCTTGGACGCCTTCTACTTGGCCTCCGCCGTCGGGGATCAACGTCACGTGAACATCGGCGTGCTGACCGCCGCGGCCGATACACAGGCCTTCAATCGGCTCTTGGTGACCGACCTGGCGCGTCTGTCGCCCAAACTCGCGGGCGGTTTCGATGGGCAGATCGTGCCGGGTTTCGTGACCTGTCTGGTGATTGCGGCCCTGGTGGCGATGCCGCGCTTGTGGCGCAACCAGGATTCCGCGGGCCGCCAGTCGATCAGCGTTCTGCTCGTCGCGTCCGCCTGCGCGGGCCTCATGATGACGGACTTGTCGCGCGGGGTCTATGCGCTCGTCCCTCTCCTCAACAAGGTGCAGTTCTCCTGGCGCTGGATGGCCGTCCTCACGGTGACCAGCCTGGCTCTGTGGGGCCACTTGGCTTTTGCTGTCACGGAACGACAGCAGCCCGGCCGGGCCCGCTGGCGAATTCCCTTCTTCTTGTTGACCGGGTGGGTGGCCACGCAGTCCTTCTCGAGCGTGGTGCCCACAACACGATGGGACAACGCGTATGCCGAGAAGATGGACGCGCTACTGGCACGCTCGAGCGCGGCGAATCACGAGTCCGACGCGGGCGCCACGCCGCTCAAGGATTGCGAGGACCTCGTGTGCCTGAACGCCAAGGACGAGTTGCTCTACCGAGACGTGTCCGAGTACCTACCGCTGTCGCAGCCCAACCACGAGCATCCGCCGCGCACCTTCGCCCCGGTGGAGTGGGCCGAAGGCGACGGGGCCATCACGGATGTGCAGTGGAGGGTGGGCGAGCGGCGTTTCGTGGTGGATGCGCCGCAAGCGGGGCGATTGCTCGTGCGCACCACCGCCTGGTTGGGCTGGCAGGTCTCGGTGAATGGCCGTACGTCGGTCGGCGACCAGGCAGGTGATTTCGGCCGCATGACGGTCGAGGTCCCCGCGGGGCGCTCGAACGTGGTCATCACCTATCGGGGCACGCCCTTCCAACGCCTGGGGAACGTGATCTCCCTGGCCACCATTCTCGCGCTGGCCGGGTTGGGCCTGTGGACGTGGCGCAGACGAGCCCGCGCCCATTGACCACCTGCACCACAGGGCGCTCTGCCTGGCCCGTTTTCGAGGGTTTGAGAACACTAGGGGTTCATGAAGCGTATCTGCATGACAGCCCTGGTCGTCGGACTCTTTCTCGGGTGCGGGAGCGGTGGTGGCTCCACCCCTGATACGACAGCAGGGGGCTCGCCTGGCGGCGGGGCGAAGACAGGCGGCGCCACGGCTCAGACGGGTGGCAAGTCCGGCTCCGGCGGTTCCGCGGCGGGCGGAGGCGGGAGCACCATGACC
>JAEXQJ010000083.1 GCA_023438785.1 Pseudomonadota bacterium
CAATGCGCACCTGCGCCGCCACAAATCTAAAGTCGTGCACCAACAAGGTGACCGGCGTTCGCCCCGCCATGGGCCGCACCTTCTTCGAGATCCGATTCCAGAGCGCATCATCCTCCGCCACCTCCTCACTCGCCACGACCACCAGCAGGTCGAAGTCGCTGTAGTAGCCATTCGCCAGGTCCTCCACCCAATCGCCGCGCGCGTGGCTCCCGAACAGGATGATCAGCTCTACGTCCACGGTCTGTTGAATGAACGCGGCGATCTGGCGAAGCTGCGCGATTTTGCGTGGGGGCAGATGGTCCAGTTCGGTCTTCATCGCGGGCCGCAATCTAACACGCCGGGCCGCGGTCCCAGGAGCGCTTGCTGTGGCGGCCCCAGTGCCAGACGGCCGCGCTCGAACTCGGCGCAAGGCGAGCCGCAGCCGCGCATGTCCCAGATGACCCATCCCCCGGATGTCAGAGGCCCCACCCAACGCGAGGACCGGTCACCTTGCCACCGCTGCCCACCTTCAATGCGGTGGCCCCGATACACAAGTACACCACCTTCAGTTCCCCGAGCGTTTGCCGGCGCCAGCATCCCCAGTCCGCGCGCAAGGTGGCCACGATCCGCGACACCGCGCTTCTGGACAGCGGCGCATTTCTCGGCAAGGGCTCAGTGGGGCGTCTGGCGCCTCAACCCAGGCGGAGGCCGGCCCCGGGACTCTCAAATTGGGAGAGGTCCTGCGCAACTCGATCTACGATGTGCAAGCCGTCTCCGAGAGTCAGCAGGACCCAATGCCCACCGACGATTCCCCTACCTTTCTCCTCGTGACCGTGACCAAAATTGAAACCGAGGCCGTCTTTAACGCTTTTGGTATCGAAAGACGGTCCGCGCCCGCTCAGTCCATCAACGACCGGATCTACTTCGACCTGGGGACAGTCGGCAGCGCTCGGGTGGCTTTGACACGCTCCGAAATGGGCTCCGTCTCGCTCGGAGCGTCTCTCCAGACTGTCCAGAAAGGCATCGAGGCACTGGCCCCCTCCGCCATCATCATGGTGGGCATCGCGTTCGGAGTAAGCGAGGAGAATCAGCGAATAGGTGACGTACTCGTGACGGAGCGTCTTCGCTTGTACGACCTCCAGCGTGTCGGCATGCAAGGCGGCCAACCGCGGATCGTGCTTCGTGACGACAAGCCGCACGCTGCACCCAGGCTGTTGAACCTCATGCGGAGTGCCGAGGTCACTTGGACAGGCGCTGAATTGCGATTTGGAACAGTTCTCTCGGGCTCGAAGCTGGTTGACAACATCGATTTCCGCGACCAGCTGCGAGCACTCGAGGAGGAGGCAGTCGGAGGGGAGATGGAAGGCGCTGGGGTTTATGCGGCCTGCCAGTCCGAGAAGGTCGACTGGATTCTCGTCAAGGCCATCTGTGATTTTGCAGACGGTAACAAGGCAAAGGACAAACAGGCGAGACAGGCTACCGCAGCGGCCAACGCTGCACAGTTCGTCCGCCATGCCATTCAGCTTGCGAACGGTCCTCGTCGCCCCAAAACATCAGATGCTGTTGCGCCAAATGGGTTTGCGGGTGGCGTCGCGGTCGATAGTGGCGAGACGTCCGCGGCGAGGCTCACGGTCGTTTCAGAACAGATCGACCGTCTTTCGGAGCTTCCTCAGGCAGAGGGGCTGTTCAGCGAATCGCGCCTCCGAGCGGCACCGCCCCCAGGACAATTGGATAGCCCTCCGCTGCAGCTGCAACCCGTCTGCCAGAACAAGCAGGTCCAGGAACGATCCGAACGCCTACAGGATCTGATCCGTCGAAGGGAACTGCTCCGAAGAGAAGACGCACCACTCGGGGAGATAAAGGCTGAGATACTTAGGGTCCGACGGTCACTACGAAACGGAACGCCAGAGCCGGGCTGGGAGTTTGGCGATGGGCGATATCTCTTGCTTGAGAAGATCGGCCAGGGCGGTTTTGCCACGGTCTGGAAGGCGCGCGATCTGCAAGCACCAGAGATGGTTGCTCCAGGCGGGCTCGTCGCAATAAAGGTAATGCATGCTCATCTGACCGGCGATTCTGTCGCCGTAGATCGCTTCTTTCGCGGGGCACGCATCATGGTCGAGCTCCAGTCTCCCGGCATCGTCCGCGTACTTGAACCTCATTGTGAAGACCAGGGGCACTTGTATTTCGTCATGGAACTGATGGAGGGGGGGACATTTCGCCAAGTCGTACGTGGACGGCGACTACCCCAGAACCAGCTCCTTGAGATGATCCTTACTGTGGGAAGGACTCTGGCCGCAGCCCATGAACGCGGCTACGTGCATAGAGACGTCAAACCAGCAAACATCCTGCTTGGCGCGGACGGCGTTCCAAAGCTTTCAGATTTCGACCTCGTCGCTGCCCCAGACACAACAGGAGGAACACGGACCACCGCTCTGGGCACCTACGCCTACTCATCACCCGAGTGCTTACGTCGTCCCCAGGAGGCGGGCCCGCCGGCGGATGTGTTTAGCCTGGGTCTGACCGCGGTTTTCGCACTGAGTGGTGAGGACCCCCATCCATACACGGTAAAGGCCTTCCGGAACGTGCGGTGTTCGAGGGCCCTGAAGCAGGTCCTTCGTAGGGCCACCAGCGTTGAGCCGCAGGATCGCTACCCCACCGCGTCTGGCTTCGTAGCTGAGCTGGAGGGCGCACTCGGCACCGCGCGCCCGTCCTGTCCCGCCCAGGTGAACCGGTCGGCGGGGACGCCATCAATCCAGTGTCCTTCGTGGGCCAAGGTTTGCGGAAACGACTCCTTCGGTTCACTTGCGAGGCTGGAACTCTCCCCAGGAGTGGCGGCTGGACTGCGGTGGATTCCACCGGGCGAGTTTCTGATGGGATCGCCAGACGGCGAGGAGGGACGCATGGCGCACGAAGGTCCACAGCACAAGGTCGTGTTGACCGACGGGTTCTGGTTGGCGGACGCCCCTTGTACGCAAGAGGAGTGGCGAGCCGTGATGGACAGTGAGCCTAGCTTCTTCAAAGGGGTGGATCGTCCGGTCGAGCAGGTTAGTTGGAACGATGCGCGGGCGTTCTGCGAACGGCTGCAGAGACGGCTTGCAGGGGTGACAGTTCGGCTACCTACCGAGGCGGAATGGGAGTATGCGTGTCGCGCGGGCTCCGAGGCCGCCTTTTGTAGCGGGGCCACCTCCACGGAACCACGGGGACGGGACAAGGCCTTGTTGAAGCTCGGGTGGTTCAACGGCAATAGCGGCGGCGAGACACATCCCGTACGACGGCTGGCGCCAAACCGGTGGGGCCTCTACGACATGCACGGCAACGTGTCCGAGTGGTGCTCGGACGGTTGGCGTGACTACACGGAAAGCCAGGAGACTGACCCAGTTGGCACCGCCAATGCCCAGGCTGGAATCGTCCGGGGAGGATCCTGGGATGTGTGGGCGGGCAACTGCCGGTCAGCACACCGACTGAGAATTGACGTCGCTCAGCGTGGACGTCTCATAGGCTTTCGCTTCGTGCTAGCGGAGCCGCAGGTGTGACGGCATGGAGGCGGCTCAGCCTAGAGTGGGAACGGTCATTCAGAATGGCGGCGTTTCGATCATGCTGGTCGTCCACGATCCGGGAGAAGGCGGCGTGCATAGCGACCTGCTGACTTTTCTCGAGCTGAGCTTGCCCCGATCCAGTGGACACCCTGGTTAGGCTGCCAACGCCACCCGGCGCCCCCGAAATCAGCGGCATTGCTGCTCCGTGTGGTGGATCAGTTTCACACCGCAACAGTGGATCAGTCTCAGAACGGCGGATTCAAGTGGTTTTCCATCGATCGCGTGGGGAGCCACGGGCTCGGCCCGTCGCGGACGGTCGCGGGAGGTCCGCCCTCACGAATCGGCACCGGCGCAGTGTGGTTTTCCATCGATCGCGTGGGGAGCGAGGGCTCCGCCCGGCGCGGACGCTCGCGGGAGGTCCGGCCCCTCCGGATCGGCACCGGCGCAGTGGGTTCCCATCACTACGACAGTTTTCGGTACACGCCGATCACAACGCCCAGGAGGTTCACGCTTCGGAAGTCGCGCTTGCGGACCACGATGGGTTCCATGTGCGAGTTGGCGGGCTGGAAGCGGATCGTGTCGCCCTCGGGGTAGTAGCGCTTCACGGTGGCCTCTTCGCCGATCATGGCCACCACCGTTTCGCCGGGGCTGGCTTGCAGTTGCTTGCGGACGAACACGTAGTCGCCGTCGAAGATGCCGTCCTCGATCATGGACTCGCCCTGGACACGCAGGGCGAACACCTCCCGGTTCTGGCCGATGAAGAAGCGGTCCACCTTGACCGAGTCTTCATAGTTGCGCACGGCCAGGAGGGGCTGGCCCGCGGCCACCTTGCCAAGGATGGGGATGTCGACGGTCGGCTCGGTCGGCGCCACCGGGCGCAGGGCGCGCGACTTCAGATCCTCGCGGTGCAGGTAACCCTTCTTCTCGAGGGCGCGCAGGTGATCGTTGACGCCGTTGGTGGAGCGAATGCCGAAGTGGCTGCCGATCTCACGCAGGGTGGGGGGATAGCCGCGCTTGCCGATCGAGCCGGAGATGAAGTCGAGCACCTCGCGCTGCCGGTCGGTCAGGTCACCAGGCTCTTCGTCGCGCACGATTCTGAGATGTCCCATGGGCGCTCCTTACCTTCGGGCGGAGTCACTGAACATCTGTATGGTACGGAACAGATGTCCCGTGTCAAGTTACGTGACACGTCGTATGTGCCAAAGTGACAGGGCGGCGGGCATTTCGGCCGGGGTTGTGTCACTATGGCACTCCCTCATGGCTACGTGCGGCAGGCGGGTCTCGCGTTTCCAGCAATTTCGAGGAAATGCGGCTCAGCCGGCAGCGCGGGGCGGGTTGGCACCCGAATTGATGACCAGCAAGGTGGTTTGCACATCGTGACGAAGCAAGCGGAAGCCAGCGTGGCGCAAGGTAGTCCCCCGCCCACCATCCTCGTGGTCGACGACGAGCCCGGGATCGTGGATTCGCTGGGCAAGGTCTTCGAGCGCGAGTCTTTGCGCGTGCTCACGGCACGCTCGGGGGCCGAGGCCTTGGAGCTGCTGCGCCGGGAGCCCGTGTCCGTGCTGCTGACCGATTTGGTCATGCCCGGGATGTCGGGCCTGGACCTGCTCAAGGCCAGTCGCAGCGTCTCGCCCGAGACCGAGACCATTCTCATGACCGCCTACGGCACGGTGGAGAATGCCGTGGAGGCCATGAGGCAAGGGGCCTACGACTTCGTGACCAAGCCGCTCAAACGTGCCCACGTGGTGCGGGCGGTGACCAAGGCGCTGGAGAAGCGGAACCTGGTGCAGGAGAACCGCTCGCTGCGCGCTCAGCTACAGGCCGAGCGTCAGCGATCGCTGATCGGGCAGTCGCTCGCTTGGCGGCGCACCATGGAGACGGTCATGCAGGCCGCTCCTTCCATGGCGACGGTCCTGCTGTTGGGCGAGTCGGGCACAGGCAAGGAGCTGTTGGCGCGCGCCATTCATAGCTCGTCGCCGCGTGCCTCGGGGCCGTTCGTGCCGGTCAACTGCGCGGCCTTGCCCGAGACGATCCTGGAGGCCGAGCTGTTCGGCTACGAGCGCGGGGCGTTCACGGGGGCCATCCAGCGACACGATGGACGCTTTCTGCAGGCCGACGGGGGCACGCTGTTCCTCGATGAAATCGGGGAGATTCCCACCCACGTGCAGGTGAAGCTGCTGCGTGTGCTGCAGGAAGGTGAGGTGGAGCGATTGGGCGGGCGGAGCACCAAGGTGGACCTGCGCCTGGTGGCGGCCACCAACCAGGACCTGCGCGCGGCCATCAAGGAGGGGCGCTTCCGCGAGGATCTGTACTACCGCCTCAACGTGATCGCGTTGCGGGTCCCGCCTTTGCGGGAACGGCGCGACGACATCCTGCTGCTGGCCGAGCATTTCCTGCGCCTCTTTGGCGAGCGCAATGGGCGACATCTGGCGGGGTTCTCGCGGCCCGCTGCGGAGGCGCTGGTGCGCTACGAGTGGCCGGGGAACGTGCGCGAGTTGGAGAACACCATCGAACGCGCCGTGGTTCTGTCGCGCGGCTCGGCCGTGGAGTTGGACGATTTGCCGGTCGAGGTCCGCACGGGCCAGGGCAACACCAGCGACGGTAAGAGCATGACCTTCGCCGTGGGCACGCCTCTGGGCGAGATCGAGCGCCGGGTCATCCACTCCACGCTGGCCCACGTGGGCGGAGACAAACGGCTTTGTGCGCGGTTGCTCGGGATCGCGACGCGCACGATCTATCGCCGGCTGGAGGAGGAGAGGGACGGTGGGGGCGTGGAGGGGACGGCGGAGGGCACCGAGGCGAGCGGGGAGGGCACAGAGGGCGAAGAACCGTAGCTGCGGCGCCAGAAGGGGGCGGGCGGGGCGCCGTGGCGGCGGCCGAACGGAGAGCGGACGCGACCGGCGGGCGAGGTGCCGTGGCGGGGAGAGCTGGGGAGGGCACCGGAGGCACGTAGCGTTGCCGCGCGGCCAGGGGACCTGGCGGCCGGCACACTTGGCGGCCAGCGGAGGGGAGGCGGCGCCCTGTTCCCGCTGCACCGACGGGCGGGCGGCGCCAGCGGAGGAGGAGAGGGGCGACGCCTCATCCCCGACGCGGGACTCAGGCCCCGTGCTCCGGCGTTCGGGCTGTGCCCTCTGCGCTCCCCTCCACGCGCGCCGCTTGCCATTTTGGCATGCGCCCGGGAGACCTTCTCCATCGTAAGTCACTGAAACCTAAGCAAAAACCAACTCGCCCGGCTGGCCCCGGTGTTGCTTTTGCGGGCAGTAAGTCGTGGAAGCTCTCCTGCGTAAATACCTCTGGACTCTCGATCTGGCCGTGGTGGCCCTGTGTGCGTCGTTTTTGGGCAGCGCGGGATCGAGCGCGGTGGAGACCAAGCTGGTGGCCTCGCTGCCCGATGCCAAGCCACTCGCCAAGGCCAGGCTCGTGTCCAAGGCCTCCGTCACCGACAAGCAGACCGAGGGGATCCTCAAGCGGAACATCTTCTGTTCCACCTGTCCGCCTATCCTCGATACGGCCACGGCCACCGGCACGGCCACCGACACGGGGCCCTCCGATGCCGAGCCGGTCAAGACCACGCTGCCGCTGACCATCATGGCCATCATGTATGCGCCACCGCCGAACTGCATGAAGTGGTGCATGGCGGTCCTGCGCGACAGCGAGAGCAAGGGCAGCGGCCCTTACGTGATCGGCAGCAAGGTCCTGGGCGCCACCGTCATCGACATCAGCGAGACGCGCGTTCTTTTCGACAACCAGGGCAAGACCGAGTTTCTCGACTTGTTCGAGCTGCCGGCGCCGCCGGCACCTGCTACACCCGCGGCCGCGCCCGTGGCTGCGGCCAAGGATCCATTCGCGCAGGAAATGGCGAAGGGCATTAAGAAGGTCAACGAGAACAAGTACGAGCTCCAGCGCGGCACGCTGGAGTCCGTGCTGGGCAACATGTCGCTGCTCTCACGCTCGGCGCGCATCGTGCCCGAGATGCGTGATGGGAAGGCGGCGGGCTTTCGTCTCTTCGCGGTCAAGCCCGACGGGCCCTTCGCCCTCATCGGCATGCAGAACGGTGACGTCATCTCCTCCATCAACGGCCTCGAGATCACCAGCCCGGAGAAGGCGCTCGAGGTCTACGCCAAGTTGAAGTCGGCCAGCCACCTGTCGCTGGGTCTCGAGCGAAACGGCCAGAAAGTCACAAAGGACTACAGCATTCGATGAAGCGCTTTCTATTCCCCTGTGTAGCCACCTACCTCGCCGCTTCGCTGGCGTTTGCGCCCGTCTCGCGCGCCCAAGAGGCCGCCGCCGCAGCCAAACCGCGACCGCGCCCACCGGCTCCGGCCCGTTTGCTCCCCAAACTGGGCGCGGCCAAGAAGGCCCCTGGCACGCCCACGGGCGCCGCCGTGCCTGCCTCGGCTGCGGCGCCC
>JAEXQJ010000278.1 GCA_023438785.1 Pseudomonadota bacterium
CAGCGGTGCCGCCACGGCATAGGTCTCGATGGCCGCGCCGGGCGCCGTGGGCACGTCGGTCAGGCTTTCCAAGAACCCCGGCGCGGGCAGCAGCCAATCGGCCGTCTCGCCACCCTGCCAGGCAGCGAAACGGAAGACCTCCGCGTTCAGTTTGGGCAGCGCCTCGTCGGGTACGGTGGCGTCCACGAGGACCGCGCGCACCGGGCCGCTGACCTCCTCCAGCGACGGCGGTGCCTTGGTCTGGTTCCGGCGCACGATGCCGCCCCTGGCGCCCACCGCACCCAAGATGACGTTGAGGGCCGCCACCGATGGATTGTGATCCGCGGCCACCGCCACCACCGGCCCGCGCTGCACCAGCGTGCGCGCCAGGTCGCGAATCGCATCCCCAGCCAGCCCCGTGCGCCCAGCCACCTCGACGAGGGACAGGCTGGGAACGGGACCGGGGCTGGCGACCAAGCGCTCCTCCAGCAGCACGCGCGCCAGCCCCTGGGCCAGCGCGCCTTCGCTGCCCGGCCTGACCTGCACGTGGCGCCAGGCCAAGGCCGAGGTCCGCGAGGGCTCAGCCTCGATTTGAATGAGGCGCAAGGCGGGATCGGCCTGCCCGGCAGCGCGCTCGGCCCACAGGCGGGTGAAGCGCCCGGGCGGCCCCCAACCGTCGAGCATGGGCGCGCCAAAGCTGACGATCGTGCGCGCGTTGTCCAGGTCATAGCCCAAGCTCGACGGCGCGGCTCCGCTCCAGCCCTGGTACGCCGAGAGCGCCCTTTCCTGGGCCCCACGGGCCACCACATAGCGGCCGCCGTGCAGGGCCGAGAACTTGTCCATGACCGCGGAGGCAGCCCGCCCGGCGCGCCCGTCCACCACGAACAGCGGCCCCTCGCCCATCGCCCTGCGGAACGCCGCCGTCGCCGCATCCCACGACGCCGGCCCGCCCTTGTGCAGGACCTGGCGCAGCCGACGCGGGTGCCAATTCAACTGGTGGGCGCCAAAGGCCAGCGGGCACAGCGCGCCTCGGCTGACCGGATGGGCCGGCATGCCCGTCAGGCCGACCGCCCAGCCCGCTGCCATGCGAACGCGCAGGCCGCAAGCATGGGGGCACAGCGTGCACGACGACAGAGCGATGGAAATGGGACCGCGCGCGGGCTGGGGAATCCAGGGCCAGTTCTGCGTCCAGATGGACACGTCGTCCATGACCTTCCAGGGCACGGGCGTGAACAGCAGGCCGACCAAGCCGCCGCCACCGGCTGCCAGGAGATCTCGCCTCGAGAATTTCATTAACCAGTGCGCTCCTATTGGTGGCAGCCCAAGCAGCCCGCACCCACGCCCTTGTCGCGGTGGCAGGATTCGCAGTCGCTCATCTTCATCCCCGAGCCCGGCTTGTTGCCCAGGCGGGACATGGAGCGCCCCCAGATGTCACGGCTGTAGCCGGTCAGCCGATTCTCCTCGTACACGGGCAGCTCGTCCGTTTCGCCCATGCTGCCGTGGCAGTCCTTGCACGCCATCTTTCCGCGCTGGGTGTGTATGGCGTGCGAGAAACGCACGTTCGCGGGCTGGCGCGAGTAGATGTGCCACGGGATCTCGCGTTCCTTCTTCACGTAGTCGCTGACCAGCGTCGCCTCCGCCGCGGTCTTGCCCTGCACGTCCGAGTGGCACATGGCGCACGTTTCGAGCTTGGGAACGCCCGAGAACGTCCCGTCAGCGCGCACCTCGTGACAGTCGGTGCAGGCCGCGGATGGCGACTTCTCCGCGTGGGTCTTGTGGGGGAAGGCCAGGGGCTGGGACCGCCGCGCGTAGAGCGCACGCGGAAACGCACCCCAGCCAGCGGCCAGCGCCACCAACGCGCCCAGCACGAAGAAGATCAACAGCCTACGGCGATTCATCGCTCCACTGCCGTTCTGCGAGGGAACACCACCCGCCCTCTCACGCCGGCCGCGCGCGCCGCATGGGCGAGGCGTCCGCGCTCGGTCGCCGCAAGCTCGTGGGTCAGGCCCGGTGCGGTCCGAGCCGAGTCTCGAACTTGGGCGTCGCCACACCTGAAGAGAGGGTACTTCATGGACCCGTGGCGCCCGATTCCTGTACCGGCGCGGCGCGGACCGGTACGGCCGCCGCGCTCGCCTTCTTGCGCCTGATCAGCGATGTCCCCAACGCCACCCCCGCCCCCAACATGACCAGCCCGAGCGAGACGTTGGTCAGGGTCAACCAGAGTGCATGTGGATCGCTCACAGTCGCCGTCTTCCCTTCTGGAGGTCGAGCCCCCCCCGTGTGCGCAAGACGGCGTCCCGCACATAACGCAGCGAAAACATTGAGAACTGACTCTATCACGTTGGAATCCACGACACACCTGTCGGAATTCCAGAGTAGCCCTGGTGCACCAGCGGCATTGTGCAGATGCGGGGCGCGGAGGTCGGTCACGAGGAGACCGCGGCCGGATCTCCGCATCGAGCAGCGAGGCGCAAAGGCCTGGAGAGACCCGCCTTCTACCTAAATGCCCGGCCGTGATTCGGCGACAAGGACCCGGCTCTGCTCCTCGGGAGGCTGGCTCAACGGCCAGGCGTGGGGGTCAGCAGCTGCGGTCGTCGCCTTCGCCCTGGATTCTGCCGGAGATGGCGACGCCCAAGGATGTAGTGTCATCTCAAGAGGCCGGCAATTCCCGATGCTTTGCCGTGATCTTGGATCGCGGTCGGTCATTTAGGACCTAGCTCTGCTGGCGCAGTCCCTATCAATCGGGAAGACACGTGGCCCACATACCATCCGTGTGCATTGCACAATGCTCCCGATATGGGCAGACCGGTGCCAGTGGGTCGCAGACAACGGAATACGACTCTGTGTCGTTTGGTGGACAGCTGCTGCCAGGGTAGCAATCCAGGCCCCCAGACAAAAAACCGTTGCCATGCGCACAACAGACCTGACCGCTCGGACAATCGTTGGGTCCGTCGCAAGACATCTTGAACCGGTAGAGCCCGTCCGCAGGGTCACCGCAGACGCCATAGATGGGCGTGGTGCGGGGCAGCCAATAGCAGCCCACGGTGGTCGAGCACCTGACGACGGTGCCGCCATCTGAACCACAAGTCACAACTCCCGAATACCCAACTGTCTTCCCGTCGGTCCGGCAGGCCCCATTGAGGCACCCGGCGGTGCACACTTCGGTCTTCATGCCACCACCGTCGGTATCGCAATACCGGCGACTGTTGGCGCTGCAGGTTGCGTAGCCCGGCTTGATCGTCCCATTGCCGTCGTCGCAATCGCTGCCAATGGGGACGTACCCCGCGGGCGTCGTGCAGTCACTGATGGTGGCATCCGGGTCGCCGTAGCCGTCGCCATCGACGTCTCGGTAGAACGTGGCCTTGGTCTTGCTGCACGCACTCAGCGCGCCATTGGTGCATGACTGGATTCCGCCGCAGTCACAGGGTGTGGTGGTGCCATTCACGCACTCGCAACTCTCGTTCTGCTGGCCATCGCAGTCTTCGTCCTTCTTGTCGGCATCGCAGATCTCGGTGGCGGGGCCGACCGAGCCTGAGCAGGTGCCCCAGGCGCTGGTGGTCTTGTCCGCGCTGGCCGCGCATTTCTGGGTTCCGGCGGCGCAGATGCCTTTGCCGTCCAGGCCCGCGTGCTCCTGGCACGACCGCGTGTCGCCGACTGGGCACGCGCAGAAGGCGGTCTCTTCCTTGTCCGGCTTGCCGTTGCAGTCGTTGTCCAGGGCCGATGCGCAGTCACGCGGCTTGGGCTGGCAGGCTGGCGCGTCGGGCAAGCCGGCGTCGACGGCCGAGCCTCCTCCCGATCCGCCAGTCCCCGTTCCGCCGCTGCCTCCGGAGCCGGTTCCGCCTGATCCGGCCGCTCCGGCGCCGTCTGTGCTTGCGGTGGCACGGCTGTCGGATGAATCGCTTGTCGGACTCAGATCCGCGGAAGCCGCCGCATCCACGCGCGTCTCCGCCAGATCTGGGTTAACGGGCGAGACCTCCGCGCCCCCGGCTAAGTCGAGACTGGGCAGCACATCGAGGACGGGACTTCTGTCGAGGACGGACGCGTCAGCGATGACCGTCGTGTCCTGGCCGGCCGCATCGCGGCGGCACGGGTGAGCATCGTTGCATGTCTGCACATCGCGATAGCACCCCGCGGCCAGAAGCGCGGAGACGATCCCGCACCAAACACGGGCCCGTCGAGCTGCCTGAACATCACACTGCCGCCTGAGTCTCGCTCTCGTCATTCGCATCACCTGCTCCTCGTCGCCGGTCCGCCTGCCAAGTTGCGCAACATACCCGACCGCTGCGTTAGTGAACAGCAGGTCCGCGGCGATGGAGAGGATGTCGGCCTGCGCGGCCCAAGGTTGTGTGGCCAAAGAAGGTGTCTTTCACATGCGGCCGGCCACCAGGCGTCCGCATATGAACACACGCGCCCCGTGCACCACGGGGTTTCCCCTTTCGGCCATCCGTTCCGTTTAGTTGTGTCGTGCAGGTGGGTCTGGCCCCGACTGCATCGTACCTGCTCATCGGAGCGGTTGGCCCGAGACACCATTTCGTCGCCCGCCACTCCACATCGCAAGGAGGATTGAATGAAGGCTTTGAAACATTGCCGGGTCATGGCGTTGGTCGCCGGGCTGGCCACTGCATCGTTCGGATGCTCGAGCTCCGACGGCGGCGAAAACGGGAACGTGGGAGGCTCGGGCGGCAATACGGGCGGCTCGGGCGGCAAGGCCGGCTCCGGCGGCTCGGCTGGCAATACGGGCGGCTCGGGCGGCAAGGCCGGCTCCGGCGGCTCGGCTGGCAA
>JAEXQJ010000297.1 GCA_023438785.1 Pseudomonadota bacterium
CCCGTGGGCGGCGCCAGCGGCGGCACGGGAGGTGGCAGCGGCCAAGCCGGTGCGGGCGGCGCGGGTGGCTCGCCCAGCCTGAACTGCCCCACACCACCGCAAAGCGATGCGTTCTCAATCGACAGCAAGGGCATCACCTTCACCCTGAAGGCCGGTCGCCTGCGCCTGCAGGTGTGCAAGGAGGACATCCTCCGGGTCCAGTACACCACGGCGTCTTCCATTCCGGCCAAGGCCTCGCTGTCCATCAGCAACGCCTGGGCCACGGCGACCCCGTTCTGCGTGAGCGAAGCCGCGGGCACCGTGACCGTCACCACCACGCGCCTGAAGGCCAAGGTGAACACCAGCACGGGCGTGGTCAGCTACACCGATTTGAGTGACAACGCCATCCTCTCCGAGGACAGCAAGTCCGTCACGGCCGCCACCGTCGAGGGAACGAGCACGTACAAGATCTCGACCACCTTCAACTCGCCCAGCAACGAAGCGCTCTTCGGGCTTGGTCAGCACCAAGACAACGTGATGAACCGCAAGGGCACCAACCGCCGCATCGCCAACGCCAACACCGAAATCAACACCCCGCTCCTGGTCTCCAACAAGGGCTACGGCGTGTTCTGGGACAACTACTCGACCTCCAACTTCTACGGCGGCGAATCGGGTAGCACCAAATACCGCTACGAGTCCGAGGCGGGCGAGGGCGTGGACTATTACTTCTTCTATGGCCCCAGCATGGACCAGGTCGTGGCGAACTACCGCACGGCCACGGGTGGAACGCCCCTGTTCCCCAAGTGGGCCTACGGTCTCTTCCATTCGAAGGACAAGTACACCAGCCAGAAGGAACTACTCGCGGTCAAGGACGGCTACCGCAACGCCAAGATCCCCTTGGATTGCATCGTTCAAGACTGGGACTACTGGACGCCCTACTCGTGGGGCTCGCACTTCATGGACGAGTCCCGCTACCCGGATCCGACGGCGCTGATGACCAGTTTCCACGACGCCCACATCCACGGCATGATCTCGATCTGGCCCGAGTACGAGTATGTGGCTTCCCCGCGCAAGGCGGACGACCAGGCCAACTACAAGGCCCTGGATGCCCTTAGCGCCCTCTATCCGAGCGGCGGCACGCACCACTTCTACGACACCTTCAATGCCCAGGCCCGCACCCTGGTCTTCCAGCAGATCCAGGATCGACTGCTGGGCAAGTACGGCTGGGACGGCATTTGGGCCGACAACACGGAGCCGCAGGCCTATCCCGATCCTGTCGACATGCGCACCGTTCCCACCGCGCTGGGCAAGGGCGCGCTCGTCATCAATGCCTATCCCCTGCAGCACGCCAAGGCGCTCTACGAGGGCTGGCGCTCGGTCGGCCCCAAGGGCAAACGCGTCTACGTTCTGACCCGCAGCGCGTTCTCCGGTCAGCAGCGCTACGCGACCACGACCTGGTCCGGTGACATCAACAGCGACTTCGCGACGTACGCCAAACAGATCCCGGCCGGCCTCAACTACGCCGCCGCCGGCATGCCGTATTGGACGACCGATATCGGCGGGTACTGGGGCCACCCTGGGCGTGTTGACTGGACGACCGCGGCCAGCAACGAGCTGTTCACACGCTGGTTCCAGTACGGCGCCTTCTGTCCCATCTTCCGCGTTCACGGGGGCGGTTCACGCGAGCTGTACGGAAGCCAGTGGAGCGCCGCGACCAAGGCCACGCTGCTCAAGTTCGACAATTTGCGCTACCGCCTGATGCCGTACATCTACGCGTTGGCCGGCAAGATCACCGACGAGGGCTACACCATGATGCGCCCGCTGGCCTTTGACTACCCGAACGACACCAACGTCTTCAACATCAAGGATCAGTTCATGTTCGGCCCCGCGTTCCTGGTCAATCCCGTCACCACGGCCGGTGCCACCAGCCGCTCGGTCTATCTGCCGGCGGGGACCTGGTACAACTTCTGGACCGGCGCGACCACCGACGGCGGCAACCGCGCCTCGATGAGTGCACCGCTCAGCGAAATCCCGCTCCTCGTCAAGGCGGGATCGGTGGTGCCCATGGGGCCGAACATCCAGTACGCGACCGAGAGCATCGATCCGCTGGAGATCCGCATCTACAAGGGCCAAGACGGGTCCTTCACGCTGTATGAAGACGCGGGCGACACCTACGACTACGAAACCGGCCAAGCCTCGCGCATTCAGTTCACCTGGAAGGACTCGACCCAGCAGCTCACGATCGGTGCCAGGAGCGGCAGCTACACCGACATGCCGACCAGTCGCACCTTCAACATCGTGTGGGTGGGCCCCGACCACGGCACGGGCATCGACGTCACGCCGGCTGACAAGACGGTCAAGTACGACGGCACGGAGGTGGTCGTAAGCGCGAAGTAACCCCCTCGCGTCTGGCGGGGTGCCCCGGTCCGACCGGAGCGCCCCGCGAGCCGAGCCGCTCGCCAGCCGAACGGAATTCGTGAGCGCCTCGACGGAGCTGTCCGATGGATAGATGTCGATCCGAGAGCAACTCGCGTGGGGCTCAGCTCAATCGACCAAGCCTTCACGCAGGGCGTACTGGATGAGATCGGCGTTGGTGCGCATCTGCATCTTTTCGAGCAGGCGCGTCCGGTAGGTGCTGATGGTCTTTTCGCTGAGGGAGAGCTCGACGCTGATCTCCTTGACGGTCTTGCCGCTGGCGATGCCGCGCAGGACCTCCATCTCGCGATCCGAGAGCCGCTCGTGCGCCGGACGTGAGGCATCGGCGCGCAGGCTCTTGGCCAGGGTCTCTGCCAACACGGCGCTGACGTGGGTGCCGCCGGCCAGGACCTTGCGAACCGCACCCGCCAACTCGTCGGCCGCGCTCTCCTTATTCACGTAGCCCGCCGCACCCGCGCGCAGGGCCCGAAGCGCGTAATGATCCTCGGCGTGCATGCTGAGCACGAGCACGGGCACATGCGGCCGCAGCCGCTTCATGTCGCGAAGCGCGTCGAGGCCGCCCCGTCCCGGCAGGGAGATGTCCAGGATCACCACGTCCCAGTCCTCGCGCTGCAAAGCCTCCAGGGCCTCAGCCGGCTTGGCGGCCTCGCCAAAGGTCACCTGGCCCAGGGCCTCGGTCAGGATGTCGCGGACGCCCCGCCGCACCACCGCATGATCGTCAACCAGCAGGACTCTGGTCATGGCTCACCTGTCCGCCCGAACTGGCCCTGCATGAGCCCGAGCCTCCAGTCGAAAATCCGCACCGCAGCGCACGTTTCGCTCCTCCTCACGTGGGTCATCTTAGACCAGATTCGCCGATCTCGCCCTGGACTACTCGTCAGGCAAGACGCGCGAACCGAGGACGCGCGCCACCCGCGTTTTGGAATCGACGAACGCCTCCAAATGCAAATGATCGCGGTGGTCTGCATTGTCGTCGGGCGTGACAATCACACGGAACGCGCTGTGGTGTTTTAGCCGACAAACCAGGGTGCGCAGGCGTCGCCCCGCATCGGTGGTGGGCTGCCCGATACAGGCGTCAATCTCACCCTCGCGCGGCACGAGACCCACCCAGGTCCCGGCCCCGGCCTCGAAGTCGTGCGTGACGTCCAGAGTGCCAGCCGGCCCACGGAACGCGTGCGCGTCGATGGCCAGTCCGTAGGCGTGGGCCGACAACTTGGCCGAGCCGCGGCGCGTGCGGTAGTCATAGGCGCCTGAAAACTGCAACTCAGTGATTCCCGCGTCAGCAAAGACCGGCCCCGCCTCCACCAGGGCCCGTAACAGCTCACAATCCATGACCGGCGCACGCCCCACGCGTGGTACCAGCCGAACGCCTGCCACCGGTCCCAACGGCTCCACGGGCGTGCGGATGAGGCCCGCTTGCGGTGCGAAACGGAAGGCCACGTGGCTCTCTTCCAGAAATCTCAGACAGCCGCTGTCGGCCTGGACGCCAGCGGAGTCGTCGGCGCGCCGTTCGCCGTGGCTCGCCGTCCCCGTGTGCGCGGCCGGGCGCCCCGCTGTGCTGGCACACGCGCCCACGGCACAAGCCATGAGTCCGGCCAGCAGCGTGGGTTTCATGCGCCTAGGCTAGACCGGCGGTGGCCGGGGGCCAGTTTTGGCCTCGTTTCACAGCTCGTCGAGGATGCGCCTGACGACATCGAGGGCCGGCTTCCCGCGCGGCGTGTACCCGGTGGTTTGCGGCCCGCCATAGCCGTACCAGTTCCACACGTACAGGCCTGCCAGGCGCGACCGGTTGGGGCCGGTGAGCCAGGCCTGGCGAAAGGCCTCGAACCCGCGGGTCTGCTCGTCGGGATCGACCACACCTCCGCCGGTCTCCTCCCACGGCGCGGCCGTGCATCCCTGGCGCGAGCGATAGCCCACCTCAGTCAACACGAACGGCTTGTCGGAGCCCGCGAAGAACGACTCGATCTGCCGCCGCAGATCGCGCCAGCGGGCGGTCAGGCTGGGCACGTCGCTGGGGCCGTTCGCGGCGCGCAAATCGAAGTAGGCGACCACGCCTTGCTCATCCACCAGCTCATACAAGGCCGCGTCCTTGTAGTGATCCCAATTGGCCGAATAGACCAAGGTGCCGGGGAAAAGGGCTCGCAGCCGCACGATGAGCTCGCGCCAGCGCGGCAAATCGCCGTCGAGCGAAGACAGCTCGCTGCCCACCACCAGACGCGAAGCGCCCGTCAGGGTGGCCAGCGAGGCCAGCGCGCCCATCACCTCGCCGTAGCTGGCGAACCAGGCGTCGCGGCTGGCCGGCTTGAGCGTCCCCCGCCACTCGTCGGGGTCGCGCGGATGCAGCAGGCGCACGATGGGGAACAGCGTGACCTCCAAACCCGCCCGCTGGGACTGGCGGATGGCTTCGGCGATGCCTTCCAGGGTGGGTGAGAAACGCGTGTGCAGGCCGAGCTGCGTGGAGGCGCCGTTGTCCTGGTAAAGCGGCACCACCAGCGAGACGTGCGTGGCGCCCAAGGCCGAGATCTCGCTGATGAGCGGCGCGTACGAGAAGCTCACGTCCTCGGCGAACAGACCCAGGGCCACGCCCCGTTGTCGCGGGTCGGGGGATGGGGGGACGCTCAGGCGCTCGTCCGACGAGGACGAGGGACGCGACGGGCCCGGCAGCGAACGGGCCGAGGACATGGCCAGGCTGAACACGGCCCCCGCCGCCAGGATGAGAACGCCTGGCACCAAGACCCTCTTCGCCGCTTGCGCGCGTCGCATGGCCCGCGATTCTATGCGCCAAGACGCGCGACGCCCACATCGCGCCAAGCCAAATCGGACCTCGGATTCGCCGGCCTCGACTGCGCGACCGCCGCCGCGACGCACACACCGCGCCTTGAGCTCCGGATTGCCTTGCCGGCAGGCGTCCGCTAGCTTCCGGTCTGCCGATGAGACGCTCCGTCGCCCCGTGGACCTTGGTCCTGTCGCTTCTCCTGGCCGGCACGAGTCATGCCGCGGACAAGGCGGCCTACAACCGACGAACGGGCCTCATGGAACCCAACCTGGTGGGCTTGCGCCGAGCGGCCGAGCGTGGCGATCGCGCCGAGCTCGGTCGCTGGGCCGAGCGCATCGGGCCTGCCCGCATGGCACACGCCTTGGCCGAGGGCGATCGGGATCTCGTGCTCGCCGTGCTGGACGGCGTGGTCGCCTTGCCCGGTCGCCTGCTCCTGCTGGAGGCGATTCTGCCCCTGTGCGACTCGCCTGACCCGGGCATCGCTGAACGTGCCACGCGCACACTTGGCCAAATCCTGGCTGAGGCCGACCCCGCGCAGTTGCAGGCGTGGGAGGTGCCGGGCGAGTTGGTGCGCCGGTCGTGCGAGAAGCTGGCGCACGTCGCGGCCGCGCAGGCCAACCCCGATGGGCGCCTCACGGCCCTACAAAGCCTGAATGACGGCGCCGCTCTGTGCCTGAGCCGGGTGGATCTGACGCCGCTCGTGCGCGATGCCTCGCCCGAGATCCGGCGCGCCGTCCTGCTGACCATTCGTCCGCGTGAGGCGGCTGCCATGGCCGCAGTCCGCCAGGCCGCGCGTGATACCGATCCCGGCGTGGCAGCGGCGGCGGGCGCCTCGCTGTGCCGCATGCACCTGGCCGGCATACGCGCGGCGGGCGAGCGGCCCCTTCGCGAGCTGATGGTCGCTCCGGGCACGCCCGTGGAGGACGCCGCCGAAATGATGGTGTGTCTGGCCGCCTCGAACGATCCGGCGGACAGCAAGGTCCTGCAAGAGCTCGCCCGATCGACCTCGCCGCTACGCGAGCTGGCCAAACGCAACACGGACAAGCGCTGACGCGCGCGACAGGCGTAGCGCTGGCCGACGAGGCCGCGCGATCCCGCGAGGCGCGTTCCGGGGCACCTGTGCTAGCCTGCTGCCGTGGTACCGTTCGCGCATCTCCGGCGTGTCGTCCTCGCGGTGACGATGGCTTCCATGGGCTGCGCCTATCAAACGCGCCCCATCACCAAGCTGGTCAACAGCCGCCAGGTCGTGACCCGCTCGGTGCATCCCCTGGCCTACGAACACGCCATCCGCGCCCTCCTTTACGAGGAACAGGAGCGGTGGGCCGATGCGGCGGTCGAGTTGCAGCGGGCCATCAGCATCGATGACGAATCGCCCGAATTGCTGGCGCGCCTGGCGGAGATGTTCATGCGCCTGGGCCGCCTGGACGACGCCAAGGATGCGGTCCGCGCGTCGTTGGCCATCGAGCCCACGGCGGATGGTCTGCTGGCCCAGGCCCATCTTCAGGAATTGCATGGCGATGGCGCAGCCGCCGTCGCCAGCCTGGCCCGTGCGGTGGCCGAGGTCGATTTCGCGTCCGCCCCGGATCGCGCCGAGAGCGTGTATCTGGAGCTCGCTCAGGCGCAGATCCTAACCCTGGATCTTGCCGCGGCGGAGAGCACGCTCTCCGAGCTGTGCCGCTGGGCCCCGTCGTCTACCGCGGCGCCCATGCGCCTCATGGCCGTGGCGTGGGCCCTGGGCGATGTGAACGAGGCCGAGCACCGTTTGAACCTGGCCCGCGCCGAGGATCCCGACAACGTCGAGGTCATCACGGCCCTGGCCTGGCTCCACGCGGCCAACGGCCGCACGGACGAAGCCCGCCAGGCCTTCCGCGACGCGATCGATCGTTCCGAGGGTTCGCTCGACCTAGCCGCGGCGCAAGCTCGTTTTTTGGGCAGCATCGGCGACCGCGAGCACGCCGAGCAGGTGGCCGACGATCTGGTGCCTCCGCTGGCCGCTGTCGATCCGGAAGCCCTGCCCGGCCTCATCGAGTTGGAACGTTCGGCCCGCCGCTTGGATCGCGCGCTGGTCTTGGTCCATCAAGGACAGAAGCTCGCTCCCGCCGAGGAGGACAAGGCCCGTCTCACCCTGACGGAGGCCGCGCTACTCAAGGAGCAGGGTCACGTGGCCGAGGCGGCGACCGTCCTGCTGTCCATCGGTCGCCCCTCGCCGCTGTACGTCGAATCTCGCCTGCGCGCCGCCGAGTTGCTGCGCGACGCGGGTCGATTCGCGGAGGCGGTGGGCGCCATCGAACAGGCCGCATCGGCAACGAGCGCCGGCCTCGATCGCGACAAGCTAGTTGTCGAGACCACGGTGGCCTTGGCCTTCGTGGATGAGAAGCGCGGCGATGCGGTGCGGGCCGCACGCCGGCTCGAAGACCTCCTCGCCCGCCAACCCGGCAACGCACGCCTCATCATGGGCCTGGCCTCGATCGAGGAGAGGCGCGGGGCCTGGCAGCGAGCCCTGGAGCTGGTCGAGCCGCTGATCCGCAGCCGGCCGGGCGCGGTGGAGGCGCTGAATTTCTGGGGCTTCGTGGCCGCGGATCACAAACACGAGCTACCGCTGGCCCTGCGTCGTCTGCAGGCCGCCGTGGCTCTCGAACCCGGCGCGGGCGGATTGCTCGACAGCCTGGGTTGGGCCCATCTGCGCCTGGGCCAGTTGGACAGGGCAGCCCTCTTCCTCGAACAGGCCGGGCGCCTGGAACCCGTCGACGCCGAAATCCTCGGCCACCTGGGTCAGATGTACGAGCTGCGCGCCGACCGCCAGCGGGCCGCGGCCGCCTTCCGCAAGGCCCTGGGGCTAAACCCCGACGAGCGCCTGCGCCGTCAGCTAGAGGACAGCCTGGCCCGCCTCGAAGCCCGCCACGCCGCTGAGAGATAGGCGCAGAACGCCCCCGGGTCCCCGGTCCTGCGTCGGCTACGGCGTGGCCAGGTCGAAGACGGGGAGCAGCCCAGGGCAAGGCTCTGACGAAGCAACGAGCGGACTCACCGCCGCCCTTCCGGCTCTGCTTCCGCTCGGCTCATCCCCGCGCCATCTCGCCGGGCCAAGCGCCGGGCCGTGACGAACAGCAACGCCGCGAGCACAGCCACCAGCCCCAACCCCACGCCCAGGCCCGCCGCCAAGAGGCTACGGCTGCCTGGCGCGAGGCGCAGGGGACCGAAGGTCTCGAACACGGGCGCCGCCTGTCCCGGCCCCTCCGGCGCGGGGGTGAGGACCACGGCCACCGATTCAGGCGCCAGGCTCGGCACGCTGCCAGCCACCAGCCTCTGCACCTCGCCCTCGCGAAGGGGGGCGGGGCCGGTGCGCACCTTGAGCAGAACCGCCGCTTGGGCGGGCACGCGCGGCTTTCCGTCGGTGGCCAGAGGGTCGGTCTCCGGGAGCACCAGGTGTACGCGCGCGCTGGCCACCCCCTCGACGGTCTCCAGGGTGCGCTCGATCTCGCCCGTCAAGGCCTCCACGTAGCGCGCCCGCTCCTCGGTGGGTGTGGGCACCAGGCTGGCTTGCTTGTAGACCTCGCCAAACCCGCTCCGCCGCCCGCGCGGCAGCCCGAGCGAACGCAGGAGCTCAAGCGCGCGAACCGTGTCCGTTTTGGCCACCGAGACGATGAACGCCTCGCCTGCCGGATCCTTGGTCTTGGACGCCCCAATTCCGCCGCGTTCCAGCGCCGCGACGACCTCGTTGGCCGCCGCCTCCTCCAAGCCGTGCTGCACGGGCGTCGAGCAGCCGATTCCGAGCACCACCAGGGCAATCCACACGTAACGCATGTGGACGGACATTAGCAGAAGCTCAAACCTGCGTGCTCAGCGTCTGCTTGAGTCCCCCGACCAGCTTGTCCGTCCCGCGTGAGATCACCTCCACGGTCTGCGAGTAGCGGAAGACCTGCGCCTGCAGACTCAGCAGTTCGGCCGGCGTGAACGTCTTGCCCGAGGCCGCGGCGCGCAGGACCGCATCCACGCGTCGATCCGCATCGAGGGCGTTCTGCAGGAGCTGCTTGGCCGCACTCGCCCCCTCCACGGGCTTGGCCGTGACCAGGCTCGCGGGACCGGGCGGCTGCGTGGGGCGGCTCTGCTGGGCGCGCTGCTGCTCCTGCAACACGGCGACGAACGAGCGCTGAGGCGAGCAGGGAACCTTGGCCGGGCTCGGGTGGGCAGGCGACTTGATGGCAGAGACTGAACCGGGAAGCTTGGCGATGGTCATCGCCGCGCTTATCGGTCCCGCGCCTCCCCGGTTGCCTCCTCGGCTTCCATCGCCTCGCGCAGCAGCTTCACGGCCCGGGCGTGCAGACGGCAAACCCACGACTTGGACAGGCCGCCCAACTCGGCCCCCGCCTCCTCCAGAGTCCGGTCCTCAAAGTAGTACAGCTCGATGAGGCGGCGCTCCTTCTCGGGCAGCTTGGCCAGGGCTCGGCGTGCGCCGGCCACGGTCTGCAGGTAGACCAACTCGTCCTCGGGCGCGGGCAGACGATCGTCGCTCACCGAGGCCGCCGCCTCCAGCGACGTGATGTGGACCGTGGTGACGTTGGCCAGGATTTCGGCGATCTCCTCCAACGTCTGGCCAGGATCGGTGTTCTTGGGCAGCGGGGCCGCCGCGCCCGCGGCCTCGCGCTCGGCCACGCTACGCATGTACTCGGTGGCACGTTCCTCGGCGCGGTAGCGGGCGTGGTCGGCGCGCGAGTACCAGCCCATGGCACGCATGCCGTCCACCATGGCCCCCTTGATCCGGTAGTACGCAAAGGTCGAGAAGGCCACGCCATGCGCGGGGTCGAAACGCTCGGCCGCCTCCACCAAACCCTTGGAGCCGTAGGCGACCAAATCGTCGTAGTCCAGCGTGCGACTCAGGCTGCGCCTCAGCTTCCCGGCTATGCCCTGAACCAAGTACAGGTGCTCCCTGACCAGGCGGTCGCGATCGGCGCCCATGCGTCCGAGACTAGAACAACCTGGGGCGAGTCGCGTCAAGTCCTCATGTGTTGCCGTGCGGACCCCTTCTCGCCAGGGCGAGACCCCGCAGAGGGTGCGCTTGAACCGACTACCTGATTCCGTCACTATGCGCGGGCCATGCTGGATCTGGTGTCATCCCTGATTTTGGTGGCGATGGTTTGCACGGTGGGAGTGATCTACGCGGTGGCGGCGCTGGCCAGATCGCGCATGCGCACGACCCGCCTGGAGGGACACGGGGGCGTGCTGCTCGGGCGCGGAGTCATGGAGGCCGCCTACGCCATGATGAGGCCGCTGGTCTGGCTGCTGCTGACCCTGCGGGTGACCCCCAACATGGTGACCGGTTTCTCGTTGGTTCCCGCGCTGGCTTCGGCGGTGGCGGTGGGCATGGGGCATTTCGGATTCGGCGCGCTGCTGGCCACCGTCTCTGCCTTCTGCGACATGCTGGACGGCATCCTGGCCCGCGAGCTGAAGAGCGGCTCCGAGGCGGGCGAGCTGTTCGATGCGGCCGTGGATCGGTACGTGGAGTTCTTCCTGCTGGCCGGCCTGGTGGTCTACTTCCGAAGCACCCCGGTCATTCAGATCGTGGCGCTCGCGGCGCTGATCGGTTCGTTCATGGTCAGCTACGCCACGGCCAAGGCGGAGGCGCTGGACGTGCCCCCGCCCAAGGGCGCCATGCGGCGGGCCGAGCGCGCCGTCTACCTGCTGGCGGGCTGCACCCTGGTTCCGCTGGCCGCGCTGGTCTTGTCCCCTGCCCGACCGGGGGCGCTCGTGCCCCTCGGTCCCGAGATCACCGTCGAGGCGGCCATGCTCATCGTCGCCGCTGTCACCAATGTCTCCTCGGTCCGTCGCCTGCGCCGTATCGCGGAGGCCGTGCGGACGCGGAACCAAGCCGCATGAACCAGACCCAACCCAAGAATCAGAAGCCCGAGATCAAGACCGCCGTACCCGGCCCCCGCAGCCAGGCCCTGCGCCAGCGCGAGGATGCCCACGTGGCGCCGGGGCTGCAGGGCTACGCGCTCATGGCCGGCATCGCCGTGGACCAGGCGCGCGGCAGCACCATCACCGACGTGGACGGCAACACCTTCGTCGACTTCATCGGTGGCATCGCGGTCAACGCCCTGGGGCACTCGCACCCGAGCTACGTCAAGGCGGTTCAGGATCAGGTGGCGCGCGCCTCGGTGGGCGCCCTGACCAGTGAGGCCCGCGTCGAGCTGTGCGAACGCCTGGCCACGCGCACGCCGCCGGGATTGCACCGGGTGCAGCTCTATTCCAGCGGGGCCGAGGCGGTGGAGAGCGCCCTGCGCCTGTGCAAGTGCCACACGGGCAAACACGAGTTCGTCAGCTTTTGGGGCGGCTTTCACGGCAAGACCATGGGCGTGCTGTCGCTCATGGGCTCGCGCTGGAAGGAGAAGCTGGGGCCCATGCTGCCGGGCTCGCACATCGTGCCCTACGCGGATTGCTACCGCTGTCCGCTGAAGCTGGACTACCCGGGTTGCTCCCTGGCCTGCATCGACGTGGCCCGCAAGCAGGTGCAGATGTCGTCGGCGGGTTCCATCGCCGGCGTGATCGTCGAGCCCATGCAGGGGACCGCGGGTAACGTGATCCCGCCCAAGGAGTTCCTGCCCGCCGTGCGCGATCTGGCGCACGAGATGGGTGCCCTGTTCATCGCGGACGAGATGATCACCGGCATGGGCCGCACGGGTCGCCACTTCGGCGTCAACCACTCGGGCGTCGTCCCCGACATCATGACCGTGGGCAAGGCCTTCGGCGGCGGCTTTCCGCTCTCGGGCATCGTGACCACCGACGCGATCGCGGTGGCCAAGCCGTGGAGCCACCCCTCGGGCTCCTCGTCGAGCTACGGGGGCAATCCCCTGGCCGCGGCGGCCGGGGCGGCGGCGCTGAAGATCATCGACGACGAGCGCCTGGTCGAGAACTCGGCCCAGGTGGGCGCCTTCATGCTGGGCGAGCTCGGAAAAATGGTGGAGCGCTATCCCTTCGTGGGCTTTGCCCAGGGCGCGGGCTTGTTCCTGCGTCTGGAGCTGGTCAAGGACAAGGCGAGCAAGCAGCCTCTGCCCCGCCCGGTCACCGAGCGCATCTTCCACGAGTGCGTGCGCCGCGGCCTGCTCACCATGGCCTACGCCCCCAACTTCCGCCTTCAACCCGCCCTGACCATCGACGAGGCCACCGCGCGCAACGGCCTGGAGGTCCTGCGCGAGGTCTTCGACCTGTGCGAGCGCGAGCGCTGGTACGCCTGACGTCACCCCAAGAATGAGAAAAGGGCGCTCGGAGGCGCCCTTTTCGGCAAAGCAGACGAAGCTGCCTACAGGGACATGAAGTTGTAGCCGGCCGTGACGATCAGGGCCATGGCGTCGGTGGTGTCACCGATGCTGAGGAACGAGAGCTGCGCGCGCAGATCGATGCCGCTGATCAGGGCGCCAGCACCCACGTTCACGCCCAGCTTGTCGTCGCTGGTGCTGCCGCTGAGGTCCATCCCGCCGCCGCTCATCTCGCCCTTGGACATGAGGTGGTTGAGACCGACCTCGGCTCCGCCGTAGAACATGTCGGTGAGGAAGTACTTGGCGCCGACCCAGATCGGCAGCACGTTGACGTTCAACTTGGTGGTCACGCCCTCGGCGCTCTCCTCCTTCTTGAGCGAGTAGATGTAGCCCACGCGTCCGGTCACGTTCAGATTCGGCAACACGTTGTACTCGCCGCGGATCAAGCCGCCGAAACCGAGGCCGGACCGGTCGGCCCAGTCGCCGAGGGGCAGCATGAACGCGGCGTCCACGCCCAGGGTCACCTTGCCAGCAGCCGCAGGCGCAGGGTCCGCCGCCGGAGCGGAGGCGGCAGGAGCGGGCTCCTGGGCGCGGGCGGTCAGGGACATCATGCTGGTCAGGAACGCGGCAGTAACGATGAGCTTCTTCATTTATTCCTCTCCTCTGTCTCCAGGCCGACACGGCCCGTCATTGTGGCCCCGCAGCATAGCTGCGCAAAGAATTCAGTCAAATAGTCGTTCAAACGCGGTCTTTGCGCGTTGCCCTCGCCCACCCGCGCCGAAGATGCGGGATCGCGCAGTTTCCGGGCGGGGTGCGTGGTTTCACGCTGGCCGTCGTGCTATCCAACCACGCAAGAGGTGGGCGTCATGAAGTACGTGATCTTCCTTATCGACGGTATGGCCGACTACGCGCTTCCCGAGCTGGGCGGCAAGACGCCGCTCGAGGCAGCCCACACCCCGACGCTGGACGCGCTGGCTCAGAAGGCACAGTACGGCACCTTCGTCACCCTGCCCGAGGCCTTCCCCACCTCGTCGGACGTGGCCAACATGTCCGTGCTGGGGTGGGACCTGGCCACCGCCTACACGGGCCGCGGCGCTATCGAGAGCTACGGCCTGGGCGTGCCGCTGGCCGACGACACGGTGGCGTTCCGCATGAACATCATCACCGTCAAGGACGCCATCCTCGAGGACTACTCGGCGGGACACATCTCCGAGCCCGAGGCCGCGGAGATCGTCGCCTTCCTGGCCAAAGAATTGGGGACGGACAAGGTCGAGATCCGCAAGGGCGTTTCCTACCGCCACATCCTCTACCTGAAGGGCAAGGAGTTCTCGCCCGCGGTGGACTACGACAAGCCCGATTCCTCGCACGGCTTGGAGTGGCGCCAGATCCTGCCACGCGCCCGCACGCCCGAGGCGGAGCCCACGGCCGAGTTGCTGCGCAAGCTGGTGCTGCGGTCGCGCGACATCCTCGAAGACCATCCCATCAACGTTCAACGCCGGGCCAAGGGCAAGAATCCGGCGAACCTCATTTGGCCATGGTCGGGCGGGCGCAAGCCCGACATGCCGTCGTTCGAGAAGCTCTATGGCAAGCGCGGCGCCATCGTGTCGGCGGTGGACGTCATCCTGGGCCTGGGTTTGCTCGGGCAGATGGAATCGCTGCGCCCCGAGGGCGCGACCGGCTTTCTCGATACCAACTACGAAAACAAGGCGCGCGCCGGCGTGGACATGCTCCGGCGCAACGACTTCGTCTACATCCATGTGGAGGCCGTGGACGAATGCGGCCACCTGGGCGACCTGGCCAACAAGATCAAGGGCATCGAGGACTGCGACGCGCGCCTCATCAAGGTGTTCCTGGACGAGTACCGCAAGGCGCACAGGGAACCGTTGCGCGTGATGGTGCTGCCTGACCACCCGGTGCCGGTGAAGCTGCGCAAGCACACGCGCGATGCCGTTCCGTTCATGGTCAGCGGCGAGGGTGTGGCAGCGGACGCGGCCATCCAGAGCTACGGCGAGGCCAACTGCGCGCGCGGCACGTTCACCGGACTGCGCGGCCGTCAGCTCATGGATCTGCTGTTCGCGCCCACGGTCGGCTGAACCTGAGCTCAGAGCGCCGGCCGCCACGCACCCAGGATGCGATCCAGGGCGGCGCTGGCGTCGAGGGATTGGGCTTCGGGGTGGGCGTCCAGCCAGGCCACGGTGCGCCGAATACCTTCGGCGAAGGGCACGGTGCAGCGAAAACCGGGCACGAAACGTTTGATCTTCGAGTTGTCGAAGACCAGGGAATGGGCCTTGTCCCCGTAAAGGCCGGCGCCGATGCGCGGGTCCACGCTGGCGATGAAATCCGTGGGGACGTGCACCAGCTTGGCCGGGGCCTCGGCAGCGGCGGCGATGGCTTCGTAGATCTGATTCCAGGTCAGCACCTCATCCGAGGTGATGTGGAAGGCCTCGCCCACCGCCTCGGTCCTCCCCAGCAGCCCCACCAGGCCCTTGGCGAAGTCGCTGGCGTGGGTCATCACCCACAGGGCCGTGCCATCCCCGTGCACGACCAGCGGTAGTCCGCGCCGCAGACGTAGGATTGGCGTGAAATCCACGCCGCACGCGGTGGGCACCCAGGTGTCGCCGTAGGTGAACGACGGCCGCACGATGGTCACGGGAAAACCGCGCTCACGGTGCGCCTGGCGCAGCAGCTCCTCGGCGCCGATCTTCTTCTGCGCGTACTCCCAGAAGGGGTTGCCCAGCGGCGTGTCTTCGGTGACCAGGTAGTGGCGCGGCGGCTTCTCGTAGACCGTAGCCGTGCTGATCAAGATGTACTGGCCCGTGCGATTCGCGAACATCTCCACGTCCGCTGCTGCTTGGTCTGCGTTGAAGACGATCCAGTTCACCACCACGTCAAAGGCGTGACCGTCGAGCAAGCGCGCCAGGCCCGCCCGGTCGGCCACATCCCCGCGCACACGGCGCACCCCCGGGATATCCACCGCGCGCGTGCCACGGTTGAAATGCCACAGCTCGATGCCTTGCTCGACGGCCAGGCGAGAGCAGTCCGTCGAGATGTTTCCCGAGCCGCCGATGAAGAGCACCTTCATGGCCCCAGAACACGCCAGCCGGCGCTTGTGCGAACCCGGCTACGGCCGGCGCGCAATCTGCGCTCGGGGTTGCACGGGCGCGCACGCGACGCATTTTTAGACATATGAGGGATGAGTTGCGGGCGTTGTTGGTGTCGTACGCGTTTCCCCCCACGGGCGGTGCGGGCGTGCAACGCACGCTCAAGCTGGCCAAGTACCTGCCCGCTCATGGTGTCCGCCCGACCGTATTGACCGCGCGTAACCCCTCCGTGCCCCTGCAAGACCCATCGCTGGCCGTTCCCGCGGACCTGCACATCCTGCGCGCCCGGACCCTGGAACCGGGCTATGTCATGAAGGACTACGCCTGGAAGAGCCAGGACACGCGGGCCGCATCGCCCATGCGGCGACTTCTCGGACGGGCGGCGGTGCTGGGACGGCAGATGCTGGTGCCTGACCCGCAGGTCCTGTGGCAGCCGGGGGCGCAGATGGCCGTGGCCCGGCGCCTGTTCGGTCGCGACCCCGATGAGGTGGTCTTCGTGAGCGCGCCGCCCTTCTCGCAGTTCCTGCTGGCCCCGCTGGCCCGCCTGGCCCGCGGTACGGCCGTGGTCCTCGATTACCGCGACGAGTGGTCCACGTTGCGCGAGAGCTACGAGATGGCAGCCGGACGGGTGCTGGCCCGGGTGGGAGAGGTTCTGGAGCCGCGCCTGCTGCGCATCGCCCACGCCGTGACCACGGCCACCGAGTCCTTCCGCCGCCATCTGCTGGATCGCTATTCCTTCCTTCAACCCGAGCGTGTGTTCGCCATTCCCAATGGCTACGATCGCGACGATCTGCCCACGAGCACGACGGCCCCGCCCACCGACCGTCTGGTCGTGACCTACGCCGGGACGATCTTTCGCCTGACCAGCCCCACCGGACTGCTGGGCGCCATCCGCAAGTTGCACGCCCGGCAACCCGAGTTGGCGCGGTTGCTCCGCGTCCGGTTCATCGGACGGGTCGTGGAAACGGAGCAGGCCAGGTTGGATGAGCTTGCGCCGCTGGGCGTGGAGCGAATCGGCTACCTGCCCCACCAGGCCATGATGGATGAGCTGGCCGCCAGCCACCTTCTGCTCTGCCTGCTCGACGATGTGCCCGGGGCCGAGCGCGTCTACCCGGCCAAGGTCTTCGAGCTGATGGCCCTGGGCCGTCCGTGTCTGACCTTGGCGCCCGACGGAGCCCTGACCGCTCTGGTTCAGAAGCACCAGTTGGGCGATCGCCTCCCCGCACGCGACGACGAGGCTATCGCCAGATATCTGGAGAGCCTGCTGAGCGCCTTTCGCTCCGGCGTGCTGCCCACGCAACCCGCACCGCGTGGAGTCGAACGCTACGATCGTCGGGCGCTGGCGGGCGAATTCGCCCACGTCTTCCGACGGGCGGTGGCCTGGGCCGGCTCACCGCGCGGCCGGACTTGATGAGGCGAGTGGAGGCTGGGCGACGAAGACGCCCACGTGACTACGGCCCGGGCCCGTGGCCACCGATGTGAAGAGAAACACGCGATGGTCGCCTCGGAGATGAGCCCTCTCGACGCCGCGAAGAGTCCAAGCCCAGGACTCTTCTCGTCGAACGCGCGATTGAGCATACTCGGCGTCATGGCCGCCACGCACAGCCTCTTCCGTTGGTCCGCCAGCCTGGCCGTGCTGGCCATCCTGGTCGGATGTGGCGACGACTTCGAGCCGAATGCGGCGCGCGATGCGGCTCAGAGCTCGAACGCTGGCGATGCGCCGGTGGGTGGCGTGGATGCCGGCCTGTCTGCCGACGCGTGGTCGCTCGACGCATGGGACGGCGTCAGCATGGACCCGGGCGCGGATTGCTTGCCCGATCCCCCAGTGTCGACGGTGATCGTCCTGCCCGACACCCAGATGTACGTCTACTATCCCGAGATCTTCCGAGCCCAGATGGACTGGATCGTAGAAGAGACGAAGTCGCGCCGGATAGACGCCGTGCTGCACGTGGGCGATGTCGTGGATGATCCGCTCGACCGCGCGCAGTGGACGGTGGCCTCGACGGCCCTGCGGGTGATGGATGGCGTGGTCCCCTACGTGCTCGTGCCCGGCAACCACGACACGGATCCCGCGCGCGCCACGCTGATGAACGAGTTCTTCGCGCCGGCCAGCATGCCGTGGATCATGGGCACCTGGATGGTGGGCCAGATGGAAAACAACTACACCCTGATGGACATCGGGCCGCAGAGGTGGCTCATCCTGGGTTTGGAATTCGGCCCACGCCACGCCGTGGTGTCCTGGGCCGACAGCATCCTCAAAGCCTACGCGGAGCTGCCAGCCATCCTGATCGCCCACGCGTATCTTTACGACGACGGCACCCGCTACGATTGGTCGGCCAAGGGCGCCCAGCAGGACTTCAACCCGCACTGGTACGCGTACACGCCCGAGGCGGGCATCAACGACGGCGAGGAGCTGTGGCGCAAGTTGGTCCTGCCCAACGACAACGTGCGCCTGGTCTTGTGCGGCCACGTGCCCAGCCTCAAGACGGCCCACCTGACCAGCATTCGCCCCAACGGAACGCGTGTGCACCAGATTCTCTCCGACTACCAGGGCTGGGAGAACGGCGGCAACGGCTACTTGCGCGTGATGGATTTCGACTACCGCCAGAAGGCCATCCGCGTGCAGACCTACTCGCCCTTCTTGAACCGCTTCGAGGTTGAGGCGGGCCACAGTTTCACGATCAGTCTCGACATCTGAACCGGCCGAGCCCTGCCGCCGTCGGGATCTCATCCTCCGGCGACGCGTGGAAAATGCGCTGGCAGGTGGCTCCCCCGGAAGTAGGCTAGATTGGTGACCGGTCGTTTGCGAATCGCCGTGGCAGGCGGCTCAGGTTTTCTTGGCACCGCGCTGGTGAGTTTCCTCTCCGGACGCGGCCACGAGGTCACGCGCCTGGTGCGCCCGACCAGCCGGCGCACGCCTGGGCTGGCCATCCCTTGGAATCCCAACTACCGGCAAATCGATCCCCAGGCTCTGGCGGGCATGGACGCGGTCTTCAACCTGTGCGGCGAGAATCTGGCCGAGGGACGTTGGACCGAGGATCGCAAGCGCGCCCTGAGCGATAGCCGCACGGTGCCCACGGCCTTTCTCGCCGAGACCATGGCGCGCATGGAAAGACCGCCGCGCCTCTTTGTCAGCGCCTCGGCGGTGGGCATCTACGGCGACCGGGGCGACGAGCCCATGGACGAATGCGCGCATGTGGGGCACGACTTCCTGTGCCGTCTGGTGTGTGACTGGGAAGAGGCCGCGGAGCCGGCCGTCCGACGGGGCGTGCGCGTGATTCACCCGCGCTTCGGCGCCGTGCTGGGCGCGGGTGGCGGCCTGCTTGCCAAGCTGCTCTTGCCCTTCCGCATGGGCATGGGCGCCCGCATCGGCACGGGACACCAGCTCTTGAGCTGGATCGCCCTCGACGATGCGGTGGCCGCGCTGGCCTTCCTCCTGGAGGCACACGGGCTCACGGGACCGGTCAACTTGGCGGCGCCAGGGGCGGTCAGCAACGCCGAATTCACCCAAATCTTGGCCTCGGTTCTGCGTCGCCCGGCCCTGCTGTCCGTGCCCGCCAGCGTCGTGTCGGCGGTGTTTGGCGAGATGGGGCGCGCCGTCCTGCTGGGCGGCTGTCGCGTGGTGCCGCGCCGTCTGGAAGAGGCAGGTTTCCGCTTCAGCTTCCCTGAGCTACGGCCCGCGCTGGAACACGTGCTGGCCGTACGCTGATCGCCTTCCGACGGAGGCCGCCGCAAGAGCGAGGGCGGGCGCATGCGGCGAGCCCGGGTGGCGCGGGGCGTGGACGCGTCGTCCACGCCGGCCACCACACGGTCTACTTCGCGTCGAGCACCTCGATGGGCGGCATGGCCTTGCCCTCGAGGTATTGCAGGCTGGCGCCGCCGCCCGTGGAGACGTGGGTCATCTTATCGGCCAGCCCCATCTTCTCGACGGCCGCGGCTGAGTCGCCGCCGCCGATCACCGTGATGGTGCCCTTGGCGGTGGCCGCCGCGATGGCCTTGGCCACGGCCAGCGTGCCCGCCGCGTAGTCGGTGGCCTCGAACACGCCCATGGGGCCGTTCCACACGATGGTGCCGGCCTTGTTGATGATGTTCGTGAAGGCCGCGACGGTCTTGGGACCGATGTCCATGCCCATCAGGCCGTCGGGGATGGCCGCGCCGGTCACCACGGTGGGCTTGTCACCGGTCATGGCCTTGAAATCGAAGCTGGCCGCGGCGCTGTGGTCCGAGGGCAGAACGATCTTGCCGCCCGCCTGGCCGAGCAGCTTCTTCATCTCCTCGACCTGGTCCTCTTCCACGCGGCTCTTGCCCACGGCCACGCCGCTCGCCTTGAGCAGGGTGTAGGCCATGGCGCCACCGATGAGGATGTGGTCCACCTTGCCGAGCAGGTTGGAGATGAGCTTGATCTTGTCGCTCACCTTGGCGCCGCCCAGGATGGCCACGAAGGGGCGCTTGGGGCTGGACACGGCCTCGTGCAGGTAGCGGATCTCCTTCTCGACCAGATAGCCGGCCGTGGCCGCGCCGCCCTTACCCTGGATGGCATTGGCCACGCCGTACATGGAGGCGTGCTTGCGGTGGCAGGTACCGAAGGCGTCGTTGACGTACGTGTCACCCAGCTTGGCCAGCCCGGCGACGAAGCCGTCGTGCTTCTGTTGCTGCTCGGCGGTCAGCTTCTTGTCGGGATTCTTCTTGGCCTTGTCGGGCATGGTCTCGCCCGCGTCGAAGCGCACGTTCTCGAGCAGGACCACGTCGCCGGCCTTCATGGCCGCGACCATGGCCTCGGCCGCAGCGCCCACGACCTCGCGGGGACCCAGCTTGACCGGCTTGCCCAACAACTCGCCCAGGCGCTCAGCGCAGGGCTTGAGACTGCCCTCGGGATCGAAGGCGCCATCCGGACGGCCCAGGTGGCTCATCAGCACCAGCTTGCCCCCCTGATCCAACACCTGCTTGATGCTGGGAAGCGCGGCGCGAATGCGTCGATCATCGGTGATCTTGCCGGCCTTGAGCGGGACGTTGAAGTCCACGCGCATGAGCACGGTCTTGCCGCTGACGTTGATGTCCGCAAGGGTCTTGGTCGCCATGATGTGTAAGCCTCTCCGTAGTTGCGTTCGCCGCGAAACAGGACGCGCGGCGCGCGAATACTAGCGGATTCCACATGGAAATCACGCTTCGGGGCACGGGCTTGACAGCGGCCGATGCCGCGTGCGGCTGACCGCGTCTTAGCGACCAAGGGCGAGGAGCAACTGAGCGCGGGCGTTGGCCAGTTGGTACTGGGCCTGGACCTCCTGGGCGGCGGCGCTGGTCAGGGCAACCTGGGCATCGCCCAACTCGATGACGTTGCCAACGCCCGCCTGATAGCGGCCTTCGGCGAGGCGCAGACGTTCGCGCGCGTTGAGCGCGGCCTCCTTGGTGGCTTCCAGCGAGGCGCGCGAGGCCAGCACGGCCAGGCGGGCCTCCTCCACCGACAGACGCACTTGCTGGCGGAGGACGTCAAGTTGGGCCCGGAGCACGCTGGCGTTGGCACGCGCCTCGCGCACCTGGGCCGTGGTCTGCCCGCCACCGAAGAAGTTCCACGTCAACGTGAGCGCGGCGCTCCAGTTCCACGTCAGATTATCCAGCTCGCTGCCCTCATCCGTGAGCCCAGTGGACACGCCCAGCGACGGGGCGTAGGCCCCCTGGGTGGCCCGGATGGTCAGCTCCTGCGCTTCGATCTGCTTGTGTAAGGCCAGCACGTCGGGCCGCGCTTGCAGCGCCTCGGGCAACAGAGCGTCCGTGGTCTGCTCTTCGCCCGGCACGGGCGCCGCCTGCTCGTCGGCCAGCTCGTAATCGGGCGTGGCGTCCAGACCCATGGCCTGATTGAGCTGGGCCAGGGCCACCTTGTAGTTGTTCTGCGCGCTGATGAGCTGCACGCGCGCGTTGGCCTGATCGGTGCGCGCCTGCGCCAGATCGATCTCCGGCCGCGTGCCGGCCTTCACGAAGCCCTGGATCTGGACCAGGTGGGCGTCTTGATTCCTGAGCGTTTCCTCGGCCACCTTGACCAGGGCCCGCGCGGCCAACCCGTTGTTGAAGGCCGTGCGCACCGAGAAGGCCACCTGCAATGCCTGATTCAGCTCGGTGTCCTTCTGCGCCTGCAGAGTGGCCTTGGAAGCATCCCACTTCTTCGTGGTCTGGCCGAAGTCGTAGATGAGTTGGTTGGCCGTGATCCCGAAGTTGTAGTAGCCCCCCGTATCCAAGCTGCTGCTGCTCTGCCCGGCTGACACCTGTTTGGGCGAAGCGCCCGGACGCTGCACGTAGTTCATGGTGCTGCGCTGGTAGGAGGCGGTGCCATTCACCTGAGGCAGCAGCGGGGCGCGGGCTTCGGCCACGCGCGCGCTGGCCACCTCGGTCTGCCCACGGGCCACGCGCAGTTGGGGATGGTTGGCGCGCGCGGTCTCCAACGCTTGATCCAGGGTCAGAGTGGCCGCGCTGGCGCGCACGGAGACCAGACACGGCAGGGCCATCAGCAGAACGAGTCGCTTCATTCGTACCTCAGGGCTTCGATGGGATCGAGACGGGCGGCCTTGCGCGCGGGATAGAGCCCGAAGATCACACCCACGACGCCGGAGAAGCCGACGGCGATAACGATGATGTCGGGCCGAACCAGGGTGGGCCAGCCGAATCTGGCCGCCAACTGCCGGGCCGCCATGATGCCGAGTCCGACGCCGATGGCCCCGCCGGCCAGGGAGAGGGCCAGCGCCTCGACAAGGAATTGAGCCATCACGTCGCGTGGCCGCGCACCCACGGCCATGCGGATGCCGATCTCGCGCGTCCGCTCGGTCACGCTGACCAGCATGATGTTCATGATGCCGATGCCCCCGACGAGCAACGAGACGGCAGCGATGCTGGCCAGGAGCGTGGTCAGGGTGTTCACGCCTTCTTGCTGGGCACTGGCCATCTCGGCCAAGTTGCGCACCGAAAAATCGTCATCGCCCCCGATGGGGATGTGGTGGCGATCGCGCAGCAGGTTCGTGATCTGCTGCTCGGCGCGGGTCGTGTCGTCGCTGGTCGCCGCGCTCACCAGAATGGCGCCCGACACGTACTTCTTGAGGCCGCCTTGGATCTTGGTGGAGAAGGTCGTGTAGGGGATGAAGGCGGCATCGTCGAAGTCCTGCCCTGTGGCCGACTGCCCCTTGCGTTCCAGTACGCCCACGATCTGAAAGGGGATGTTCTTGATGCGCACGGAAAGGCCAACGGGATCGGCGTTGGGCCCGTACAGCTTGTCCACCACGGTGCGGCCCAGGACGACCACCTTGTTGCTGCCCTCCACGTCGGATTGGCTCATGGCCACGCCGCTGGCCACGGCCCAGTTTCGGATGAGGAAGAACTCGGGCGACGTGCCGGTGATGCTGGTCGTCCAGTTCTGGTCCTCGCTGATG
The DNA here is from genome assembly GCA_023438785.1 of Pseudomonadota bacterium. Classification (GTDB taxonomy): domain Bacteria; phylum Myxococcota_A; class Polyangia; order Fen-1088; family Fen-1088; genus Fen-1137. Next base: position 22,955 of record JAEXQJ010000297.1, read on the forward strand.
ACGGAAGCATTGGCGCGCAGCTGCGGCGCGACGTAACGAACCGCACTGGCCTCCGTGCGAATGGCCTTCAGGTCGTCCCAGGTCAGCGTGGGCATGCTGCCGAAGCCGCCGCGCGCCCCGCCCGCGGTGGTGCTGCCCGAGAGCACGACCAGCAGGTTGGACCCCATGGAGGCGAAGGCGTCCTGCACGCGCGCCTTGGCCCCTTCACCGATGGCCACCATCGCGATGACCGCGGATACGCCGATGATCACGCCCAAGGTGGTGAGGAACGAGCGCATCTTGTTGCGCAGGAGCGCGCGCACCGCCACGCGAAGGACTTGCAAGGGGTTCACGAGGCGACCTCGGCCACTGTCGGGATCTTCGACGGATCAGCCACCAACGGGGTCTGCTGCTTGTCCGATTGCACACGCCCGTCGCGCATGACCACCACGCGCGAGGCGTAGCTCGCGATGTCGGGCTCGTGGGTGACCAGCAAGAACGTGATGCCCTCACGGCCCAACTCTTGAAACAGCGCCATGATCTCCACACTGGTGCGCGAGTCCAGGTTGCCCGTGGGCTCGTCGGCGACAATGAGCGACGGCCGCGTGACCAGGGCGCGCGCCACGGCCACGCGCTGCTGCTGGCCACCCGACATCTGGTTGGGATGGTGGTGCAGCCGCTGGCCCAGCCCCACGCGCTCCAGCGCCTGGCGGGCCCGCGTGTGCCGCTCGCGCGCCGACAGCCCCGCGTAGAGCAGCGGCAGCTCCACGTTTTCCAGCGCACTGGTGCGCGACAACAGGTTGAAGCTCTGGAACACGAAGCCCAAGGTGCGGTTGCGCATCTTGGCCAGGGCGTTGCGATCCAGGCGCGAGACCTCCTGCCCCACCAGGCGGTAGCGGCCGCTGCTCGGGCGATCGAGACAGCCCAGGATGTTCATCAACGTGGATTTGCCCGAGCCCGACGGCCCCATGATGGCCACCGACTCACCCTCGCGGATGGTCAGCGAAACCTCGCGCAAGGCGTGCACCTCCACGTCACCCATGCGGTACACCTTGCTGATCTGCTCGACCTCGATGAGCGGCTTGCCCATGGCCCACCCTCAGAACATACGGCGCGCGCCGGGAGGCGGCGCTCCCGCGCCCGGCAACGGCATGCTGCTCGACTTGCCGTTCGACATCGTCGCGTCGCTGATCACCGTCTCCCCCTCCTTGATGTTGCCTTCCACCACCTCGGTGCGCGTCCCGTCGCTGGTGCCCACGCGAATCTTCTCGGATTGCGGCACGCCATTACGCAGGACCCAGACTGTGCGCGCATCGCTGAGGCGCTCGCCCGGGTCTTTGCGCCCGCGCTTGCCCGCGCCGCTCGCCTCACCCTGGCCCTCGTCGGGCAGGTTGAGCGTCTTCATCAAGTCGCTGCTCGGACGAAAACGCAGGGCCGCATTGGGCACGCGCAGAACGCCTTCCCGGTTGGCGTAGATGAAATTCACGTTGGCCGTCATGCCCGGGCGGAGCTTGAGATCGGCGTTGTCCACGTCGATCACCGCATCGTAGGTGACCACGTTCTGCACCGTCTGCGCGGCGTTGCGGATCTGCCGGACCTTACCCACGAAGCGCTCACCCGGAAAGGCATCCACGGAGAAGGTGGCCTCCATGCCCGGACGCAACTTACCTACGTCGGCCTCGGCCACGCTGGTGTCCACCTGCATCTTGCGCAGGTCCTCCGCAATGACGAACAAGGTGGGCGCCTGCAGCGAGGCGGCCACCGTCTGGCCCACGTCCACGTTCCGTGAGATCACCACCCCGTCGGTGGGTGAGATGATCTTGGTGTACGCCATGTTCACCTCGGCCTGGTGCAGAGCCGCCCGCGCCTGTTGTACCGCACCGGCGCTCACCGCAACCTGGGCGCGCGCCGAGGCGGCGTTGGCGTCGGCCGTATCCAGATCGGCCAGCGAAACCAGCTTGTTCTCGGCCAGGCTCGCCGTGCGCTTGTACTGACGTTGCGCCTCGTCGGACATGACCTTGGCCTTGGTCAGGTTGCCCTGGGCCGCCGCATGGTTGGCGCGCGCCTGCTCCAGCGCGGCCTGGAAGAGCTGGGGATCGATCTTGGCGATGAGCTGGCCCTTCTTCACCGGCGAGTTGTAGTCCACGAGGATCTGCTGGACGCGCCCCGAGACCTGGCTGCCGACCTGAACGGTGACCAGGGCCGAGAGTGTGCCCGTGGCCGTCACCCTGGCCGTGATGCGACCACGGTCGACGGGTGCGGTCTCCCACTTCACGGCCTTCGGCTTGGCGCACCCGGCGCCGGCCACGGCCAGCATGCAGAGGACAGCGGACTTCAAAAAGCATGACGATGTGCTCACGTGGGTCTCCCGGCCAGAGCGTTGCGAGGACGGGCCGCACGCCGGGCTGGCGTCGCGGCGGTGCGGACATCGACGACCCGATCGGCATCGTCGAGGCTTTCCAAGATGCGGGTGAGGAGGGAACGCAGGGTCGCGATCTCACGCCCCGAGAAGCGAGATTCGAGGGCATCGCGGAGTTGGGCGGCGATCTGGGCCAGACGCGGAGCCAGGGTGGCCCCCTTGCGGGTCAGCACCAGGCGGCGGCGACGGCGATCCGTGGGATCGCTCACTTGAGTCACCAAGCTCCGCTGGCCGAGCGAAGCCACCACCCGCGAGGCGGTCGGTTGGTCCATGGGCAAGCTGGCCACCAAGTCGGCTAGGCAAACCCCCGCGCGTTCGTGCAGGGCCACCAGCACCCAGAACTGCTGCACCGAGAGCCCAAGGCCCTTGAGGTGTGTCTCGGTGATTTGGCGCTGCCGCCGGCGCACACTGGCCAGGAGCAAGCCCACTGGTGCTTGTTTCGCCAACATATGCTTTGCGATGGAATCTTGGGGGCTGGGCGAGAGGCCGTCAAGGCGGCGTGGTGCTTCGCAACACGCGGGGCGCGATGGACGCCGGAGTTACTTCCTGCTGCGCGCGCGCCGCGGGCTGGAAGAGGCAGCACGGGCCCGCCGCGGAGCCCTGGCCGTCTTGGCCAAGCCAGCGATGGTGACTTTCCTCAGCTCGCGCACGGTCCATTGGTGAATGCGCATCCAGACCGGATGCATGGGACACTTTTCGCGAAAGCTGCACGCGCGCGGGTTGAGCACGCAGGGGCGCGGCGCGGTCGGCGGGTGGGCCACTTCCACCACATCCAGAAGCGAAAGGGTGGCCGGGTCGCGAGCCAACACGAACCCGCCGTGAACGCCGCGCACGGACATCACCAGCCCCGAGCGCACCAAGCGTTGGAGGATCTTGGCCACGAACAGGTCAGGAGCGCACACCGCCTCGGCGATCTCGCTCTTGGTGGCAAGCCGCTCCCGCGTGCCACTCAGATAGATGACACAGCGGACGGCGTAGTCGACTTGTCGATGGAGATTCATGAGGCGTCGCGGGCTCGGATTATCTTACAGGGGCGCTCCGAACACGAGCTGAGAGTGCCTCAACATCGACGGTCACCGCGTCACGGGCTTGAATGACGTCGGCCGATGTCTTCTCAGTTCGCAGCCGCCCGCGCGCCGACGGCCGCGCGCCTCGAATGAGCTTCCTGATGGCTCCCGCGAATTCGGGCTCGCATCCGCGAATCGGGACGGGTCGTTCCCTCGTCGCTAGAGTCCCCAGTGCCAGAAGAGCGTGCCGGCCAGAAGTCCGAAGGTCGCGATGGCCAGCGGGCGCAGGCGACGCGGCACCTCGCGGGGCGTGGCCAAGCACAGGACCACCGTCCCGCCCAGCAGGGCCAGCAGCGCGCCGACGACCCAGGCGAGGGCGTGGCTCGGGATGAAAAGCGGAAGCGGAGCCAGCGCCACGGCGGCCCAGGCGAGCCCAAGGGCCACTCGGTTGCGCAACATGCATTGATTGTACACCTAGCCTAGATGCGGTCCGGCGCCGGTTTGTTCCGCGCGAGCAAGGCATGCCCGCTGCATCTCTGCTCGGGTTCATGGCCGGCCACGAAGTGCTCGTGTTTTCTGGGGCAGTCGGGACCGGGCACAAGGCCCGTGATGCGACACACGTCGCGGCTGGTGATGCGCGCGGGTGCGGGCGGTAGCGTGAGCGGCTCGCCGCGCAGATCGGCCTCGGCCAGCAAGGCCGCGCGCACCAGAGGCGCCGCCGACCACATGGCCAAGGTGCCCTTGGTGCCCGAGCCGTCGAAGGCGCCGGCCCAAGCCGCGGCGATGGCCTCGCGCGTGGCGCCTACGGCCAGGGTGTCCGAAAAGCCCGACGACGTGCCGGTCTTGGCGGCCACGGCAAAGGGCAGGTCGAGGGGCAATTCGGCCCCGAAGGCCGCGCGGCGTGCATGGGGATCGGCCAACATGTCCAGGACCAACCAACTGGCCTCGGGCGAAAACAGCGTCACGGGTTTGGTGGGCTCGTCTTCCAGCAGGCGGGCCGGCGTCACGCGCCCGCCGTCCACCAGAAACCCGTAGGCGGCTGCCAAGTCGAGCAGGCGCACCCGCGCCGAGCCCAGAGCCAGGTCCAGGCCGTAATCGTCGGCGCTGCCCTGCAGTGGGCCCAGACCGGCGCGCCGCAGGCGTTCGAGCAACGTGGGCACGCCCACTCGGTTGAGCACATCCACGGCCGCCAGATTGAGCGACCCGGCCAGGGCCTCGCGAAAGCGGGTGACCCCGTGTTGGCGCATGCCCTTGCGCGGGTTGTAGCCAGGCACCACGCCGAGTCTGTCGCGCGCTAGAGACGCCGGGCTGTCACCGTTTTCGATGGCCAGGGCATAGATGAACGGCTTGAGCGTGGATCCGGGATGGCGAGGCGTGGTCACGATGTCGAGCTGGCCTTCCTGGTGATCGCCATAGTCCGCGGAGCCCACCAAGGCCCGCACCGCGCCCGTGCCCGGCTCCACGACCACCAGACCGGCCTGCGCCAAGTGGCGCTCCTCAAGGTGCACATGCACGGCCCGCTCCGCACGGCGCTGTAAGTCGGCATCCAGGGTGGTGCGCACCAGGCCGCCCCGCTCGCGCAACCCGGGTGACAGCCGCGCCAGCACCTCGTCCGTGAAGTGCGGGGCCAGGCAAGGCGGCTCGCCAGGCGTGAGGCTCAACGGCTCCGCATCGATCACACGCCTCGCCTCCGTGCTCAGCGAACCCCGCTGGCCCATGAGGTCGAGCACGCGCGCCCGACGGGCCAGGGCCGCCTGGCGGTGACCCAAGGGTTCGTAGCGGAGCGGCGCGCGCGGCAACACGGCCAGCAAGGTGGCCTGGCCCGAACTGAGCGCGTGCGCGGGTCTGCCAAAGTAGCGCTGCGCCGCCGCCTCGATGCCAAAGGCGCCGTTGCCGAAATAGGCGCGGTTCACGTACTGCTCGAGGATTTCGCGCTTGCCGATGGCCCGTTCCAGGCGAAGCGCATCCAGCATCTCGCCCAGCTTGCCGACGAGGTTGCGCGGGTGCGGCTCCACCAAACGCACCACCTGCATAGTGATGGTGGACGCACCTGAGACCAGCCGACGGTGCCACAGGGCCAGGCCCAGAGCGCGCAACACGGCCCGCCCGTCCACGCCCCGGTGCTCGAAGAAGCGGTGATCCTCACCCGCCAGCATGGCCGTGATGACCTCCGGCGGGACCCGATCCAGCGACACCCAATCGGCGCGCCCGCCGCCACGCAGGGGCAACACGCGCAGCACTTCGCCGCGCCGATCAGTGAGCACCAGAGAAGTGCTGTCCTGGGGTCGCAGCCGGTCGGTCGGATAGGGCACGGCCACATAGAGGGCGGCGGCCGCGACGGGCAACGCCAGCAGCACCGAGACCAGCGCCGCTATCCGCAGCGCCCGCGGCGGGCGATCGTGGCGCATGTTCATCGCGAGATCTCCAGCGTGGTGGCGGCCGAGTGGCCATTGAGCGTCGGCTGGTACATGGCCTCCACCGTGGCCGGCGGCGCGGTGAAGCGTCCGGCGCTGGTGGCGCGCACCAGGTATTCGTGCTGCGAATCACCGGCGCCCAGCAGGTCGGCGAACACCTGGGCGCGATCGTCGTGCAGCTCCTGGTTCTGCCACAGGGTGCGCCAGCCGCCCCACCACGCGGGAGTGGGCGATTCCTGGGTGTACGAGCGACGGAAACGGGTGAGCACGGGCTCAAAGCCGCCGGGCAGGCGATCCACGACCGCGACGTGGGCGCGGCGCTCGGGCGAATGGATGGTGAGCCGCACCTTCACCGTCTGGCCCAGCTTCAGGTTGCTCACGGGCTGACCGCTCTCGGGATCGAGGTAGACGCGCTCGATGGCCAGGCCGTGGCTGCCGGCCTTGTCGTCGAGCGGGCGTTCCACCTTGATGCGCGCCGTATAGAAGACCTCGCCGCCGGTCACGTCGAGGCTGAGCGGACCCGAGAGCTCGGCCAGCGGCAAGGACACGCGCCCCACGTCGGCGCCGACCAGGGTGCGCGTGGCGATGGCCTTGCCCGCGACGTGGAGGGTGAGCTGCGCCTCGCCCGCCGACACTCGCGCCCGCGCCAGCTCGGCCAGGGCCAGCAGGCCGTACATGTTCTCCTGCGTGCTCTGCCAACGACCATTCACGCGCGCGGCCAGCAGGCCTTCGGCGAGGCGGTTGACGGCGGGATGAGCGGGCTGCACGGGCAGCAGAGCGGAGAGCACGAGCGCCGTGGTGCGCACGTCCGAGCTCCAGTACCACGACAGATCCTCGCTGACCTCCTTGACCAGCGCGGGCCCGCTGCCCGACGGGATGAGGGCCAGCAGCTCCTGGGCCAGTGCCGCCGCCAGTTCGCTCCGTCCCGCCTTGTGCAAGCCCTGCAGCAGGAAGGCACGGCCGTACACGGGCAGAAGCTCGCGCTCGCCGTAGAGCTGGGTCAGCAGGCCGTCGTCGGCTTGCCCCATGCCGGCCAAGACAGCCGCCGCGAAGGCCCGCGAGGCGCGCTCGCCGATGAACTCACCACCATGCCCGCCGCGCCGGTTGAGGCGCGTCTTCAGGTACGCCACCCCCGAGGCCAGCGCGTTGTCGTCGACGGTGAAACCCGCGGCCTTGGCGATGCCGAGGCCCCACAGGGCCACGGCCGTGTAGTGCGTCTCGGCGGGCGCGCCCATCCACAGGCCGAAGCCGCCGTCGTCGTGCTGGTGACGCAACAACTTGGCGATGCCGGTCTCGATGAAGCCGCGTGCCTTGCCCGCGCTGACCCCGGGCAGGACCACCGTCTTGGCCAAATCGGCCAGCGCCACCATGGGCACGACCTTGGACGTGGTCTGCTCCAAGCAGCCGTAGGGGTAGCCGATGAGATAGGCCAAGCCCTCGTCGAGGCGCGCCAGGCCCGTGCGATCGAAGGTCACCTCCAAGCCGCCGCGGCCGGGCACGACTCGTCCGAGTGGCGGGAGCGCGTGCTCCACGTGGCCCGTGGCGCGACCCTCGCCCACGCCGAGGATCTCGTGCAACACGGGCAACTGCACGGGCAGGCGCACGAGGACCGCGTCTTTGTAGGCGCCACCCGCGGCCTTGAAGGTGAACGAGGCCTCGCCGGGCTGTTTGGCCAACACGGGGAAGAGCGCGGGTCGCGCCGCACCGGCCGGCACGTCCACCTCGACGTGCTTGGCGCCGGACAGCTCGACGCCGGTGACCGCTGCCGACACGTGTACCTTCAGCGCGGCCTTGCTGTTGTTGTGGATCATGACCGCGGCCTGGGCCGCGTCGCCCACCCACAGGAGACGCGGCAAGGTGGGCATGGCCTGCAGGACCTTGGAGACCGTGAAGCGCCTTTCGCCCGAGCCGAAGCGATCGGCCGCGTCCGCCGCCACGGCCATCACGCGGAAGGCGGTCAGGTTGTCGGGCGCGTTGAACTTGACCGTGGCCGTGCCGTCCGCGCGGGTCACCAGCGCCGGGGCCCAGAACGCGGTGGCCATGAAGCGCGAGCGCACGCGGCCCGCCTCGTCGCCACCGCTGTCGCCGCCCTCCTCGGGTTCGTCTTGCCCGGGCTCCTTCACGCGCAGCAGGCGGTTCCACGTGGTCGCCGACTCCACGCCCAAGCCCCACGGCGCGTAGAACGACAGCATGGGGTCGGGCGTCTTGTAGCCCGCAATCTGCAGCACGCCCTCGTCGGCCACGGCCAGCGCCACCTCGGCCCGCACGGGTGCCCCGTCCGCGTCGGTGATCTTCACGCGCGCCGTGACCGGATCGCCCGGCTCGTAGCCCGCGCGATCGGTTTCCAGCGTCACGTTCAGGCGGCGGTGTGCCGTATCGACCTGCAGGTTGACCAGGCCCATCTTGAAACGCGGGCCGTGCGCATCGCCCTCGCCCACGCGACCGCGCACCAGCACCACCGAGGCGAACGCGTTGGGCGCCATTTCGGGCGTGACCTTCACCTCCAACCCCTGACCCGAGCTGGTCACGGGCTTCACCGCGTACGACATGATGCCGTCACGCTCGACGGTGACCAGGGCCAGGCCACCCGGCAATTGCGCCTGCGGCACGAGGAGCGCCGTGTCGCCCGGTTTGTAGGCGACCTTGGAGGCAATGAGGGTCATGCGATCACCCTCGTCGCCGCTCCAGAAGGCCTCGCCCGCACCCACGACGTAGATGGTTTCAGACGACACGCTCTCGTTGCCGCGGCCGTCGGGCGCGCTGACCCGCACCGCGTATTCGCCCGGCTCGCGCAGGATCACGCGCTCGACCGCGGCGCTGCCCGCGGCGGGCACCGCGATCTGGCGCTTGAGCGCCGGTTCCTTGCTCTCCTCGCGCCGGCAGCCGCCATAGCCCCACTCGCACTCGTAGTTGCGATGCCACAGGGTCAGCTCGGCCTGGGCCGCGCGCCGCTTGCCCTGCGCATCGAACCCCACGACCTGCACGCCGAACGGCTTGCCCACGGCTTGCACGAATTCGGCGGGATGCAGGCCCAGATACAGGTTGGCCCGATGGCCCGTAACCACCTGGCCCGCGGACACGGACTGGCCCGATGGATCCTGCACCGTGACCTCGAAGAGGTAATCCTGCGCCCCGCCCAGGTCTTTGGCCTCGTCGGCGGCGGTGAGGCTCGCCTTGCCTGCCTGGTCGAGGCTGCCCTCGCCATCGGCCACCGTATCGGAGAACGAGCGCGCCTCGTAACGGGCCCAGTAGCGGCCCTCGTCATAGAGGCGCACATTGTCCTGGAAGGCATAGCCGTCGAAGCCGGGAAAGGTGGCGAAATGCTCGCGGCGGCGCAGGCTCCACTTGAACTTCCCAGCCCGCAGCGGGCTGCCGTACAGAAAGCTCGCGCCGACATCGAAGCGCGGCTTCTCCCCGAGAAAGATATCGCGGCGGGGCGTGGCCACCTTCACCTCGAAGGTGCGCGGCTTGTACTCCTCGACGGCGAAACGTTCGGAGAAGACCTGGCCGTCCAGCTCGGCCCGCACGCGCCAGTCGCCCAGGCGCGCCTCGCTCTCCAGCTCCAAATCGCGGTTGAAGCCGCCGAAGGCCGTGAGCTTGAGCTCCTCTTCGACCACGGCGCGGCCGCGCGGATCCTCGATACGCAGGTGCACGCGGCTCTTGCGGTTCGGCACCCGCATCTTGCCCGCCCGATCCACCAGGCGCGCCAGGCCCTTGAGGTGCACGGTCTCGCCCGGACGGTACAGGCCGCGATCCGATTGCAGAAAACCGCGCACGCGCACGGAGCCGCCGCGGCGGTCCTGCGGCACGCTGAAATTCCAGAGCTGGATGCCGTTGTTCCAGCTCGTGTCGAGCACGGCCAGCTCGTCGGCCGCCTGGGCGGTCACGATCACGCGACGGGCGCGGTAGTCGTCCCACTCCTCTCCCCCTTCCGCGGCGTCCTCGTCGCCGTTGGCCGTGGCGCCGCCACGCGGACGCAGGCCGAGCAATTTCGCCGCACCCGGCGCCAAGACCACGCCGTCCGCATTGCTCTGCCCGGAGAAGCGCACCTTGCCCTGCAGGTCGCGAACCTTCACCAGCGCGCCGGCCACCGGTTGGCCCGTGGACAGCCGCACGACCCACACCAGCGACGAGGCATTGCCCACCTTGGCCAGCAGGCCCAGGTCGGTGACCGAGGCCAACGAGCGACGCACCTTGGGCGTGGGGCCGCCGCGAAAGTCGTGCTCACCGTCGGTGTGGATTTCGAGCAGGTAGGTGCTGCCCGCCTTGCCCCCGCCGCACACCTTGGCCAGATCCAGGCTGCGATCCACCCAGCGGTTGCGCACGCTGCCCGCCTTCGACGTGCGGTTGCGCTCGGCCAGTTTCAGGCCTCGAAAATCGAGCTCCTGGCTGTGATCAGCCGCGTCCCACCAGGCATCGTAGTTCGACGGCCCCGTGAGCACCGCGGTCAGACGCGCCTCGGGCACGGCCGCACAGCGCACGCGGAAATGGTCAAGGTTGCGCGTCCAGATGGGGTAGATGCCGCTCGCCCTCTCCACGGTAAAGATGCCGGTCTCCATGGACAGGCGCGGGGATTCATTGCCCACGCGGAAACTCTGGCGGCGCTCGCCGGTAATCTTCTGCCCGAACACGTCGGTCAATCCCTCGGCGATGACCAGCTCGTACTCCGTGTCGATGGTCAGATCCCCGGACCAAGTGAAGACCGTGCGGTCGTGGTTGGCCGAGAGGGCCAGCGGGCGCTCGCCGGCATCGCGCGAGCTGTGCAGACGCACGTGTTGCCGCACGGCCTTGGGATCCATGGGCGTGGTAAAGATGATCTTCACCTTCACCCCGTCGGCGGCCAGATCGCGACCGCTGGGTTCGACGGACCGGATGGCCGCGGCCCCGCGCGTGGCGCAATCCTCCTTCACCTCCTGGCTCAGCCCCGCGTCGCCCACCGCACCCTTCAGCGCCGTCGAGCAGTGCAGGCGATGGGGCTGGCCGGCAGCCAAGCCACGCACCGGCCGCAAGGTGAAGCCGCGCTCGCCGTCCGGAGTCGCCGTGGCGCGCACCTCGGCCACCGTCTTGCCGCCCGCATCGAGCTGACGAAACCCGCACGCCGCCTGCACATCCGCGGGCCGCGCCGCCTGTGAAAGGCGCAGATGCACCACGGGCCGCTCGGCGAGGAACTTTCGTTCGCCCTCGAAGCGCAGCTCGTCCACCAAGATGCGGTCGTACACGAAGCGCAGGCCCGGCCACGCCTCGACGGCCACCTCCGGCGCGGTCTGCAGGCCGGCGGAGAGCCGAACCGTGTACGTGGTCGAGGGCTGCAGGGCCTGGCTGGGGAAGAAGCCCAAGGTGGCGCCATCCAGCCAACGCGCCTCACCCGCCACCGCCGGCACCACCACGAAGGCCATCCCCGCGATGGGCTTGCCCACCTGACCCGCCGGCGCCACGGGGCGATCGAAGGTGACCCGCACGCCCTCGCGCACCTCCCGTGCCCCCACCTCACCGACCGCCGGCGCCGCCGCGATGACCCGTGCCAGCGTGGCCGCCGGGGCCCGCGAACAGCCCGCCAGCCCGAGGAGGAACAAGGTCAACCAGGGAGAGAACAAGAACCGAAGTGCGCTCTGACTCATGCTCCGCGCTTCAGCAACCGGCGCGCCAAGCGCAAACCCGCGCCCCGACGCCGCCGCGACCCGGCCCCGGCCGCAGCCAGTCGACGATTCGTAGAATCTGCTACACGAATTCACACGCCCCGCCGGGTCGCCCCGTCGACGGAGGGGGCTACGGCAGGATCTCGATGGCGCGGGAGCGCAACATGGCCGCCACCAGGCGCAGGGTCTCGAAGCGTGGCATGCCCGCCACGTCCAACACATCGCCCACGCTGATCAGGCCATCGATGCGCGACATGAGGAAGGCCGCGCGGTGATCGAAGCCCATGTCGGCCAGGTGCTGCGCGGGCACGGCCCGAATGGGGGTGGCGCGTGTGTCGCCGATGTAGCCGAGCAGGGCGCGTTCGAGCACGGCCAGCGCGGACTCGAGCAGGGTCTCCATGGCCGGCGACGGCTCGCTCTCCGCCACCTGGAAGGCCAACTCGGCCGCCAGGGCCGCGTCGTCCACGCGACGCTCGCGCAGGGCCTCGCGACACTGGCGGATCAAATCGCGCGCACGACCCTCCATCTCGCCGCTGAGGGCCGGAAATTCCTTCAACGTGTCGGCGGCGCCGCACTCCTCGGCCGGCGAGGCCAGATCCAGGCGCTTGGTGTCCGCCACGTGCAGCTCGTCGGTGACCACGCCCTGGGCCAGACGGGCCGCGGTCAGGCGGCGCTCGCCCGATTCGGTGGTCAAAGGCGCCATGTACTCGGGGATGGGGGATTCCAGCGTCTCGCGGCGTCCGTGCGGACCATCGGCGGTCTCGACCTTGCGTCTGACGTAGTCGAGCAATCGCGGCGCGCGTGGGTCAGCCGGATCCAACTCCGCCGCGCTCTCCCACTCGGAGATGGCGTCCCGTAAGAAACCGCACGCGTAGTGCTCGAGTCCCCTCTGGATGAGATCGCGCGCCTCTTGAGAAACGTCGCGGGCCATCCCAACCTCAGGAGGATCGCATCTGCGCGTTGTCCACCACCCCGCGGAACATGTTCAAGGTTCGGATGAGCGGCTCGGCCACCTGCTCCAAGGCGGCGGCATCCCGGCGCTGAACCGCGTGGCGCGCGTCCTCAAGGATGAGCCGCACGTTGTCCAGGCTGTCCTGGCCAAAGGGCGTTCCCACCAGCATGTCATGCACCTTGGGCATGAGCGCCTCGGCCTCATCCACCAGCTTCTCGATGCGCTGGCGCTCCCTCTCCACCTCTTCCTCGGCCCGTGCCGCCACCAGGAGCTCCTGGTTCTTGCCCGCCATGCGCTGAATCTCGCTCTCGGTGAGACCGCTCGTGGCGGTCACCGTGATGTGCTGCTCGGTGCCGGTCTCCAGGTCACGCGCCGAAACGCTCACGATGCCGTCCGCGGAGATCTCGAAGGCCACGTCGATCTCCACCTCACCCTTGCGCGCCTTGCGCAGCCCCGAGAGCACGAACTCGCCCAGCAACTCATTTTCCTCGGCACGCTCCGCCTCGCCCTGAAAGACGATGATCTTGACCGAGGTCTGGTCGTCGCGAACCGTGGTGAAGACGTGACTCTTGGAGGTGGGAACCGTGGTGTTGCGGTCGATGAGACGGTGGAAGTTGCCACCCGCCACCATGATGCCCAGTGAGTGTGGCGTCACATCGAGCAGCAGCATGTCCGTGGTCGAGGCCGAATCGACCAGCGCCGCGCCCTGGATGGCCGCGCCCATGGCCACCGCCTCGTCGGGGTGCACGCCCTTGCACGGCTCGCGGCCGAAGAACTCGGCCACCAGCTCTTGCACCTTGGGCATGCGGGTCATGCCGCCCACCAGAACCACCTCGGCCAGATCGCGCGGTCGCAGGCGCGCCTCTTCCATGGTCAGCCGGCAGATCTGGATGGTCCGCTCGGTCAAATCCAGGGTCAGCTCTTCCAGCTTGGCGCGCGTGACCACCTGATGCAGGTGGTACGCCTGGTTCCGGCCCGTGGAGATGATGAAAGGCAGGTTGATCTCGGTCTCGCGCAGGGACGACAAATCGCACTTGGCCTTCTCGGCCGCGTCCTTGAGGCGCTGCAACGCCATGGCGTCGCTGCGCAGGTCCACGCCGCTTTCCTTGGCGAAGCCTTGCACGAGCCAGTCCACCAGACGCTTGTCGTAATCCTCGCCGCCCAGGAAGGTGTCGCCCGCCGTGGCCACCACCTCGAACACGCCGTTGCGGATGTCGAGCAAGGACACGTCGAAGGTGCCGCCACCCAGATCGAAGACAGCCACCGTGCCTTCCACGTCCTTGCCGAAGCCGTAGGCCAACGCGGCCGCGGTGGGCTCGTTGATGATGCGGATAACATCCAGTCCGGCGATGCGGCCGGCGTCCTTGGTGGCCTGGCGCTGGCCATCGTTGAAATAGGCGGGCACAGTGACCACGGCCTTGGCGACCGGCTGACCCAGGTATTCCTCAGCGATGGCCCGCATCTCCTGCAACACGAACGCGGACACCTCGGGCGGTGAGAGGAGCTGATCGCGAATCCTGATGCGCACGTCCTGGTGCGGCCCCTCACACAGCTCGTAGGGCACGGCGGCCTTCACAGCCTGCACGGCAGGCGAGGTCCAGGGGCGGCCGATGAGGCGCTTGACCGCGTAGGCCGTGTTCTCCGCGTTGGTCACCGCCTGGCGCTTGGCGATGTGGCCGACCAGACGCCGGCCCGTCTCCGAGACGGCAATCACCGAGGGCGTGGTCTTGTAACCGCCACGATTGGCGATCACGGCGGGGCCGCCGCCGTCCATGACCGCCACGCAGGAGTTGGTGGTCCCCAAATCGATGCCGATTACTCGCTCAGACATAGGCATGCGTAGTGGAGCGGGTGGCAGCCCCAAACCACGGTAACATGGTCACATCTGCCCTGCCACGAGCCTCACAGGACAGTCGGCAGGCCGGGGGCCCGACTTGACCTCGGCGCCCGCGGCGAAGATCTCGGCCGCCGTTCGGGCGGTTCTGGCCCGTCTGCGGCGGCGTCGCTCGTTTGAACACCTCTCGTACTCCGCTGCATCCGGGGCCGGCCCGACTCTGGCCACGCAGACGGTCAGCGCTTGGGAGTTCGCGTACTCTCCATCTCCTGCGAGGCCTCGGTGAGGCGAGAGAAGATAGCCGCCAGCTTGGGCCTGAAGGCGCCTAGCGCCTTGCCGAAGTAGCGATCCGGGTGCAGCTCCTTGCAGGCCAGCGCAAAGGCCCGTTTCACGGTGGCCGTGTCCGCGTCGGCGGCGACCCCCAACAATTCGTGGGGCCGCAGTTGGCGCAGCCGGCGATGCAGCCGCACCACACGGGCCTTCAGCTCGGGCGCGGCCTCGGGCCAATCGAGCAACTCGGCCGCGTCCACCGGCGTGCCATCGTCCAGCCGTTCGAGCGTGGACGCACCGGGCGCAGGCTTGGCGGAGGGCGCCGCTTGGGGAGCCGGGCGCGAGGAGCCGCGTGCAGGGATGGGCCGCTGCCCCTCGGGGGAAGGTGTGGCCACCCTCTCGGCCGCGATTTCGCCGGGCCCCAGAATCAGTCCCTGAACCTTGAGCTGGCGCAAAATGTCGAGAGTGGCCTCGCGGCTCAGGCCCGTGAGCTTGCAGATGTCCGTGTAGCTGGCCTGCCCGTCGACCCGCGACAGCACGAACCCCTGGGTGGGCGACAGCTTGAGCGACGCGAGGGCGATGCGCGTGTTCGGTCGGGGTTTGTCGCTGGCCCAGCCCAGCCCAGCTATCGCTTCGCGCTCGCCCGACGCTGCCATGCGGGCCTGCTCAGGTCAGCAGCCACTCCAGCAGGGCCTTCTGGGCGTGCAGGCGGTTCTCGGCCTGCTGCCAGACGTGGCTCTGCGGCCCTTCGATGACCTCGTCGGAGACCTCCTCGTTGCGGTGGGCGGGCAAGCAGTGCAGAAAGATGGCCTCGCGCGCGGCCGCGGCCATGAGCGCGCTGTCCACCTGGTAGCCCTTGAACACGCGCAGGCGCTCGGCGGCCTCGTCTTCCTTGCCCATGGAGGCGAAGACGTCGGTGGAGATCACCTGACGGCCGGCCACGGCCTCGCGCGGGTCCCGGGTCACCACGATGCTCGCCCGGCCCGCGGCGCGCGCCTGCGCCAGCAGCTCGGGGTTGGGCTCATAGCCCGCCGGACAAGCCAGCGCCAGATCCAAGCCCAGCCGGCCCGCCGCCGCGATCCAGCTATTAGCCATGTTGTTGCCGTCGCCGATCCAGGCGTAGCGCACGCCGCGCAGGACCTGGCCGACGTCGGGAACCGGGCTGCTCGCCGGCTCGCGATTGCCGAAGTGGCCGTAAACGGTCTGCAGATCGGCCAGCAACTGGCAGGGGTGCAAAAGATCGGACAGACCGTTGATGACCGGCACGGAGGCGTACTCGGCCAGCTCCTGCACCCGATCATGACCGAAGGTGCGGACCATGATGGCGTGGCAGTAGCGCGACATCACGCGGGCCGTGTCCTTGATGGGCTCGCCGCGCCCCAGCTGCGAGTCGTTGCGCCCCATCACCACCGCATGGCCGCCCAACTCGGTGATGGCCACCTCGAAGCTCACACGCGTCCGCGTGGAGGCCTTTTCGAAGATGAGGGCCAGGATGCTGCCCGGGCGGGTGGCGTGGGGCGTGCGCACCTGACGCAGGAAGCGCAGTTCTTCGGCACGCCGGAGCAGAGCGCACAGCTCCGCCTCGCTCACGTCCCACAGGCTGAGGAAGTCGCGTTTCTTGCCCATCGATCACACCTCGGACAGCACGGCGTCCAAGGTGGCCACCGCTTCGTCGATTTCGGCCCGCCCCACCACCAGCGGCGGAGCAAAGCGCACCACGTTGCCCCCGGCCACCGACAGCAGGAGGCCGTGCTCACGAGCCCGCGCCACCACCGGCGCCGCGTCGCCCTCGAGCACCAGCCCCTGCAGCAGTCCGCGACCACGCGCACCCCGGGTCTTGGGCCGTCGTCGCTCGGCCAGACGGGCCAGCGACGCTCCCAGATAGGCGCCCACGTCCTGACAACGGGCGAGCAGCCCCTGCTGGTCGATGACCTGCTGGATGTACAGCGCGGCCGCGGCGGCCAGGGGGTTGCCGCCGAAGGTGGAGGCGTGGGTGCCCGGCTCGAAGGCCTGAGCCACCTCGGCGTTGGCCAACATGGCGCCCATGGGCACCCCGCCCGCCAGGCCCTTGGCCAGCGTAACGATGTCGGGGACCATGGCCTCGCGCTCGAAGGCGTAGAAGGTGCCGGTGCGGCCCACGCCGGTCTGCACCTCGTCGAGGATCAGCAGGGCGCCGCGGTCCATGCAGATGCGCTTCAGCTCCTGCAGGTAACCGGGCGGGGGCAGGTTGATGCCACCCTCCGCCTGGACCGGCTCGCCGATGAGGGCGCAGGTGCGATCGTTGATGGCCGCGCGGGCCGCCTCCAGATCGCCGAAGGGAATGAACCGCACGTCGCTGACCATGGGACCGAAGCCGGTGCGGTACTTGGCCTGGCCGGTCACCGAGAGCGCGCCCATGGTGCGGCCGTGGAAGCTCTTCTCGAAGGCGATCAGCTCGACGCGCTGGGGCTGCTTGCGAACCACGGCCTGATAGCGACGCGCCAGCTTGAGCGCGGCCTCGTTGGCCTCGGAACCCGAGTTGCAGAAAAAGGCCTTGCCCGCGAAGGCACGGGTGGCCAGGGCCTCGGCCAGGCGAATCTGGGTCTCGATGAAGTAGAGGTTCGAGGTGTGGTGCAGCCGCATGGCTTGCATGCCGATGGCCTGGGCCAGACCGGGATCACCGTGGCCCAGCACGCAAACCGCGATGCCCGCGGTCATGTCGAGAAAGCGGCGACCTTCCACGTCCCACAGCACGCAACCCTCGCCGCGGCTCATGACCACCGGCGCCCGGTTGTAATTGTTCATCAACAGCTTGCGGCCCGATGCGAGCAGATCATCCGTCTGTGACATGGAAGGCGCGTAACATAGCAGAGGAGATGGCGTTCAGGGAAAGGCGTGCGGCCGGCGCTCCGCCATGATTCGAAGAGTCGACGCGCCTGATCAGCACGCGCGTTGCCCACGCACCGACGGCTCGACGAACCCCGGGCTCCAAGCGGCACGCGCCAATCCGCCGGACGCGGGCGGGGCCTTGGGCGCCTACGCCTTTCCTCGATGGCTGTTGAACGCGGCGGGATCCGCTCCCACCATCTGCCGATAGGCCTCGTCCCACGCGTCGGGCAGGTCACCGTCCATGACCAGGCTGGGCCGCACCGGCGTGGGCAGCCAGGCTCCGGCGCTGATCTCGCCCTCTAGCTGTCCGGGTGCCCAACCCGCGCAACCGAGCAGGAGCTTGAATTCGTGGGGTCCCTGGCCACGAATCAGCGCGGAGAACGCGGCCAACTCGCCACTCACGCCAATCTCCGGACCCACCGCGATTTCGCCGGGCAGGGGCACGAGGCCGCGCCGGTAGATTAGCCAACCCGCGGCGGGGGCCACCGGTCCGCCCAGACGCACCGTCGAGGAGAACGAGGGCGAATCCGGAATGGTCTGACCAGTAGGCAGAAGCTCGGATGACATGAGCAGCTCGCGCACCGACATCAGCTCTCGCCCGTTGACGACCCAGCCCAGCGCGCCGTCGCCGTCGGCGCGCGCCAGGAGCACCACGCTGTGCTCGAAGTTCGGGTCGTGCAGACTGGGCGCGGCCAGCAGCATGCCCGGGGCCAGATCCTCCTGTGCCATGACCGTTTGATTCTAGGTCCCCGCCGGTTGTGCCGAGGCGCAATTGCCGGCGCGGGTCAATGTCAGCCAAGCTGCAGGCCGCACTCGGAGCAGGCCCCGTCCACGAGCGGCGCCGCGGTCCCGCAGGCGGGACAGGGCGGCTCCTCGGACTCGGGCGCCGCGCCAGCCTCGCCGCCCTCACCCGCGAGCGTACCTTCACGCTCCATGAGGGCCTGCCAGCGGGTGCGCATCAACTGCATGAGACGCTGCACATCCTCCTCGCGCACGCACAGAATCACCTTGGGCGAGCAGCCGCCGCCGTGCCGGCCGCAACACTCTTCTCGCTCCAGCACGGCAGGAATGTCCGCGTCGAGCGTGGCGGCCAGGACCTCCT
>JAEXQJ010000312.1 GCA_023438785.1 Pseudomonadota bacterium
ATACTCGACGTATTTGACCGACGAGCAACGAAGGGAGGCGACGCATATCCGCGTTTTCGCGACCGATTCAAACCGTTCGGTGCTCTAGGAGCGCAGCGTAGAACGCAGGCGCTGGCCTTCGGCGCCCTCGGCCCGGCGCCGGTCCACCGCGTCCAGCAAGCTCTGCGCACCCGGCCGTCCGTCGGCGCGCAAGAAGCTCTCGACCGTGAGGGGCAGGGGACGGCCAGGTCGCACGTATCAACGCAGGAAGGATCATGGGCGCACACGGGGTCACGCGCGAACCTGGCACTGGGGGACGCCCGCCGTAGGCACGGCCATAATCAGAGCGTGGCGGCCGTGAAGGGGGGAGATGCGGACAGCGGTCTGCGCAGGCGGATTCAGGACGCGCGCGTTGCCCATCTGTACGCCAACGGCGCCTACTCGTGGGTGGCCAGCTTGGCAGCCGGCGTCGTGCTGGCCGTCATCATGGACGACAGAGTCGGGGCCGCGCGCGCCTGGGGCTGGTACGTCGGCTTGGCCGTCGTGATGGTCCTGCGCGGTGGACTGTGCCTGGCGCGCCGGAAGCGCTCTGGCTGGCTCAGCCCCGACGGTTGGCTGCGCGCCTATTTGGCCGGGGTGGCGGCCGCCGGGCTGGTCTGGGGGGCGGTGGCCTTTGCTCTCTGGGTGCCCACCGCGCCCCGCGCGCACGCCGTAATGGGTTGCATGCTCGGCGGCGTGGTGGCGACAGCCACGGTCACCACGGCCGCCTACCTGACCGCGTTCGTCCTGTTCAGCCTGGGCGCGCTCCCGCCCTTGATTCTGCGTCTGGTCACGCACGGCGATCCCTTCGATTTGGCCATGGGGATCCTGCTGACCCTGTTCGCGCTGCTCATGCTCGTCCTGGCGGCCCGCACTCAGGCTTGGTTCCTGCGCAATATGGAGCTGGCGATCCGCAACGCGGATCTGGCCGAGGGTCTGGCGCGCTCTCGCGACGATCTCGAACGCAGTGTGAGGGAGCGAACCGCCGAGTTGGAGCGGACCGTGGCGGATTTGCGTGCCGCCGAGGCGGAGGCGCGACGAGCCGTGAAGGCGCGCAACGACTTTCTGGCCATGGCGTCGCACGAATTGCGCACGCCACTGACCACGCTGCAGTTGCACCTGAATTCCTTCCAGGTGCTGGTGAGCCGCGGCGTGATCGAGGACCGCGCCAAGGTGGAAACGCGCGTGCGGGTGTTGCGCCGGCAGGTGACCCATCTGACCCAGTTGGCCAATACCGTGCTGGCGGCGTCGGGCCTGTCGGGCAAGGCCCCCTCGGCCTCGCGCAACGATGTGGATATCAGTGGGGTGGTGCGCGCGGTGGTGGACGACTTCAGATCGGTGGGTGACCCGGGCGCCGACCAACTGCGCCTGGTGCGCGCCGATTCCGTGGTGGGCCGTTGGGATCCGGTGCGCATCGAGCAGATCGTGGTCAACCTGGTCTCGAACGCCGTGAAATACGGCGCGGGCAAGCCGGTGGAGGTGGAGGTAAGGGGCGCGGACGGGCAGATCGAGATCGCCGTGCGCGACCACGGCCCGGGCATTCCACCGTCGATGCGCGAGCACCTGTTCGAACGCTTCTTCCGCGCCGACGCGGGCTCGGGCCTGGCGGGCATGGGGCTGGGCCTGTTCGTGGTGCGCCAACTGGTCGACGCCATGAGAGGCTCGGTGGCTGTGCAATCCGAGCCCGCGCAGGGCTCCGAATTCACCGTTCGGTTGCCCTGGGCTCTTTAACCCTGACCGCCGCGGTGCCAATATGCGCCGCCGTGTTACCTATCGTTGTACCCGAGGTACCCGAGGTCGCGCCTTGGGTTGCTTAGAGCTCCTGGCCCTGGCCGTGGCCTTGGCCATGGACGCCTTCGCCGTGGCCATCGTGGCCGGGCTGACCTTGGAACGGCTCACCGGTCGCCACGTGTTCCGGTTGGCCTTTCACTTCGGGCTGTTCCAGGCCCTCATGCCCGTGCTGGGCTGGCTGGCGGGCAGGGCGGTCTATCGCCACATCGCGGCCGTCGATCACTGGATCGCCTTTGGCTTGCTCGCCTTCGTGGGCGGCAGGATGTCGTGGGGCGCGTGGCAGGGTGAGGAGGAGAAACGGCCCGTGCGCGATCCCACGTCCGGATGGGACCTGGTCCTGCTGTCGGTGGCCACCAGCATCGACGCGCTGGCCGTCGGCCTGTCTTTGGCCATGGTGGGCTCGGCCATCGTGGTGCCCTCGGCGGTCATCGGGGTGGTGGCAGCCGCCTTCACCGTCACCGGCATGCTGTTGGGCAGACGCGTTGGGTCCTTGTGGGGTCGACGCGTGGAGTTCCTGGGCGGCCTCATCCTCGTCGCCATCGGCGTGAAGATCGTCATCGAACACTGGCGTGGCTGAGTTGAAGCTTCCGGCGCGGCCGTCACCATAGGGTGATGAGGTCCAAACCAGTTGTTGGTCACCGCGGCCCGCGACGCGGGGAAGCGGTCGAGAAGCGCCCGGCCGGCGAGGCCGAACGGGAGGCGTCGCGCGCGGAGGACAACGTGCCTCTGGATGCGCGCACCAAGCAACCGGTCGAAGAGGGTCAGGGCCGCCTGGAACGCCCCGAGCGGGGTGAGCCCGACGCCATCGAGCGGCGGGGACTGGCCGACATGGGCGAAAGCGAGCCGCAGCACCGTCTGACCGGGCGGTAACAGGTTCTTGCGGGCGCGGTGTTTCTTCTCCCGAAAGGAGAAACCCGATGACCCGCTCGCTACTGGCCCTCTTGCTCGCCCTGCCTGCCACCGCCGCTGCCCAGGAGGTCGCGCCTCCCATGCCGCCCGCCGCACCTGCGCCTGCGCCTGCGCCGGCTCCGGCCGCCAGCCCCGCCGCGGTCCCCTCGGTGCAGGCCGTCGATCCCGCTGCCGAGAGTGAGCCCGCCATCGGCTGGGGTCGCGGAAGTCGCGCACCCATGTACGCCTCTCTGATGATGCTGGGGGGCGGCCTCGTCGAGGATTCGGACAATCGCCTGACCACCCGCGACAGCCGCACCCTCGAGGGCGTGGGCGGCGCGTTCCGCATCGGCGCGGTCCTGAGCGAGGAGCACCGGCTGGGTGCGCGCATTCAGTCCTTCACGCGACCCACCAAGAAGGTTGTGCGCGACCAGCCGCTGCCGGCCGGGACCAACCCGGATTGGGGCGCGGCCAACTTCGCCTACGCCGGACCCGAGTACATCTACACCTCGCCCTGGGGCCTTTATGGTGGCTTCTCGGCGGGCGTGGGTATGGCCTTCACCACCGACGACTGGGACAAGTCGAACGATTGCGACGACGACGATCATGACAGCCTGGAACACGGGGCCGCGGGTGCGGCCGGCATCCTGTCCGTGGGCTACGAATGGCGGGTGAGCAAGTGGTTCGCCATGAATGCCGAAGCCTTTGGCGGCTTGTTCCACGGCGTAGACGATGACGAGCGCTCCATGACCACCACGATGTTCGGCGTGGGCATGGGCGCGGGTTTCTGAGAAAGGAGGTCCTCTGCCGCCTGGGCGGGCTACGTGCCCGCCCCTTCTTTGGGCTCAGTGGGAGTGCCAAGCCGTCTGGCCATTTGGATCTGCACCGAGCCGGTGACCTGGATGCGGCTGGGCAAGGCGGCCACCGCTCGCGAAAGGGCGGCGCGATCCAGGTGGCGGGCCGAGGGCCCCATGCTCACCAGGAGAATCGCGGCCTCGTGGTCCAGATCCATGGTCCAGGACAGCGAAGTGACGGGCCCGCGCGCGAAGTGCGGATCCAAGGCCCGCGCCAGGCGCGATTGCTTCTCTGGATCCACGTCCAGCAGGCCGAGGTGGCCACGCAGCTCGCGCAGGTGATCAGGCGACGGGGTCACCAGCAGCAGGGCGCCATCGGGCCGCAGGACGCGCGCGAATTCGGCTGCGTTGCGCGGGGCGAAGACATCGAGGACGAGCGCCGCGTCCTCATTCAGAAGCGGCAAGCGGGCGCTTGCATCCGCGACGACGGCGGCCATGCGCGGGTGGGCGCGGGCCGCGCGCCGGGCGGCGTAGCGGGACACGTCCACCGCCAAACCCATGCGGCCGGGCAAGGCGTCCAAGGCGCGTCCCAGGTAGAAACCCGTCCCGGCGCCGATCTCCACCAGCAGCCCCGCGGGAGCGGCGTGCGCCGAGGCCCTGTCCGCGACCGCCTGGGCCAGCGGCGCGAAGTGTCCCGCGCCAAGGAAGCGGGCGCGCGCGTCCACCATGGCCGCGTCGTCACCTGGATTGGCGGCCGGGCGCGTGAGGAGGTTGACGTAGCCCTGCGCCGCCCGATCGAAGTCGTGTCCCGCCGCGCATCGCAAGCCACCCAGGGTGGCCCGCAAGGATTGGCCGCACAGCGGGCAGAGCAGATGCGCGGCGATTTGGTCAAACAAGGGACGATGCAAAGCAGAGCCTTCCGACCGTTCCACTTGCCATCTCAGCCCCGGGAAACACAATTACTTTCGGTTCGTATAAGGGCCGAGCCGAGATGAATGATGCAGCTGAGTGGGGCGGCGCGCCCCCCGTTAATGCCTCGCTGCTGCTGGCGGCGTTGCCTATCAGGACCTGGGTTTGTGATGGCGATGGGCGTTGGTTTTACGTCAGCCCCCAGTGGCGTGAATTTACCGGAAGGTCGGGAGCGGAGCTCCTGGGGCAGGGCTGGCAGGAACGCCTGCACCCCGAGGAGCGCGTGGCGGTCGTGGCCGCTTGGACCCGGGCGGTGCATGCGCGCGAGCCCTTTCGCCTGCGGTGTCGTCTGCGGCGCCACGACGGTGTGTTCCGTTCTCTGCGCCTGAGCGGTAATCACCTGCCCGGGTCGACCGGCGGGTGGCTCGGTACGGCCGTGGATGTGGACGAGGAAGCGCGCGATTCCGATCTGCAGCGGCTGAACGAGGATTTGCAGCAGCGCAATGCCCTGCTGCTTGCCGAGATTGCGCAGCACCATTTGGAGGAGGAGGCCCTGCGGCAGGCCAATCAGCAACTGGCCGAGGCGGACCAGCGCAAGAACGATTTCCTGGCCGCGCTATCGCACGAGCTGCGCAGCCCGTTGGCCCCCATTCGCAACAGCCTGTACATCATGGAGCGCGCCGAGCCGGGAGGATCGCAGGCGCGCCACGCGTCCCAGGTGATCTCACGCCAGGCGGAGTTCATGACTCGGCTGATTGACGACCTGCTGGACGTGTCGCGCATCACGCGCGGGAAGGTCCACTTGCAGCGTGAGACCGTGCACCTGTGTGAGCTCGTGCGCCGCACGGCTGAGGATCACCGCCCGACCTTCGAGGCCAACGGGTTGGCTTTGGCGGTGGACGCGCGGCAGGACGTGGTCATCGACGGCGATCCCACGCGGCTTTCGCAGGTGGTGTCCAACCTGCTGCAGAACGCGGCCAAGTTCACGCCGCGGGGCGGGCGCGTGGTGGTCGCCGTGGGCGCCGAGGAGAGGCAGGCGGTGGTCCGCGTGCGCGACAATGGCGCCGGACTGTCACGCGAGAGCCTGTCCCGGCTCTTCGAGCCCTTCACTCAGGACGCGCGCACGCGGGAGCGCAGCACCGCGGGGCTGGGGCTGGGATTGGCCTTGGTCAAGGGGCTCGTGGAACTGCACGGCGGCTCCGTGCAGGCCAGCAGCGAGGGGCCCGGCAAAGGCGCCGAGTTCACCATTCGCCTGCCCCTGCGTGCGCAGCCGGAGAGCGCCGCTGAGCGAGCCGCGCAGCCCGCGATTCGCGTTCTGGTCATCGAAGACAACCGCGACGCGGCCGAGAGTCTGAAAGAGGCACTGGAACTGGGGCCGCACGAGGTGGAGATCGCCGGCGACGGTCCCAGTGGGCTGGAAAAGGCACACCAGTTCCATCCCCAGGTCGTCCTGTGTGACATCGGCCTGCCGCTCATGGACGGCTATGAGGTTGCCCGCCGTATGCGCGGCGATCCCGAGTTGCGCCGCCTGTACTTGGTGGCCCTGAGCGGGTACGCCGCCCAGGAGGACGCTGAACGGGCGCGTGCCGTGGGCTTCGACCGTCACATGGCCAAGCCCCCCAACATGGAGGTTCTGGAGAAGCTCCTGGCCCAGGTTCCGGCGAGTTCGTAGCGAGGGCGAGTCAGCCTTTGCTGTGGTTTTCGACCCAGGTGGCGAAGGCTTGGGCGAATCTGCGCAGGAACTCGCGTGTGCTGTTGTCGGTGAGCTTGCCCTGGGCGTCGAACAGGTTGGCCGCGTTCGAGATGTAGGCCTCGGGCTGGGGCATGGCGGGCATGTTGAGGAACACCATGGATTGGCGCAGGTGGTGATTCGCACCGAAGGCCCCGAGGCTGCCGGGGGTCACGCTGATCACCGCCGCCGGCTTGCCGCTCCAGGCGCTGTCTCCGTAGGGGCGCGACGCGATGTCGATGGCATTCTTGAGCACACCGGGCACAGAGCGGTTGTACTCAGGGGTCACGAAAAGTACCGCGTCCGCCGCTCGAATGCGTTGCTTGAGCGCGGTCCACTCGACGGGCATGTTCCCGTCCAAGTCCTGATTGTAAAGAGAGAGCTGCCCAAGCTCGACGAGCTGCGGTTTGAGCGTGGGCGGCGCAACCTCGATGAAGGCCTTGGCCGCCTTGCGGCTGAAGGCCTCCTTGCGCAGGCTACCAACCAAAACAGCGACGTCCCGTGCGTTGGCCATGCGCGTTTGATGTGGACCCGATCGCTTCGTTTCAGGGCGGGCGGAGAGACCCGAATGCGGGTGCTGTTTCGTGGCAAGGTAGCTCCTGCATGGGCAAACCGTTCGGCAGATGGCTGCGCGTCGCGTTCCTATCGGGACTAGCGGCTCTGCTTGCGCGAGGGCAGGCCCAAGCGGCTCCCATGCTGTTCGTCGACATGACGTACAATGTCGATCCGGCGCTGCCGGGATGCCCGAGCGAGCCCGAGTTCATATCCCTGGTGGTCGGGCAGCTTGGCTATGATCCCTTCCGTGCCGGCTCGCCACTGGCCGTAGTGGTGCGCGCCTGGCAGGGCGAGCAGGGAATCGAAGGACGCCTGGACTGGGTGGCGGACACGCAGCCGTCGTTGGGGGAACGCCGCTTCACCTCGCCGAACCAGTCGTGCCGCCAGGTCCTCCCGGCCATGGGATTTGCCCTGGTAGTCCAGATACAGCTCATGGCCACCGAGGCGACCGCCGAAACCGCGCCTCCCGCCGAGCAGCCGGACGACGCGTCCGCGGGCTCATCGCCTCGCGAGGAAACGCCCGCGCCCGTCGAGCCTCCAGGCCCGGCCCCCACCTTGGCGCGGGCTGAGCCCTCCTCACCCGCCGTGAGCACCCCCGTGAAGTCCTCGTGGTCGGTTCGCGCTGGTGGGGGCGCATCCGTCGGCTTGGGGCTCGGGCCCCGGGTGGTCACGCAAGGCCGGTTGTTCGCGGCCGTTCACGACGGACGATTCCTCGTCGAGTTGGGGGCCGAGGCCAGTGTCCCCTCCTCGTCACGTTTCGACGCTGGTGGGTTTCGATACCACCTCCTGCAGGGCACCCTCGCTGCGTGCCGAGAGCTGGGGCCGCTCTCGGCCTGTGCGATTGCCAAGCTGGGGCGCCTGAACGTGCAAGGCATCGATATCGACGAGCCGCAATCCCCGCGGGGCTTCATCGCCCACGTGGGTCCCCGCCTCGGGTGGTCGGTTCTCCTCGGCGACCACGTGGGGCTGCAGGCTCGCGCCGACGGGGGATATTTGCTCACCCCGTGGACGGTGGAGCTGAATCACGTACCTGTGTGGACAATGCCGAGCTTCAGTGTCAGCGCCGGGCTCGACTTCTTTCTTCGCCTCGAATAGCAACCCGACAAGTCTGCCGACAATACATCGCACAGGAACGTTATGAGTCACCTGCGTTTGGTCGCCAGCCAGCCACGGCCTAAGGGACTTCGGGGCCCGGTGGATGACCCTTGTCTGGAGGCCTTCAGAAACGATCTGAACTATCTGCTGCGCAGCTTGCGCCGGTTGGGTGTGCCCCGCGACGATGTGGAGGATGTGGCGCACGAGGTGTTCCTGGTGCTGCACAACACGTGGGACAAATACGATTCGACGCGGCCTTTCCGAGCCTACCTGTTCGGCGTCGCCTTCAGGGTCGCCTCGAACTTTTTGCGCAAGTCGAGACGGGAGGTGCCGCGCGCGTTCGTCGAGGTCTGCGATCTGCGGCAGCGGCCCGACCAGGCCCTCGAGGCGAGCCAGCGTCGCGCGCTGGTCCTGCGCGCCCTCGACCGGGTCCCGATGCCAAGGCGCGCGGTGCTCATCATGCATGACATCGACGGTCTGGAGATGAACGAAGTGGCAGCCGCTCTGTCGATCTATCGGTTCACTGGCTACTCCCGCCTTCGCAAAGCGCGATCCGAGTTTGCTGCCGCGGTGAAGAGCCTCATTGGAGGGAGCGAGCCATGACGGGCGTATCC
>JAEXQJ010000316.1 GCA_023438785.1 Pseudomonadota bacterium
GTAAGACCATGACGCTGTTGAGCGGAATCGGCGTGGGCGCAGGGCTCATGTATCTGCTCGATCCCCTGGCGGGACGGCGGCGGCGCGCGCGGCTGGAGCAGCGGGCGCGCCGGGACGTGCACGAGGCGGTGGACGAGACCAGCAAAGCTTCGCGTGACGTGGCCCATCGGGCCCGCGGTCTCATCGCCCGGGCGGCAGGGATGTGGAATCGGCATGGCCCCGTCGATGATGTCATTTTGGAGGAACGGGTGCGCGCACGGCTGGGGCGTCTGAGCTCCCATCCCGGCGCCATCGAGCTGAGGTCCGTGGACGGCCGGATCATCTTGGGTGGCTACGTCCTGCGCGGCGATCACCAGCACGTGCTCGACGGTGTGGCCCAGGTGCGTGGTGTGAAGAGCGTGGAGGATCGCCTGGACGTGCGTGACGAGCCGGGGGCCATTCCCTCGCTGCAGGGGCAGCCGGGACCGACGGGACCGTGGTGGCGACAGGACAAGTGGCCGCCGACCCTACGTGTGCTGGGCACCGGAGCCGGGGCGTTGCTGTTGCTGCGCGGGCTGCGCGGCGCCGGCCTCGGTCGCTTGCTGTGGACGCCCTTGGGGACGGGGCTGCTGGTGCGGGGCGTGCTCAATGCGCCCTGGAAACGCATCGTGGGCTTGTCGGCCGGAGCGCACGGCATCGAGATTCGCAAGACCATCCACCTCAACGTGCCGGTGGAAGACGTCTACGCCTTCTGGTGCGCCTTCGAGACCTACCCGCGCTTCATGACCCACGTGCGCGAGATTCGCCGATTCGACGGCGGTCGCTTGCGCTGGCGCGTGGAAGGTCCGGGCGGCACCGAGTTCCAGTGGGATGCGGAGATCACCAGCGAGAAACCCAACGAGGAGCTGGCCTGGCGTAGCCTGCCCGGCTCGTCAATCCACAACGAGGGCGTGGTGCGCTTCTACCGCTGGGGCGACGGCACCCAGATCGAAATCCAGATGGCGTACAACCCGCCGGCCGGCGTGGTCGGCCACGCCATCGCCAAGCTGTTCGGCAAGGATCCCAAGCGCGAGATCGACGAGGATCTGATTCGGTTCAAGTCGCTCTTGGAAGCGGGCAAGGCCACGGGGCGCGAATCAACCGTGACTCGGGACGAGATCTCGGCCCAAGTCCACCCGGGGGCATCCTAGTGATCGCACACCTCGATAGCGCCAGCATCGAGCCGCACGTGCGCGCCCCGGGCGTCGCCCTGGTGGACTGGTACAACCCGCGGGATTCGCGCTCGCAGCTTTTCGAGCAGGCGTTGGACTACGCGTCCCGCATTCACCCCGAGGTCCGCTTTGGCAGCGTGGACGCGCCCAACCAGCCGAACCTGGTCGAGCAGTGGGCGGTGATCGAGATCCCCACGCTCATGGCCTATCGCGACGGCATCCTGGTGTTCCGCTATCCGGGGCCGCTGCCGCCGCCGGTCATCGACGGGTTGGTGCAAGCCGTGGCCTCGCTGGACATGGAGGAGGTCCGCAGCGGCGTGGACGGGCAGGGCTCGCGCATCTCCATCGCCTTCGTGCCCGAGCACGAGCCGCCGGTGCAACCCATCGGCCACGGCGGCAAGGGGGGTGGCGGGGGCGCCCCGCGCGGCTCGCGCTGACTCCGCCCCGGAATGTCCGAGAGAGCTTGTCTTCTGCGCCGGGGCTGCGGCAAGAATGGCGGCCAGTCGCAGGAGACAGCATGGAGCTTTCGGGAAAGATCGCCGTCGTCACCGGCGCGGGCATGGGCATCGGCTTGGCCACTGCGCGTCGGCTGGTCCACGCGGGCTGTGCGGTGGCCCTGTGGGATATCAACCAGGCCGCCCTCGACGCCGCGTGCGCCGAGTTGCGCGCCGTGGGGGGCACAGCCTTGGGCCAGGTGTGCGACGTCAGCAGCGCGGCGGCGGTGCGGGCCGCGGCCGAGCAGACGGTGCGCGAGCTGGGTGCGGTGGACATCCTCATCAACAACGCGGGCTACGTGCGCGGCGGTGATTTCCTCGATGTGGCCGAGGACACCCTGGTCAAGACCGTGGACGTGAACCTGACCTCCCTGCTCCACACCACGCGCGCCTTCCTGCCCGGCATGTACGAGCGCAACCGGGGCCACGTGGTGAACATTTCGTCGGCCGCGGGCATCCTGGGCGTGCCGGACATGGCGGCCTACTCGGCAGCCAAATGGGGGGTGTGGGGACTGACCGAATCCCTGCGCCACGAGGCGCGCAACCGCGGCAAGCGAGGCGTGCGCTTCTCGTCCATCCACCCGTCCTACATCGCGACGGGCATGTTCGAGGGGGCGCGGGTGAGCGGCCTGGGATCGATCCTGGTGCCCCGGGTGAAGAGCCACGACGTCATCGCCGAATGCATCGTCGAAGAGGCGCTGAAGAAGGGCAAGCCGCGCCTCATTCGACCGTGGTCCGTGCGGCTGGCCATCCTCTTTCGCGGCCTGCTGCCCGACGCCTGGTTTCAGGGATTCATTCGCCTGCTCAACGTGCACCGGAGCATGAGCACCTGGAAGGGGCGGGGATGAGCGCGGCGACCTTGGCTGAGGAGGGCAGCGCTGATGTTCAGCGAGCCCTGGCGGATGCGCGCCAGGCGCAACAGGGCTGGGCCCGCCTGTCGCTGCGCGAGCGGGGGCGCCTGGTGGGGCGCATCCCCCGCATCCTCACCGAGCACGCGGACGAGTTGACGGCGGCCATCGCGGCCTGCACGGGCAAGACACGCGTGGATGCCATGTCGGCCGAGGTTTTGCCCGCGGCCATGGCGGCTGCCTACTACGCCAAGGCGGCAGAGCGCTTCCTGCGACCCCGGCGCATCCGCAGGGGCAATCCGCTGCTTTTCTTCAAGCGATCCACCTTGCTGCACGAGCCCTGGGGCGTGGTGGGCATCATCAGCCCCTGGAACTATCCCTTCGCCATTCCCTTTCACGAGGTGGTCATGGCGCTCATGGCGGGCAACGGCGTGGTGCTCAAGGTGGCCACGCTGGCCCGTTCCGTGGGCGAGTTGATCGCCCGCATCTTGCGCGAGGCCGGCGTGCCCCAGGGGCTGTTTCAGCTCGTTCACCTGCGCGGTGCCGACACGGCCGCGGCCTTCGTGGAGGCGGGCGTGGACAAGATCTTCTTCACGGGCTCCATCGCGGTGGGCAAGCAGATCATGGCCCTGGCCGCTCGCAAGCTGATCCCGGTGTGCCTGGAGTTGGGCGGCAACGACGCCATGATCGTGTGCGCCGACGCCAATCTGGTTCGGGCGGCCAATGGCGCTCTGTGGGCCGGGCTCTCCAACTGCGGCCAGTCGTGTGGCGGCGTGGAGCGCATCTACGTGCACCACAGCGTGGCCGACGAATTCACGCGCCTGCTGGCCGAGCGCCTGCACCGCCTACGCGTGGGGCGCGAGACCGAGTTCGACGTGGACATCGGCACCTTGACCACGGCGGGCCAGTTCGCCACCGTGAAGGCCCAACTCGACGAGGCGGTGGCGGCCGGGGCGCGCGTGGTGGCCCAGGTGGGGCGCGAGGATGCCGAGCAGCGCATCCATCCCGCCGTCATCCTGGATGGCGTGCAGGCCAGTCTGAGAATCATGACCGACGAGACCTTCGGTCCCCTCCTGGCTGTGGATCGCTTCGTTACCGAAGAGGAAGTGGTGGCCAAGGCCAACGGCACCATCTATGGCCTCACGGCCAGCGTGTGGACCCGCGACCAAGCCGTGGCGCAGCGATTGGCCGCGCGCCTGGCAGCCGGCGCCGTGACCATCAACGACCACCTGATGTCGCACGGCATGGCCGAAACGCACTGGGGCGGCTATGGCCAGTCGGGGATCGGCCGTTCGCACGGGCAGATGGGGTTCGAGGAGATGACCCAGACCAAGGTCGTCGTGCGCGACAGCCTGCACCGTCTGCCGCGGCAGATGTGGTGGTACCCCCATTCGCGCGCCACCTACGCCGGTCTCGACGGCGCCATGCAGGCTCTCTACGGGCGCGGCGCTGGGCGCAGACTTCTGGGGCTGGGGCGCCTGCTGCGCCTCCTCATCGGCGTGCTGCGCAAGTGGTGACCCCGCCGTCGGGCCGCGCCGCAGAGCGCGAAACGTCCACGACGGTCACCAACGACGGAAGAATCCGATTACAATCCGGCCGTGCTGGCGAACAACAACGGTGGTCCGAACCTTCCTCGACCGGGGCTTGGCCCCGTGGTCATGGCCGCTCCCATCCCGCTGCCCAAACCCAAGAGGCGCTGGGGCCGGCTGACGCTGTGGTCACTTCTCATGTTTGGTGCGGGCGTGGCCGTCGGTCCGCTCATCATCACGCAGGCGCGCGGCCTGCTGGGGCTGCCCGTCCCGGCGGCGGAGCCGGCCAAAACCGCGCCGGTCGCTGCCGAGGTGGCCGCGCCGGCCAAGCCCACCGTCGAGCCCTTGCCCGCGGAGCCCGTCCCCTCTGAACCCGTGGCCGCTCCGCAGCCGGTGGCCGCCAAGGAACCCGAACCGCCCGCGCCCGAGCCGGCCAAGGTCGAAGCCGCAGCGGCGCCTGCCGAAGAGGCCCCTGCCCCGGTCGAGCCGGCCGGTAAGTCGGGCAGTCAGCGCAAGGGCCATAAGGCCGAGGCCAAGCGTGCCTCGGGCGGCTACCAGGATCCCTTTTTGCCGGGCGGCGCCAAGGCCAAGGGTGAGCCCGCGGCCAAGGCCAAGGCCGAGCCCGCCAAGGCCGAGCCCGCCGCGCCGAAGTCGCGTGACGGCTTGGACGGTCTGATGGGCGGCGTCGCCGAGACCAAGGCCCCGGAGAAGAAACACTCGGGCAAGGGTCTGGACGCCATTCTGCAAGAGGTGCAGAAGGGCGGTCCCGAGCCCGCGCCCAAGAAAGAGGCGGCCCCGGCCCCGGCCGCGCAGCTGTCCCAATCCGACATCGTTCGCGTGATGGGGGGCGTGCAGAAGCGGGCCAGCGAATGCGCCCGCCGCTACAACGATCGCGGCGTGGCCGAGCTGAAGCTGACGGTGAGCAAGGACGGCGGGATCAGCGCCGTGACCCTGGGTGGGAAGATGGCGGGCACGCAGATGGGCTCGTGTGTGGAGCAGATCGTGCGGGCCGCCCAATTCCCCAAGTCCGCGGGCCTGCGCTTCGATTACCGTCTGAACGTGCGACCGTAGGTGGCGCGTCGTCCCGGGCTGCCGAGCTACGGCAGGAAGGCCACGCGCAGGCAGCCCTCGGTCTTCTTCTTGAAGAGGGCGTAGCCCTTCGGGGCCTCGTCCAAGGGCATGGTGTGCGTGAGCAGATACGAGGGATCGAGCTCGCCGCGCTGGGCGTATTCGAGCAGGCGCGGGATGTATTTCTGGGCGTGCTGCTGGGCCGAGCGAATGGTGAGGCCCTTGTTGACCACGGCGCCCATGGGGAACTTGTCGATGAAGCCGCCATACACGCCGACCACCGAAACCACGCCGCCCTTGCGGCACGAATAGATCGCCTCGCGCAGGGCGGTGGGGCGATCGGTCTGCAGGCGCGCCGCCTGCTTGGCTCGATCGTAGGCGTAGTCGAGCCCCGTGCCGTGCGCCTCCATGCCCACCGCATCGATGCACGCGTCGGGACCGCGGCCGGCGGTGATCTCGTTCAGCGCATCGGCGATATCCAGTTCGCCGTAGTTGAGGATTTCCACGCCCATCTGCTGGCGCGCCTTTTCCAGGCGATAGGGGAAGCGATCAATGGCGATGATGCGCGCGGCGCCCAGCTTCTGCGCGGCCCACATGGCCATGTGGCCCACGGCGCCCGCGCCCCACACGGCGATGGTGTCGCCAGGTTGGATGCGGCAAAAGTCGGCGGCCATGTAGCCCGTGGGCGCGGCGTCCGACAGGAACACGGCGCTCTCGTCGCGCACGCCCTCGGGGATGCGGAAGCAGCCCCGATCCGCGAAGGGCACGCGCACGTATTCGGCGTGGCTGCCCGGGAAACCGCCAAAGGCGTGCGAGTAGCCGAAGATGCCCGCCGTGGGGTGACCGTAGGCTGTCTCGGTGAGGCTGCCGTTGGGATTCGAGTTGTCGCATTGGGACCAGTGTTCGTTGCGGCAGTAGCTGCACTCGCCGCACGCGATGATCGAGCTGACCACCACCCGATCGCCGCGCTTGAGCTTCTTGACCTCGGGGCCCGTGTCCACCACCTCGCCCATGAATTCATGGCCAATGATGTCGCCCTTCTTCATCGTGGGCACGTAACCGTCGATGAGGTGCAGGTCCGAGCCGCACACCGACGACAGACGCACCTTCACGATGGCGTCGCGCGCGTTGAGGATCTGCGGGTCGGGGACGTCCTTGACCCGCAGATCGTTCGCTCCGAACCAACATAGGGCTTTCATCGCACGCCTCCCCGCGCCGAGGGACCCGCCGCGGTCACGATTTCCCCGGCTTCCATGAGCTGCTTGAAGCGCGCCAGATCGTCGCGCACCTGCCGCTCCGGTTCTTTGCTCATCAGGATCAGCGCGTGGCCGTCCAGGTGTCCGCCCGGCTCGCCCGGCCCCACCGTGAGCGTGACCTCGGTGCCTCGGTTGCCCTGGGCCTCGCGGAACCGGATGTCGGCACGAAATAGGGCGCGCCCGTCGTGTTTGCCCAGCCAGGTGATGTGCTCGTTTTCGGCCTCACCCTGGATCTCCGTTTCGTATTCCACCAGCCGCCCGCCCAGGCCCCGCCACACCCAACGCGCGTGGAGCGGATCGAGGATCTGCACCGCCTCGAGGTTCTGCATGAAGCACGGCAGATGGCTAAAGTCGCGCCAGAAGCCGAACAGCTCGTGGCGGGGCTTGAGGATGGTCACGCTCCGCTGCACGCGGGACATCTTGGCCCGCGCCCGAGCGAACATGCCGCCGCTGTGGAGGACGCGATGGGGCTGGTCCGCGGCCGTGCTCACGTTCAGAAGGTCGTAGAGGTCACAGTGTCCGCTCACCCCGCGCTTGAGAAGAAGGGCCGCGGCTGTGCCGAACGAGGCCCGGCGCCACCAGGCCGACTGGCGTGAGGCCACGTAGCTGAGCGCCCCGCCCAACAGCGTCGAGAAAATGCGTTCCTTGGTCCCCACGTTCACCCGGCGCAGACGCACGGAGCGGGGAGGCACGCGCAGGTGTTCGATGACCACGGCTTGCAGATGCATGCGCCTTCTCCTTTGCAGACAACGTGTGTTCGCCGGCGCGGCGGGCAACCTCACAGCCCGCGCCTGGAGCGCCAGGCCCAGATGAGCAGACCCAGGGCCGCCGCGGCCGTGGCGCCGGGATGACGGCTGAACACGCCGGGCTTGCGCACGCGCCCTAGGCTGGCTGCCTCGCGTTCCTTGATGCGCGCATCGCCGCTGGGCGCGCTGGCCGTGGCGGCCACACCCTCGACGGCGCGCGGCTGCTTGGTCGCTTGCAGCGGGTATCCCGTGCGCGACAACAGCCAATCGGAGAGCCCGGGCGCCAGTGTGCGCAGCGCGATCATGAGGCGGCCGGCGCCGCCCACCACCATGTCGCGCATGGGGTGCTCGGCCGCGTACAGGATGGCGCCCACCACCGCCTCGGGCTGATACACGGGCGGATAGGGCCGGGGCTTCACACCCAGTTTGCTGGCCGCGTGTTCGAAGAAGGGCGTATTGATGGACGCGGGCATGATCGTGGTGACGCTGATGGGCACTTTGTCGTGCTCCAACTCCAGGCGCAGAGCGTCCGCCATGCCGATGATGCCGTGCTTGGAGGCCGCATAGGCACTGTGCAAGGGCAGGGACACGCGGCCTTCCACCGACGAGATGTTGATGATGGCGCCGCCGCCGCGCTGGCGCAGCAAGGGCAGGGCGGCCCGCGCGCCGTAGGCGTAACCGAGCAGATTGACCGCGACGATCCGTTGCCACTCCTCGGGCGTGACTTGCTCGAAGGGCGCGTACTCGCTCACCGCCGCCACGTTGATCCAGGTGTCCAGCCCGCCGAGGCTCTCCGCCGCGGCGGCCACCCGGTTGACGTCCTCGGGCTTGCTGATGTCGGCCACCACGGCCAGGGCCTTGCCCCCATCACCCTGAATCTCGGCGGCCAGGGCCTCGATGCTGGGCCCGTCGGGGGCGGCCACCACGACGCTTGCCCCGCGGTGGGCCAGCTCCAGCGCGGTGAAGCGGCCGATGCCCGTCGCCGCGCCCATCACCACCACCACCTGATCACGCAAGCGCTTGAGCTTCATCCCCACCTCCCTTCCCAAGCGTAGCAGGGCGCCCGCGTGCGGATGGGCGCGGTTTCTGCACCCGACGGAGATGGGGCAAGCTCGTCCTGCCCGTGAGCCCAAAAACGAAAAGCCCCGGACAGCTCGCGCCATCCGGGGCTTGGTTGCGTCTAGCGGCTTCCGCTTACGGCATCGGGAAGTTGCCGCTCATCAAGAGCAGGGTGAGCAACCCGACCGTGGAGGGGAAGTAGGTGTGGTTGAAGTCGCCATTCAGCAAGATGTCGAGCGTGGCGCGGAAGGCGCGGTCTCGCATCTTGCTGCCATCTGTTCCGCCCACGGCCATGCCGGCCACGCCCACGGGGCCGATGAACGATGCCTGGTAGTTTTTGGCCCCCGAGTTCTTGCTGCCATCCGATTTGTTCCAGCCGGCAGCCATGAGATCGATGCTGGCGCCGCCATCGTACTTGGGAGCGAAGAACTGGACCATGCTCGTCAGGGCCTCTTTGGGCTCGGAGGCCCCGGTGCAAGCGTCCAGGCCCAACCGCCAAGGAACCCGGGCGGCGTCGAAGCCGTAGAAGATGTAGGGCGGGCCCGTGAGCTCGCTCTTCACCTGCGCGGTGTTGCCTTCGACCGGCTGCCCCGAGGAGAGGTTGGCCCAGTCCGTGGGGAGTCCCTTCGTGGCTGCATTGACGTTGGCGTTCATGAGCCGGTAATTCTCGGCGTTGACCTTCTCCACGTCGAGGCCCGCGAACTTGCGGTACATGCCCGGCGAGAAGTACGACGGGTTCCAGAAGTCGTTCCAGCCGTTTCCGGGCTTGAGCTGACCGTTGGCTGCCACATCGCCCGAAGCAAACGCCTTGGCCATGTCATCGGCGGCCGTCTTGTACCCGCCCCATTGCAGGTCCGCCATGTACAGACCGTAAATGATGTCCTCGTCGCCGTCGGTGGCCGAACCCGATCCGCCGGTCTTCCAGGTCATGAGCCCGCTGCTCAGGTTGCCCTGGACGTATTTCCACATCTTCTCGAAGGTGGCCTTGTCGCCCATGGCCGCGGCGATCATCATGCCGTAGCCCATGGCTTCACTGGTGGTGACGCCGTTTTCCTGCTCGGGGGCAATGACCTTCAGCTTGTCGCTGCCGTCGGCGCGCACGAAGTTTTTCATCCAGCGCGCGTAGATTTGCGAGATGGTCTTGTTGTATTTGGCGGCGTTGCTGGCCAGCGAGCAGGAGCCACCTTCGGGCGCCTTGTTCTGCCCGAACGCCTTCGCCGTTCCGTCCGAGGACTTGAAGTTGGCGTCGGGGCACTCGCCGGTGAAGAACTGGATATCGTCGACCCAGAAGTCGAACTCCGTCGAGGCGGGGATTATCGCGAATGTGCCGTTGGTGGGGTAGCTGGTGACCGTCCAGTTCTTGGCCTTGTTGAATTGGAACTGGATCTTCAACATGTTCTTGGCAATCGACTCGCGCTGCTCGTTGGACAGGTTGCTGGGCAACGACAGCGGGACGAGGTCGCGATCGAAACAGAGGGTAATGTCCTTCCATTCGGTGGACAGGGCGTATTCCTCCTCGAGGAAACGGCCGGGGTGCTGGTAGCAGGGAATCTCTTTCGGTTTGTTCGGATCGCTCAGAGTGAGTTTTGTGCACTTGCCGCCCGAGTCCGTTCCTTCGGTGTCGGGCGTGGAGATGTTGAAACGCACGGCGGACTCGAGGGGGTGCTTGCTTCCCACCTTGGCCCGGAACTTGATGCCCGTGTAGTTTTTGGTGTTGTCGTAGGCCTTGGGCGCGGTGGCGGTTCCCGCCAGATTGGTGATGCCGAAGCCCACGTAGGTGGGGAATCCCGAGCCGCTCGTGTGGAGCGCGTACTTCTTGCATTCGGTCGTGTCACCCGAGGATTCGACCTTCATGGTTATTTTTCCGTTGCCCGGTTCCGGGTCCTGGAATGTCTCCCACTCCCCCGTGATGCCGGTTCCCGACAGCACGACGGGATCCCCCGCGCCCTCCTCGAAGTCCGCGATCATGTCGGGGGCGATGGTGCAGCCGCCGGGACGCGTGCCGCTGGAGCCGCCGCTGGAGCCGCCGCTGCCGCCCGA